>JAHEIS010000123.1 GCA_024639225.1 Actinomycetes bacterium | reverse complement strand
TCGGATTGCTCGTCGCTGGTCTCCGTCTGGGCGAGGCGCTGATCGCGCTCGGCCACCGCTTGGCGGAGGCGTCCGATCTGCGCGCGCGTGGCCTCGAGCTGTTCACTCAACCGGCTCTCGCGACGACTCCGCTGGTCGCCCTCGGACGAGAGCTCGCTGAGGCGCTGGTCGCGCTCGCTCAGGGCCGTGCGCAGCCGGGTGATCTCATCCCGGTCGGCGGCCGGGCGGCTCGAGGCCTGCTGAAGCCGGCGGATCTTTGCCTGGGCGGCTTCGAGCTGCGCAGTGAGCTGCTTCTCCCGGCCGGCGCCGGCGTTCTGCCTGAGCCGTTCGATCTCGGCCCGGGCGGCCGTGAGATCGGCGGAGTCCGCGCCCGTCGACGAGGCGCCCCGGAGGCGTTCGATCTCAGCTCGCGCGTCGGCGAGCTCCGCTGACGCGTTCCTGCTCGCGGACGGCTCGTCGGAGCGCTCGGCGAGCGCCTGCTGGAGGCGACGGGCTTTGGCCTGCGAGGCCTCGAGCTGCGCGGTGAGCTGCTTCTCTCGGGCCGCGCGACCCTCGGCCTCGACGGTCAGTTCCGCCAGGCGCTCCTCACGCCGGCTCACGGCCATACGGAGGTCGTCCGCCACCCGGGCCTTCTCCGCCGTCTCGCCGGCCCGGGCCTTTTCGGCGCGCAGCTGGTCCCGGACGGACGCGAGCTGACGCTCCTGGGTCTCGAGCAGACGCGCCATCTCGCGCGTCTTCTCCTCGAGCGCGACCGACACCTCCCCCGCGTCCTCGCCGATCTCGCCCTGCAACGCGCGGATGCGCCGGTCACGCTGTTCGCCCTCGGCACGGAGCCTGGCGACCTCGTCCTCAGTCGTTCGCAGCTTGCCGACGAGTCGTTCCGTTCGCTCACCGTCGTTGATGTCCACGTCGCTCACCTCAGCGTTGGCGGATTGTCGTTGCGCCCGGGGTCCAGCGGAGAATGAGGCCGCCGCGGCCTCGTCGGTTCGCGCCGAGGCCTCCTGGTCCAGGTCGCTCGCACCGTTGCGTTTCTGCTGGTCGGATGGCCGCGGGCCGATCCGTGGCCCGTCGGGTCGCGGCCCGCCCGAAACCGTGGGGGGGGATGGCGTCTCCGGCGCGGCCGGAGCGTCCGTCGCCGGCCCGTCGGACGCCGTCAGAGGGCGCTGGCTCTGACGAGCGCGGACGGACGACAGGATGAATAGCGCCACCACGATGACCGCGGCGGTGACCGCGAACACCGACAGAATCCCGGGCCCGGCCTCGCGTAGCGGCCCGAGGAGGCCGTCGGCGACGAGCATCATCGGCGGCACCACGGGAACTGGCCGGAGACGGCCGCCACGACCGCGGGGGGTCGGCTCGCGGGATCACGCCTGAACCGGGCGGGCACATCGGTCCGGCGTCCGTCATCTCTGGGAGAAATTGTGACGTCTCCGGGTCCCTTGGTGGGCATCCACGGTCGAAACCGCACCTGTGAGATTAGCGAAGCCGAAGTGGTCATAACAGCGAACTCTCCCCGCTCCGTCGGGGGGGATCGTCGCGACGAGGATAGCTCGATCGGGTCGCGAGCGACGATGAGAACGGGATTTCGGCGCTCCGGGTTCCCGCGGGCGAGCGGGCCCACGAAGGCCTCGGGCCCCGCGATGCGGGGCCCGAGGCGGTTGAGTGGTGAGCAGTGGACCCGGCCGGCACTGCCCCGGCGTCCGAAAATGCTTCCGAAACGGCTTCTCCGAGCGCAGCCGGTGGCGGAGTCTCACGAAGGGCGCCGCCACCGGCAGAATCGCCACCTCGCCAGGTTCTCCTGAAATCTCACCCGGCTGCCGAGAACCTCTGCGGCCGGGCCAGAATCGCTAGCCGACACCGGTGATCCCCCTCGCGATCCGAAGGAGGGCCGATGGCTTTCAGAACCGCTGTTTAGGCGGCGAAAGCGAGCTGATCAGACGAAGTCTTCGCAGCTACACGTTGTTCCCGGTTGTTAACGCGGTCCACCGGGGCCGCGGCTCGCTTACCGATTCGGTCCCATTCCGTCGAAACTGGATCGGGCCCGTGGGGGGATTCTAGCAGGACCCCCGATTCCCCGGCACGGGTCGGTCCGCTCTACGCCGGCGATCCCCGACCGGGGTAGACCATCTCGCGGGAGATCTCCGTGGGTGAGGCCACCCCACCGAGGGTGAGCGCCGTCTGGAACTCTGACGCGAGCGTGGAGAGCACGGCCTCGACGCCCGCCGGGCCGGCGGCGGCGAGACCCCAGGCGACCGGTCGGCCGATCAGGATGGCCCGCGCGCCGAGAGCCAGGGCGGCGAGCACGTCGGTCCCGCGCCGAACGCCCCCGTCAACCCAGACCTCCGCGCGCCCCGAGAGGGCCTGAACGACCGGCTCCAACGCATCGATCGTCGCGGGGACGCCATCCAGTTGGCGCCCACCGTGGTTGCTGACGATCACGCCGGCCGCGCCGTGCTCAGCGGCGAGAACGGCGTCGGCGGGCGCGAGAATCCCCTTCACCACGACCGGCAGGCCGGCCTCGGCCACGATCCGCTCGATGTCGGACCAGCCCATGTCGGCGTTCATCAGGAACGAGGTGTCGTGGGGCGTGAGCGTGCCGTCGTGCCCGGGTGGCGGGGGGATGTTCGGCAGCCCGAGGTCAGCCGGGATGCTGAACCCGCTCCGGGTGTCGCGGTCGCGGCTCCCGAAAGGCGGGAGATCCACCGTCACGATGACCGCCCGGTAGCCGGCCTCACGGGCGCGGGCGAGCATCTCGACGTTCACCCCCTCATCCTTCTGGGCGTAGAGCTGGAAGATCCGATCGCCATCGCCGGTCGCCTTGGCGATGTCCTCGAGCGAGCGGTTGGCCAGGGTGGAGACGCACATCGGCGCGCCGGCGACGGCGGCCGCACTCGCCGTGGCGCACTCGCCGGCGGGGTCGAGGATGCCCTGATAGGCGAACGGCGCCACCATGATCGGAAGCGCGGAGGGCCGACCGAGGATCTCCGTCGCGAGGCTGGCGCCGGATCCGGGGCGCAGCACCCGGGGCAGGACCTTCCAGCGGGCGAAGGCGGCGCGATTGTCGCGCAGCGTCACCTCGTCCCCCCCGCCGCCGGCGACATAGTCGAAGGCGTCGCGCCCGAGAGCGCGACGGGCCGACTCCTCCCAGTCGTGGAGGTTCACCGGCGGGCGAGGGGCGATCCTGTCGTCTCCGGTCGGCACCGCCGGAATGGTAGCGCTGTCTCTACGGGGGGTTCAGAGGAGCCGCCCGGGGGTCGATCGATACTCCGTGAGGGCTCTCTGCGCCCCCGTCCCTGCAACATCCCCAGTCGACCAAGGATGGTCATGCCGATTCCCGCGAAGCTCGCGACCGGGCTTGCCCTCACCGGCCTGCTGCTGCCCGGAGCCGCCGCCGCCCAGCAGATCACGATCTACTCCACCGACGCTGCAGTCGAACGACTCGTGGTGTCGCCGGCAGGCGGCGAGAGGCCGCTCAGCCTCGCGCGGGGGGCCTACCGTCAGGAGAAGAGCTCCAACCATCTGTTCGGCGGCGCGGCGGATGCTCCGGGTCGCCTGAGCCGGGTCAGCTCACGGCAGATCAAGGCGCTGCCGACCGCCGCCGCCATCGCGAATCTGCTCCAGAAGAAGATTGATGAGCAGCGCAGCGGGCGGTGTCTGCTCGACGGCGCGGATTTTGGCTGCGCCAGCGGGATCGTGACCGTTGACGAGATCGGCAACTCTTTCAACGACAAGAAGGGGCCCGCTCTCGCGCACCGCCTCAGCCAGGCGATGGTTCTGCTCGACCGGAAGCCCTACATCGACGGCGGCACCTACGCTCAGCGGATCCAGTTCTACATGGCGCCGGCGTTCACATCGGGCATCGGCAAAGGCCTGGGCAAGAACAACGACCTCGGGCGCGACGGCAAGCCCCACTTCGCAACCTGGCTCAAGGTCTTCCCCGCCCTGGCACGCGCGGGCGCCGTGCACCTCGAGATGTACCACTTCGACAACTCCCAGAAGCGGCGCTACGCCTTCACCAACCAGGAGTGGGTCGAGGGACCGCGTGATGTCGCCCACATGCTGAGCCGCTTCGGCGGCGGCCTTCACCAGATGCACTTCCTCGTCTCGCCGTCGGAGACCGCTCCGGCCGGATCGGCCAAGCTCTGTGCCGGCCAGGATCCGATGGAGTGCCAGTGGGCGCTGGCCCTGCGCAGCGATCTCAACACCCGGATCGCGAAGAACGGTATCGGCCTCTACCGCGGAGACAACGACCTCTCCCAGACGGACAGCTTCCTCCGCCGTCTCAATGCCTTCGGTGATCACAACCTGACGCGCAACTCCTCCCAGCGCGCGGAGGACGAGGCCCTCCTCAAGAAGCATCCGGCCGGCGTCACGCGTCGGGCGCGTGTGATCTTCAACCCCGGACCCAACCCGCGGGTCAAGAAGCGGAAGATCGGCCGGGACACGTTCATCTTCGTGAAGATGAAGGCCCGCAGCGGCACGCGGAAGGTCACGCTCCGAATCGGCCGGAAGTGGAAGAAGACCTACACAGTCACGGGCACGGCGCGCTTCCACCGGTTCCGAATGCCCCGCACCACGGCGCCGAAGGTGAAGGTGCGCGTCATGGAGGGCGGGCACAAACAGTTCACGTTCCGCTTCGCCAACCGCATCTCCCGCTGAACGGGTCCCGCTCCGACGGAGCCGGCCTCAGGAATCGGCGATGACGTCGGAGCGGATCATCGAGACCCGGCGATCGTCGGTGTGGAAGACCCGGTAACCCGCGCGCCGGAGACGGCGCATGGCGACTGCGTTGTGCCAGCGGGTGATGCCGCGCAGGTTGTCATGGACCTCGAACACCACCTGGCGGACATCGAGCTCGTCATTGACGAGATCCCGGATCACCGCGTACTCGGCCCCTTCGATGTCCAGCTTCAGCAGGTCGATGCGAGAGTGACCGAAGGCCTTCATGATGCTGCCGAGCCGGAGCACCGGCACCTCGACGTCGCCGCCGGCGGAGCGGGGGGTCCGGAGGATGGTGTGAGGTCCGTGCAGGCCCTCGGCCGGGGGGCGTAGGCAGATGAGACCGTCGCGGCCCGCCATCCCGAATCGGTGAAACTGGAACTGCTCCGGCAGATTCTCCAATCCGAGCCAGACGATCGATGCCGGGGTCGGATCGAAGGCGTGGACCGTCAGCCCGAAGCGCTCGATCAGATCGCGGTCGAAGCTGATGTCGCGCCCGACACCCGCCGAGTAGACGACGCTGCCGGAGGTCAGCGGGTCCGTGTGGACCGCGTAGCTACCCGGCCCGTTGCCGATGCGGGTCACGTTGATGGACGGCGTGGCCGCTACCGCGTCGACCGATTCCGCGACAGGTGCGGCATGGGTTCCCGGAATGCTGCGCTCGACGTGGGCCATCTACTCGACACAATGGCGCGTGACGGGGCTCGGAAAAACCGTTCTTTCGGACAGATAGCGGCGCCCAGCTGTGAGCGTTGTGTGTTGCCGGCGTTCACCCGCGACGGGTTCCCATGGCGCGATCGGCCTCACGGCGGGCGTCGCGCTCCTTGATGGCGTGCCGCTTGTCGACGTTGCTCCGACCACGGCCGACGCCGATCTCGAGCTTCGCCCGCCCACCATCGGAGAAGTAGAGCCGTAGCGGCACGATGGTCTGCCCCTTCTGGGCGACCGCATCCGCGATCCGCTCGATCTCGCGGCGGTTGAGTAACAGCTTCCGGGTCCGAGTGGGCTCATGGCTGTTCATCGACGCGTTGGTGTACTCGGGGATATGCATGCCGATGATCCAGGCCTCGCCGTTGGAGATCTGCCCGTAGGCCTCCCCGAGGCTGGCCCCCCGGTCGCGCAGCGCCTTGACCTCGCTGCCGAAGAGCATCAGGCCGGCTTCGTAGCGGTCGGTGATCTCATAGCGGTGCAGGGCACGCCGGTTCCGCGCGATGTCGCGCCGGGCCTCAGCCCGCTCCGTCTTCTTGTTCCGTGCTGCCGCCATGGGCGGCGATACTAGCGGCGGCGCGACCGGTGCCGGCGCCGGGAGCCTGCCGGCGCGGCGAGCTCCAGGTCGATGCGGCCGCGCAGGGGATCACAGCGGGCGACCCGCACGGCCACGCGATCGCCGAGCCGAACCCGGGTACCGGTCGACTCTCCGACGAGCGCGATCTCCAACTGATCGCGGTGGAAATAGTCGTCAGCTATCCAGCGCGCCGGGAGAAAGCCCTCCCAGCCCTCGTCGGTCAACAGGAAGGCCCCTCCCGGCAGGAGACCGACGACCTCCCCCTCGACGGCCGGCGAGGGACCCCGGGCGTCGATCATCAGCGCGGCGAGGATCCGGTCCACCCGGCGCTCGAGATCGGCGGCCTGCCGTTCGGTCGCCGAGCTCACCTCCGCCGCCTCGGCGGCGACGGCCCCCGGTGGGGGCGTGCCGCGCCCGAGGCTGGCCATCAGCGCCCGGTGAACCACGAGGTCGGGGTAGCGCCGGATCGGCGACGTGAAGTGGAGGTACGCCTCGCTCGCCAGGCCGGAATGACCGGGCGAGGTGACCGAGTAGTGCGCCCGCTGCAGGGCCCGGAGCACGAGCATGCCGGG
>JAHEIS010000122.1 GCA_024639225.1 Actinomycetes bacterium | reverse complement strand
AGGCGCGCAACGCTAAGACGAAAGCCAAGCTGCGCTACCGGGCGCGTAAGGGCATCGTCTGCAACGTCGCCTTCGCCGGCGCGAAGAACGCCAAGCGTTCCAACCTCGGCGTGGCCTGCGTCCGGGTGCACAGGGCACCCAAGCCGAAGCCCGGCAACGGTGAGGGCCAGCCCGACAGCTGATCCCCGCCGACATCCGCCACCTCACCGGGGGCCCGTCAGGGCCCCCGGTGTCGTAGGGGCTACCAGCCGCGCGTCCCGGCGCCGCCCTTGAACGGCCCCACGATGTCGTCGGTGATCCAGCCGCCGTAGAAGTCGCCCTCCTGGGGGCGCACCCGCTCGTCGCCGATGAAGCAGGCATCGACCCGCGAGGGGTAGAACGAGACGAAGCCCTCCAGCTCGGCATAGGCCGGCGCCGGGTCCGGATACGTCCATGCCGCATGTTCGGCTCGGGCGCCGTTCACGACGACGGCGAAATAGCGCGCCGTCCCCTTGAACTCGCACCACGTGCGGCTGTCGAGGGGTTCCATCAGATCCACCCGACAGTCCTCGCGTGGCAGGTAGACCGCCGGCGGGTGGCTGGTCTCCAGCACCCGGAGCGCGCGCTCGCTCGCGGCGATGATCTCGCCGGCGAACTCCACGCGGACCGGTGCGGGGACCGGCGTGACGGCGGGAGGACGGGGGTAGTCCCACACCGATTCCTGTCCCGGCCCGGGTTCGATCCTTCTCATGGCACTACGTTGGCAGAGAGCGGGGTCCCGCCGCCTCTAGACTGTGCGCGTGAACCGGGTTTGCGAGCGCGTGGACGCACATGGCTGAGGCGGTGGAAGTCTCCGAGGGGCGAGGCGTGATGCACCTCTTCTGGCGGGTGCGCTCTCCCGAGGGCGCGGCCGAGGCGATCGCGCGTTTCGCCTCCGCCGACGACCAGCAGGCCGTCACGTTCTCCGTGCTCGGTGGCCGGGCGGACGCGGGGCTGATGGCCCTCTCTCCGGATCTCGATGCGCTTGACCGACTGGCGAAGGATCTCCATGGCCGCGGGCTCGACCCGGTGTCCTCGTTCATCTCGCTCACGGAGCTGAGCGAGTACACCGCCACCGAGGACGATGAGCGCGCCCGGCTGGTGGCCGAGGGTGACGATGACGTCGACAGCAAGCTCGCCGCGTGGAATGCGCGCATCGCGGGCTACCGGCAGAATCGTCTCTACCCGACTCTGCCGGACAAGCGGCTGATCGCCTTCTACCCGATGTCCAAGACCCGGGAGCCGGGGGCGAACTGGTACTCGCTGTCCTTCGAGGAGCGCAAGGCGCTGATGCTCGGCCACGGTCGCGTGGGTCGGAAGTACGCGGGTCGGATCATCCAGCTGATCACCGGCGCGACGGGCCTCGACGACTGGGAGTGGGGCGTGACGCTGTTCGCTGACGACCCGGTCGCCATCAAGGACATCGTCTATGAGATGCGCTTCGATCCGGTGAGCGCCGAGTACGGAGTCTTCGGACCTTTCTGGACCGGCCTTCTGCTCCCGCCCGATGAGGTCTTCTCGCGCGCCGGCGCCTGAGCTGCCGCGTGTGGGGGGCGGCGGGCCTGACCGGGCAACGCTACCGCCGGAACCTTCCCGGCCCCCCGAATCGTCGAGTCGGCATCCGCAGCGTCGTCGCTAGGGTCTGCAGGTCAGCAGGACCACGCGAGGAGAACGTATGAGGGCCCTCACCTTCCAGGGCAACGGCCGGGTCTCGGTCGAGGACGTCGACGAGCCCGTGATCGAGCAGCCGACGGACGCCTTGGTCGACATCACCATGGCGGGGATCTGCGGTTCGGACCTCCACGTCCTGCATGCGGGTGAGCAGTTCGAGTTCGGAGCCGGCGCGCGTCTCGGTCACGAGTTCATCGGGACCGTGGCCGCTGTCGGCGAGGAGGTCTCCGGCTTCTCCGCCGGTGACCGGGTGATGGTCGCCGCCGGGGTCTCATGCGGCGGCTGCGACTTCTGCCATGAGGACAGCGAATACTCCTGCGTTCAGGGCTCGATGTTCGGCTGGGCACCGCGGCTCTGGCAGCACGGAGGTGCGGTGCAGGGGGGCCAGGCCGAGATGGCCCGCGTCCCGCTCGCTGCCCACACGATGAAGAAGATGCCGGAGGCGCTCGCCGCACCCGAGCACGAGGCGAAGCTCCTGCCTTTGGTGGACGTCATGTCCACCGGCTGGCACGGGCTCGAGAGCGCGGGCTTTCAAGCGGGGCAGAGCGCCGTCGTCATCGGAGATGGCGCCGTCGGCCTGTGCGCTGTGCATGGCGCGGCCGCCCGGGGGGCTGAGCACGTGATCTGCCTCGGGCACCACCCGGACCGTCTGGCCATTGCGACCTCGCTGGGTGCCACTCACATCATCGAGAGCCGCGACCCCGAGGAGATCGCCGAGCGCGTGGGCGAAATCACCGGAGGGCAGGGCGTCCACTGCGTGGTCGATTCGATCTCCGGCGGCGAGTCGATGACGACCGCCTACGGCTGCGTCCGGCCCGGCGGCACGATCAGCTGTCTCGGTATGGACCACTTCCTGGGCAACGTGCCCGAGATGAACTGGTACGCCCAGTTCGTCAAGAACATCACGGTCACGGGCGGCCTTATCCCCATGGGGAACTACATCCCGCAGCTGGTCGAGATGGTCGTGGCCGACACCCTTGACCCGAGCCCGGTCCTGACCACTCACCTCCCGCTCGCGGAGGCCGCGGACGGCTACGCGAAGATGGAGAGCCGCGAGGAGGGCGTCGTCAAAGTGGCGCTGGCGACATCATGAGCGACGTCGCCGCCCAGATCGCCGCGCTCGAGGACGCCGGCCAGGATGAACTGGCCGCAGCGCTCGCCGGGCTGTCAGGCGGTCGCCAGAAGCAACTGTCCGCGCAGGTGGCCGAGCTGGATCTCGGGCTCATCGGAAGCCTCGTCGATCGCTTCGTGATCGCCGGCGAGGGCGAGGCAGCGCTCGGAGAAGTGACCGAGGCACCGACGATTCCGCTCCCGGCAGACGCCGAGGCGGAGCGCTCCGAGGCCGACGCGCGCTCGGCGGGCGAGAACCTCCTGCGCTCCGATCGCGTCTCCGCCGTCCTGCTGGCCGGGGGCCAGGGTTCGCGACTCGGCTTCGACGGACCCAAGGGCAACTACCCCTTCGCGCCGATCACCGGGCGCACCCTCTTTTCCCACCACGCCGCGAAGATCGCCGCGCTGCGTGAGCGCTACGGCTGTTCCCTGCCCTGGTACATCCTCACCTCACCCCAGAACAATGACGTCACCAGGGCGTCATTCGAGGAGGCGGGATGGTTCGGCCTCGACCCGGATTCGATCCGCTTCGTCATCCAGGGGACGCTACCCGCCGTCGACGCGCGGACCGGGGCGATCCTGCGCGAGGCCCCGGACCGCCTGGCCCTCTCCCCGGATGGGCACGGTGGACTCCTCAGCGCGCTCCGCCGGAGCGGCGCCCTCGACGAGATGAGCGGCGCGGGCATCACGACGATGTTCACCTTCCAGGTCGACAATCCGCTGGTCCGTGTATGCCGGCCGGAGTTCCTCGGGTATCACGCCCAAGCCGGCGCCGACATGTCGAACACGGCGGTCCGCAAGGTCGCGCCGGAGGAGAAGATGGGAGTTGTCGCCCGGGTCGATGGCCGGCCCGGCGTCGTCGAGTACAGCGATCTGCCCGACGAGCTGGCGGAGATGCGCAACCCCGACGGCGAGCTGACCTACTGGGCCGGTTCGATCGCCGTGCACTGCATCGAGGTGGCCTTCGCCCGGACGCTGACCGACGGTGGCCTCAAGCTGCCATACCACCGCGCGCTCAAGAAGGTGCCCCACGTCGGCGCCGACGGAAAGCTGGTCGCCCCGGACGAACCGAACGCGATCAAGTTCGAGACGTTTCTCTTCGACGCCCTGCCCGCCGCTGACGCCAGCATCACCATCGAGGCCGCCCGCGAGGATGAGTTCGCGCCGATCAAGAACGCGGACGGGGTCGACTCCGCCGAGTCCGCCCGCCTCCTACTGAACGGCCTCTACGCGCGATGGTTCGAGGCCGCAGGGCTCGCGGTGCCACGGGGCGACGACGGGGCGCCCCCGGATCTCGAGGTCGACCCGCGCTTCGCGCTCGACGCCGCGGAGCTGGCGGCCAAGCTCCCGCCCGGCTTCGCCGTCGACGGTCCGCTCGCTCTCGGTCTCGACGAGGGTCCGACCACGGCGCGCTAGGGGTCCCGATACCCGACGCCGACGTCGATGCCTGGTTCGCCGTGCAGGGTCATTCCCGCGAAGCGGAAGCGGAGTCGCAGCGCGTGCGGGAGATCGTTTTCGGGGGCAACATCGTGAGCTTCTCGCCGGCGGAGTAGCTCCTTAGCCCCATGTTCCACAGCGGCGCCGAAATCCCCGGCGACCACCCACGCCTCACGGGCGACGCCGGCCGGTGGGACCATGCGGTTCTCCGACGCGAACGGGATCGAGAACGGCAGCGCGGATCTCGAGGCCGTCATCCGATCCTCGATCGGCCCCCAGGAACAGGGGCTCGGACTATCCCGGGCGGGGCCAGGACGTGACGTAGGGCCACGGCCGGACCGGCCCGCCCCCACCGGGATGAATCTGCAGGTGGAGGTGGGGTGACGTGCCCCGCGCGGAGCCGGAGTCGCCGTTGTAGCCGAGGACCGTCCCCTTGCTCACGCCCGCGCCGTCGCGGGCGGCGGGCGCGAAGCTGTCGAAGTGGGCGTAGTAGTACTCGGTGCCGTTCGTGTCGCGCAGCCACAGCCGCCAGCCGCCGAGCGTGTTCCACCCCACCCGGGAAAGGGTGCCATCCGCGATCGCCACGATCGGTGTCCCGCGGGCCGCGAAGAGGTCGATGCCCTGGTGGTAGCGACCGCCCGGACGGGGGTACAGCCAGTCGTCGCTGAAGCTGGTCGCCCCGGCGATGGGGAAGACGTAGTCGCCGGCGGGGATCGCGCTCGGCGCCGCGGCGGACGGACTGCCGGTCGGGGCAACCTGGGCCTGGGTCTGTAGCCGTGCCGCGGCGACCCGTCGGGCCTTTTCCCGCGCCGCGATCAGGCGCCGCAGCTCGGCGCTGGCGCTGCTGAGTCGCTGCTTGCGGGCGGCCGCCGCGGCCTGGACCCGCTCGCGCAGGCGCTGCTTCGCGGCGACCCGCTTCTCCTCGGCCGCCTCGGCGGTCTCCAGCTCGGCGCGTAGGGTCTCGAGCTCCGCGCGACGCTCGCGCGCGGCATCCAGCAGGCGCGAGTCCGCCCGGGCCGACTGCTCGAGGATGACCTGGAGCTCGCCGATGTCCGACAGGCGGGCGCCGGTCAGCAGTAGTTCGACCTCGTTCGGCGGGGGCGCGACGTACAACTCGACGAGTCGCTGGGAGAGGGCGTTGACCGCGAAAGATGCCCCCCGCCGGGCCTCCGCGATGCCTGCGCGGGCCTCTTTCAGCTCGGCTCGAGTCTCATCGAGCGCGTCGATGGCGACGTTGGCCTCGGCCGCCGCCTGTCCGGCCTGGGCGTCGAGAGCGGCCAGCTCATTCTCGAGTGCGACGACCGCAGCGCGTTGCTCCTCGACGGTGGCAGCGGCCGCCGGCGCCACACAGACGAGGGCGATGAGGAAGATCCCGATGCGCAGGGCGTGAGGCCGGATTGCGACACCCTCCCGTGCCGACGCCCACGCCACAACGGAGCGGGCAAAACATGCAACGTATTCGTGATCCAGGACCGGATTCCCGCCGCGGGATGCCGGGCGGACGCCCGTGGAGGTCAGGCTCTCAGGCCGACCGGACCTCGCGGGGCAGAGCGAAGAACACACCCTCAGAGCTGGGCTCCTCATCGCCCCCACGGTTGAAACCGGCGCCTTCGAGGGCTTCGGCCACCTGCCGGACCAGCAGCTCAGGGGCCGACGCGCCGGCGGTGAGCGCGACCCGGCGGACGCCCGACAGCCA
The DNA here is from genome assembly GCA_024639225.1 of Actinomycetes bacterium. GTDB lineage: Bacteria > Actinomycetota > Thermoleophilia > Miltoncostaeales > Miltoncostaeaceae > JAHEIS01. The sequence continues at coordinate 737 of JAHEIS010000122.1, read as the reverse complement.
CTCCGGGCGCAGTTCCCCCGCGTGGTCGATGAGGTGCGATGCGGCGCCCTCGCCGATCGCGACCTCCACCATCCGGTTGGAGTTCGAGGAGTTACGCGATCCCACGACGAGGACGAGGTCCGCGCCGGCGGCCACCGCCGCCTTCACGGCGTCCTGTCGGTTCTGGGTGGCGTAACAGATGTCACTCGAGGCCGGCTCCTGGAGGGCGGGAAAGCGGCCGCGCAGGATCTCGACGATTGCGGTCGTATCGTCGAGCGACAGGGTGGTCTGAGTCGTCAGAGCGACGTTGTCGGGGTCCGGCACCTCGACCGTCTCGGCGTCGTCGATGTCCTCGACCAGGATGACCTTCTCGGGGGCCTCGCCCATCGTGCCGATGACCTCATCGTGACCCGCATGACCGACGAGCAGAACCGTTGCCCCACCCCCGGCGTATCGCCGGACCTCGGCGTGGACCTTGCTCACCAGTGGGCAGGTTGCGTCGATGACCGACAGATCACGCTCATCGCACTGGCGGTAGATCTCCGGCGCCGAGCCGTGTGCCGACAGGACGACGGTCTGACCCTCGGGGACCTCGGCGACGTCATCCACGAAGACGGCACCCCGCGCGGCGAGCGTGCGGACCACGTGCTGGTTGTGGACGATCTCGCCCCGGACATAGACCGGTGCGCCGAGCTCGTCGAGCGCCCGCTCGACGGTCTCGATGGCCCGGTCCACGCCGGCGCAATAGCCGCGCGGCG
>JAHEIS010000121.1 GCA_024639225.1 Actinomycetes bacterium | reverse complement strand
GACCACGTCGCTGGTGACGTCGACGATCTGCGCTCCGAAGATCTCGACCAGTTGGATGACCTCTGACCGCGTGGCGGAGCCGGCGGCCACCTTCAGCAACCCCAGCTCGCGCGAGACCATGTTGTCGGGATCGAGCGGGCGGATCTTGATCACGTTGACGAGCTTGTGCAGCTGCTTGCTGATCTGCTCGACCGGGAAGCGCGAGGCGTCCACGGCAATCGTCATCCGGGAGCGGTCGGGGTCCTCGGTCGGGCTCACCGCGAGGGAGTCGATGTTGAACCCCCGTCGGGTGAACAGGCCTGCGATGCGGGAGAGCACGCCCGGCTTGTTCTCGACCAGCACTGAGAGCGTTTGTTTCACGGCGGATGAGGATACATGTAGGGGCCCTAAGGAGTTTTCGTGACGGCCTGGGGCTGGGCTACCCTGCGAAAGCGTGGAGGGCAAACTGCTCGTCGTCGAGGACGACCCCCAGGTGCGCAAGATGCTCGTGCGCAGCCTGTCGTACGAGGGCTTCGAGGTGGACGCCGTCGAGAACCTCGCCGGCGCCTACTCGGCCATCTCGGAAAGCCGGCCCGACCTCGTGCTGCTTGACCTGATGCTGCCCGACGGCGACGGGACCCAGGTCTGCACCGACTTGAGGAACTCCGGCGACCGGTTGCCGATCATCATGGTCACCGCTCGCGACACGGTGGATGACACGATCGATGGCCTGGAAGTAGGAGCCGACGACTACCTGGTCAAACCCTTCTCCACATCGGAGCTCGTCGCTCGGGTGCGATCGATCCTGCGGCGTGCGCGGAGCGCTCCCGACGACGGCCCGATGCGCGTGGCGGATCTCGAGCTCGACGTCGGTACGCGCGAGGCCTTCCGGGGAAAGCGGCCTCTCGAGCTCACCCGCCGAGAGTTCGACCTGCTCGCGACGCTCATGCTGCACCACGGCACGGTCCTCACCCGCGACCGCCTGCTGACCGAGGCCTGGGACTACCGGACGCCCGTCGAGACCAACTCCGTCGACGTGTACGTCGGCTACCTGCGCCGCAAGTTGGAGGAAGACCGGGAGTCGCGCCTGCTGTGGACGGTGCGGGGCGTGGGCTATGTGCTCCGGGAGGGGCGCAGCTGAGAAGCTCACGGCTGTCGACGCGGCTGGCGCTGGCGGCCGCGGCGGCGGTCTGCCTGGCTGTCGCCGTGGTCGCGGTCGGGGCCTTCGTGGTGATTCGGGACCGCGCGATCGCGCAGGTCGACCGCTCTCTGGAGGAGGCTGCCGAGCGCGAGCTCGCGGAGTTGGCGGAGCCGGACATCGACGCCGGATCGTTCACCGAGCCCCCCGCCCCCTCCGACGAGACGCCATCCGGGACGGCGCTGGAGGTCGAGGTGGAGATCGGAGCCCTACCGGTGAGCGGCCCTGAGACGATCGAGATCGGCGGGCAGAGGTTTCGCACCCTCGTGCGCGCACTCCCGCCCGGGGTGGGCGAGGAGGGCCAGACCGCCGCCTTCTACCGCTCCCTCGAGGACGTCGAGGCAACCGTGCGCATCACCGGCTGGGCGCTGGCCATCGCGGCGGCTCTCGCGAGCCTGCTGGCCATCACCTTCGTGCTGACCATCGTCCGGCGCGCCCTGCATCCACTCGCCGAAGCCCACGCCGCGGCCGAGCGCGTCGCCGACAGTGGAGATCTCTCGATCCGCATCCCCGTCGGGCGACCCGACGAGGTCGGCCTGATGGCGCGGACCATGAACACCATGCTCAGCCGTCTGCAGGGAACCCAGGCTCGGCTGACGCGCACCCTCGACGAACAGCGCCGCTTCGCCGCGGACGCGTCGCACGAGCTGCGTACACCCCTCACAGCCCTACGCGGGGATCTCGAGTTCCTCCAGGCCCACGACCCGCCGCCCGAGGAACGGGACGCGATCCTGGCCGAGATGACCGAGGCCACCCTGCGCATGGCGCGGATGGCGGAGGGTCTCCTGTCACTCGCGCGACTCGACGCCGGCCGCCGGGCCCAGTCGAAGGTCATCGACATTCCGGAACTACTGCGCAGCATCATCGACCCGGGTGAGCGTCTGGAGCTGCCCGCGGAGGTGGACGGCCTGCATGTCGTCGGCGATCCGGATTCCATCTACGGGATCTTCAGCAACCTCATCGAGAACGCGCGTAAGTACGGCGGCGATCTCACCGTGGGCCTCACCCACGACGCTGAGCGCATTCGGGTGGTCGTGTCGGACGACGGTCCCGGCATACCGGCCGAGGACCGGGAGCGCGTCTTCGATCGCTTCTTCCGTGGGCGTGACATGCGCAACGAGCCCGGAGGCGTGGGCCTCGGCCTGGCCATCGCCCAAGGTGCGGCAGAAGCTGCGGAAGGAAGCCTCACCCTGCTGCCCACCGACGCCGGCACCGCTTTCGAGGTCGTGCTGCCACGCCAGACCGTCCGAGCCTGACGCGGGGAATCACTCGCGCAGGGGATGCCGCCCCCAAGGGCGGACTCCGATAAACCCATGTGGCCCGAGGCGTAAGCAATGAACTGGGCATCCGAACTCGCCTACTTCTCGGACTTGCCCTCGCCGCCATTACGTCCGCGCCCGCGACCGCCGCGCAGTTCTCGTTCGCGGAGGCCCCGGCGACCCGCTCGCCGAACCCAACCCTCCAGCTCACGGGCCCGCCCGGCGCAGCCAGGGCCGTCGTCTCGGCATCGCCTCGATTCGAGCAGAACGTGCACGCGCCGGCGACCGGCGCCATCGCGTGGAGTCTCGACGCAAACAGCGACGGCCGTCGCTACGCATGGGTGCGGTATCTGGACCGCGCCGGCGAGCCCATCGGCCAGCTACTTCGGGCGCAGATCATCCTGGACCGCTCCCCACCGACCACCGACCGCGCCAGGTTGGTGTTCCGAGGCACGCTGCGGTACTGCAGGGCCGGCGGCGCGCCGGTGGCCGGAGGACTGCCCGGCAGAGGTGGCCTCCGCCTCACGGGGGTCTCGGATCTGTCGCCGGTGAGCGATGCCAGAGCGCTCGGCCCGGCCGGTCGCCCGGGCCCCTGGCGCCCGCTGCGGAGCTTCCGGCCCAGCGCGAGCGTCGGGAGCATCCTGGGAGTTCAGGTCCGCGACGCAGCCGGCAACGCTTCGCCGTGGATGACACTCGCCACCCCCAAGCGGCGCCGGGTGACGATCATGACTCGTGGCACACACCCCTTCTCGTACGCCCGTCATTGCGAGCGCCGCTCCCCGACCGCCGTCATCCGCCAGGTCAACGCGCGCTGGAGACTCTCGAGGGGACCCCTCGCCGACCGGGCCCGGGTGCGCCCGCGGGGATCTGCGCTGGTCTGGACCAACTACGCGAAACAGGGCCTCTATCCCAACTGGGTCCATGCGGGCACCGAACTGAACGAGCGCCTGCGGCGCCGGCGCGTGAAGGACTACCGCTCAGGGGTCAGCGAGGTCGTCGCGCTCTCCCGGCGCGACCGCGCCGGACGGCGCACCTACCGCATCAACGAGAACCACTTCGTCACGCCGGACGACCGCCGCAGGCCACCATGGCGTGACGGCATGGGCACCGCCGTGCTCCTGGCGCTGCTCGCCCCCGCCATCCCTCCCGGCGACGCCTACGAGGAGGCGCTCGCCCGGGATGCCGCCCGCGAGTACCTCGCCACCTTCAGCGTGAATCACCGACACGGCGGCGCGCTGTGGACCGCTCGCGGACCCGGCGCCTGGTACCTGGAGTACACGTACCGCTCGCGGCGCCGGGTGCTGAACGGTTTCATGCAGTCGCTGGTCAGCCTCGACCGCTTCTCCCGCCAGGCCGGCAAACGCGCCAAACACAATCCGGCGTGGCTGCCACTCGCCCGCCGCGCGCGCGGGCTGGTGCGGCGGGGGGCGGTCTCACTCGCCTACTGGCTACCTGCCTATGACCTCGGGAAAGGGCGCACACGGTACGCGCTCGGATCGGGTCCGGCCAGCGACCACTACCGCGCGTACCACGTCCAGTTGCTGAGGCAACTCGCGCGCGTTCGCTATCTCACTGCGAGCCAGAAAGCGCGCTTCGTCGCCTACGCGTCGCGGTGGGCATCATAGGACCGACGCGGGGAGAGTGGGGTCGGCGGCGCAGGGGCTGCCACCCGAACTAGCTCTCCGTGACGTTGACCCGAATCGCCGCCTCGATCTCAGGAGTGATCGCCTCCGGACCGCCATGATGCTCGTGATTGTGGGCTGCCGCGCGCTTGATTACACCCTCAACCGTCGTCTCCTCGAAGGTCTCATTGCACGTGGGGCAGTGGTACTCGGCTGGCATAACGCCTCCAGGATGGGAAGGAGCCCTTCGGTCGTAATTGCTCCTGGGCGCCGGGGCAACGGGCAACGGTTACGCGGCGGTGAAGACCGAACGACTAGTCGGTCCGCTCCCGGATCAGCTCCTGGGCCTTCTTGGGGTCGGCGCTGCCCTTGGTCTCCTTCATGACCTGCCCGACGAAAAAGCCGATCAGCTTCTGCTTGCCGCCCCTCAGCTGCTCGGCCTCCTTCGGATTGTCGGCCAGGATCTGGTCGACGATGGCGCCCAGGGCGTCGGCGTCCTGGATCTGGCGCAGGCCCCTCTCGTCGACGATCTCGGCGGGCGGGAGGCCCGAGGCCAGCACCTCGGAGAGCACCTCCTGTCCGGCTGAGCTGCCGATCTGGTCGTCAGCGACCAATTGGATCAGCTCGGCCAGCCGCTCGGGGGTGGCCTTGGACTCCCAGGGGGCGACACCCGAGTCCTTGAGCTGAGAGCGCAGCTCGCCCCGGATCCAGTTCGCCGCGCTCTGCGCGTCCACGCGGTCGGCGACGTCCTCGAAATAGGTCCCGAGCTCGGTGGTCTCCGAAAGCACCTCGGCGTCCTCGTAGCTGATGCCAAGCTCACTCATCCAGCGGCGGCGGCGATCGACCGGCAGCTCACCAAGCGATGAGCGGATCTCCTCGACCCACCCCCGGGCCGGGACCACGGGCACGAGATCGGGCTCCGGGAAGTAGCGGTAGTCGTGCGCCTCCTCCTTGCTCCTCAGCGAATGGAGCTCGGCGGTAGACGGATCGAAGTGGAGGGTCTCCTGGACGACCCGCTCTCCCGCCTCGACAAGAGCGGTCTGGCGGGCAATCTCGGCCTCGATGCCCCGCTCGAGGAAGCGGAAGGAGTTCATGTTCTTGAGCTCGGTCTTCGTCCCGAGCCCGGTCGAGCCCACCGGGCGCACGCTCACGTTGGCATCCGCGCGCATGGAGCCCTCCTCCATGTTGCAGTCGCTCACGCCGAGTTGGCGCATCGTTTGGCGCAACTGCTTGAGGAACTCGGCGGCGTCGGCGGCAGAGCGAAGGTCGGGCTCGGTCACGATCTCCGCGAGCGGTGTGCCACCCCGATTGAAGTCGACGACGCTCTGCTCGGCGCCGGCGCGGCGGCCACCGCTGCTGAGGTGAAGCAGCTTGGCCGCATCCTCCTCGAGATGTACGCGGGTGATGCCGACCTCCAGCTCGCCCTCGGGCCGAAGCACCGAGAAGTGACCGTCGACGCCCAGGGGCTCGTCGTACTGGCTGATCTGGTACGCCTTCGGGAGATCCGGATAGAAGTAGTTCTTGCGGTGGAAGACCGACCGCGGGGCGATCTCGCACCCCAGGGCCAGCGCGGCCACGATCCCGAGCCGAATCGCCTCGGCATTGACCACCGGAAGCACGCCCGGGTGCGCAAGGCACACTGGACAGGTGTGGGTATTCGGCGGGTCGCCGAAGCTCAGCGAGCAGCGGCAGAACATCTTCGTGCGCGTCGCCAGCTGCACGTGAATCTCGATGCCGATGACCGGCTCAAGGGCGAGCGCGGTACTCATGACACCGTCTTCGGGATCGCGTCGAAGCCGATCGCCTGCTCAAGCGCATGCGCAGCGGAGAACAGCCCATTCTCGGAGAAGGCCGGCCCCGTCAGCTGCAGACCGACCGGCAGCCCCTCGGCAAGGCCGCACGGAATCGAGATCGCCGGCAATCCGGCCAGGCTCATCGGAATCGTGCAGATGTCCGAGGTGTACATCGCATACGGGTCGTCGACGCGCTCCCCCAGCCGGAAGGCCGTCGTCGGAGACGTCGGCGACAGCAGCAGATCGACGCTTTCGAACGCCGCGGCGAAGTCCCGCACGATGAGCGTGCGCACCTTCTGGGCGCGGGCGTAGTACGCGTCGTAGTAGCCGGAGGCGAGCGCGAACGTACCGAGCATGATGCGGCGCTTGACCTCCGGGCCGAAGCCCTCTCCCCGGGTGCGCTCGAAATGCTCCAGCAGATCGTCGGCCTCGGCGCGCATCCCGTACCGCATGCCGTCGAAGCGGGCGAGGTTGGCCGACGCCTCGGCCGGCGCGATCAGGTAATAGGCCGCGATGCCGTGACGACTGGATGGCAGGCTGACCTCGCTGATCTCGGCCCCGAGCTCCCGAGCGGTCGCGACCGCCGCCTCGGTTGCGCTCTTCACGCCGGGCTCGATGCCGTTTTGGAGCATCTCGCCGATCACCCCGATCTTAACCCCGTCGAGACGCTCCGCGTCCGGTACCTCGATGGGCTTCCACCAGTCGAGCGATGTCGAGTCGCGCGGGTCGTGGCCGACGATGTGCGAGAGCAGCAAAGCGCAGTCGCGGACGGTCCGGGCCAACGGGCCCACCTGGTCGAGTGACGACGCGAAGGCGATCAGCCCGTAGCGCGAGACCGCGCCGTAGGTGGGCTTCATGCCTACGACTCCGCACAGGGAGGCGGGTTGTC
>JAHEIS010000120.1 GCA_024639225.1 Actinomycetes bacterium | reverse complement strand
GGACAAGGCACCGGCTCCCGTCGCGGGGGCTCCCTACAGCCAGGCGATGTCCGCGCCGGCGGCGGGCGAGATCGTCTATCTCGCCGGGCAGGTCCCGTTGGCTCCGGGGCAGTCCGAGATCACGGCAGAGGGCATCATCGCCCAGACACGCCAGGTGATGGACAACCTGTTCGCCGTCCTGGCCGAGGCCGGCGGATCGCCCGAGAGCATCATCAAGACGACCATCTACTTGACCGACCTGTCCCACTTCGGAGAGATGAACACGGCCTACGGAGAGGCCCTGGGGGGCCACGCCCCGGCCCGGGCAACCGTCGAGGTTTCCGCCCTCCCCCTTGGAGCCCTGGTCGAAATAGAAGCCGTGGCGATCCTCAGCAGCTGAACGAGGCCCGTCGCGAGCAAGCGCCCGTCAACCAGGGAGACGTGCCCCGGCGCCGGCAGGAGCGCGGCCGGGTTGGCGCGGAAATCGTGTGCGCGCAAGGACCAAGGGGGGGCGAGGGCTGGAGGCACGGCCCCGACCGCAGGGCGCCGCGCACGTGCGACGTGCAGCGCGCCGGCTACTCCATCCAGGTGCGGCGTTCGATGAGTGAGTCGATCGCCAGGCGGTCGATGTACTCCGGGAACTCCTGCATCGGGCGGTCGGCGTTGGCAGGATCCTGGACCCAGGCACGGAAGCGGTCCTCGTTGAGCCGGAACTCCTCCTCCAGCTGGGGCACGGTCAGGTGCTCCCATCGGGCGAGTGCCGAAAGCAGGGCGGGATCGGCGATCGGCGCGTTTGCCGGGAGCTTCTCGGACAAGGGGTCGTAGGAATCCTTCACGACATTGATTCTAGAGTGTGGGACGTCCTTTCCGGAGATCCCGTGGCCCGCGTTCTCGCCAGTACACCGGGCGACCCCGTCTGGGTCGTGGGCGGTGCAGTACGAGGTGCGCTCCTGGGCGACGACGAGCCGGCTGCCGACCTGGACCTCGTGGTCGAGGGCGACGGGCGCGCCGTGGGGCGAGCCCTCGCCGATGCCCTGGGCGTGATACCTGTGGTTCACGATCGGTTCCAGACGGCAGCGCTGGTCATACCGGGTCGGGAGATCGACGTCGTCACCGCGCGGCGCGAGGTGTATCCCGAGCCCGGGGCGCTTCCCGAGATCACCCCGTCGAGCCTGGCGGACGACCTCGGCCGGCGCGACTTCACCATCAGCGCCCTTGCGGTCTGCCTCCGGGGACCCGATGTCGGACGGCTCGCCGACGCTCACGCCGGCCGCGAGGACCTCGACGCGCGCCTCATCCGGCGGATTCGACCCGGCGAATTCGTTGAGGATCCCAGCCGGACCGTGCGGGGGGCGCGCTACGCGGCGGGTCTCGACTTCACGATCGAGGCCGAGACCGCACAGGAGATGACGGCCGGCGCGACGGAGGTCGATCTGGCCTCAGCCCGGGTCGCCGAGGAAGCCGCGCGCATGGCCGCCGAGGACTCCGCCGCCGCGGGGTTCCGACACCTGGCCGATCTCGGCGTGGCGTGGGCGCGCGACGACGTCGCCGCGCGCGATCTCGCGGCGCTCGATGCGGCCTCAGCCCACCCCGGGGCGCCGCGGGTCGACCGCACCTCGCTGAGGCTGGGCCGGGCGGTGAGGCCGGATGCGCTCGCCACTGCGGAGTTGCCCGGGTGGTCCCGAGCACAGGCGCAGGCGGTCGGCGCGGGTGCGGCGCTTGCGGCCCGCCTCGCCGGCGCGCCGATGTCCGCGGTCGACCGTCTTGCCGCGAGCGCTCCTGCCGCCGCCCAGGTCGCCGCTGCCGCCGAGGGCTCGCCCGAGATCATCGCCTGGTGGGAGCGGGGCCGTGATCTGGAGCTGGCGATCGATGGCGAGGACCTGCTCGCTGCCGGCTGTGTGCCGGGCCCGGCGCTCGGGCGGGGACTGGCCGCGGCGCGCGCGGCGGCTCTCGACGGACTGGCGCCGGACCGGGACGGCCAGCTACGCGTCGCGCTCGATGCCGCGAGGCTGCGGTGATCGTTCCCCCGGGCCTGCCTCCCCAGGTCGGCGCGGCGTTTCTGACGCGGCAGGGCGGGGTCAGCGTCGGGCCGTGGCATGGGCTCAACCTCAGCGCGTCGACCGGGGACGATCCCGAGGCGGTGCGCGCCAATCGGACGCGGGCGTGTGCCGGCCTCGGTATCGATCCTGAGCGCGTGAGCATGGTCCGTCAGGTCCACGGCGACGGCGTCGTCGTGGCGGACGCGCCGGTACGACCCGGTCTCTTCACCGGTGACCTGTCGGGGTGGCCGGAGGGTGACGCCCTGCTCAGTCGCGGCCTCGATGTGCCGCTTCTCGTCCTCGCCGCTGACTGCGTTCCGGTTCTTCTCTGGCGGGCCGACGGCTCGGCCGTCGCGGCCGTACACGCGGGATGGAGGGGGATCATCGGGGGCGTCCTGGAGGCGGCGGTCGCCGCGATCGACGGGCCGGCAAGGGCCGCGGTCGGGCCCGCCGTCGGGGTCTGTCACTATCGGGTCGATGAAGCTCTGCGTGGACGGTTCGCCCGGGATTTCGGCCCTGAGACCGTCGTCGGAGAGGCGCTCGATCTCGCGTTGGCGGTGAAGATCTGCCTGGAAAGGGCGGGAATCAAACGGTCTGACACGCACGTCGTCGGCCGCTGCACGGCCTGCGAGCCCGAGGGCTTCTTCTCTCATCGGCGCGACGGGGCCCCCGGGGGTCGGCACGGCGCGGTCATCTGGCGTCGCTCCACGCCGTAGTCTCTCTGCGTGATCGATCCCGACCTCCTGAGAGCACGGCTCGCCGACGCCCGTGAGCGACTCGACGGGGCCGCCGTCCGTGCCGGGCGGGCCGCCGGCTCGGTGGAGCTGCTTCTCGCGGGAAAGTACATCGGCGTCGACGAGCTTCCGCAGGTGCTGGAGGCGGGGGTCGAACGTCTCGGTGAGAACCGCCTTCAGGAATTGCAGGCGAAGGCCGCGGCGGCGGCGGGCGCGCTCTCCTTCGATTTCATCGGGCACCTCCAACGGCGCAAGGTGAAGGCGGTGCTCCCGCTCGTGCGACTGATCCACAGTGTGGACTCGCCGCGCTTGGCGGCGGAGATCGCATCGCGTGCGGAAGGAGGGGCCCGGGTGCTTGTTGAAGTCAACATCGCCCGCGAAGCGAGTAAGGGCGGCATTTCACCCGACGACATGGACGCGTTCATCGACACCGTCTCCGAGCTGCCCGACCTGAGGGTCGGTGGCCTCATGGTCATGCCCCCCGCGACTGACGAACCGGACGACAGCCGACGCTGGTTCGCCGAGGCGCGGGAGCTGGCGGCCCGCCTCGCGGACGGGTCCGATTCACGACATGATTTCGAGGATCTCTCGATGGGGACGAGCCAGGATTTCCTGGTAGCAGCCGAAGAGGGTGCAACCATTGTCCGCGTCGGACGAGGATTGATCGAACCGGCCCGCGTGGGGTGAGGTAGACCGATGGCAGTTGGAGATATGTGGAACAAAGCGCTCGTCTACTTCGGGATGACTGATCCCGACGACGAGTACGACGACTACGACTACGACGAGGAGGAGCTCGAAGAACCCGCCCCTCGTCGCCGCAGTCGAGCCACCGACGAGCTCGAGCGCTCCTACCGGGAGCGGCCCAACGTCCGTCGCCTCGGCACGCGTAGCCGTGATGCGGACTTCGACGACATCTTCACCGAGGACGAAGGGGATGGGCCGCCTCCTCGACGCTCCGGCCCCATCCGCGCGGTCGAGGACGCCCCACGGTCAGCCGGCCGGGCGGAGGTCCACCTGGTCGTGCCCAAGAGCTTCAACGACGCCCAGCAGATCGCGGATCGCTTCAAGGCCTCCGTCCCCGTCATCATCAACCTCCAGACGGCCGAAGTGGACCTGTCCAAGCGGTTGATCGACTTCGCCAGCGGGCTGACCTACGCGCTTGACGGCGGCATGCAACGGGTCGCCGACCGCGTCTTCCTCCTGACGCCCGCCGACGTCGAGGTGTCCGCCGAGGAGCGTGCCCGGCTGCTGGAGAAGGGCTTCTTCAACCAGTACTAGGGCGTCTCGGATGAGAGGCTCTGCCAGGTCAGTGGATTCGAGGATCGGTCGGGCAGCGGCATGAGCGGGGCATGGCCAGAGAGCATCGGAATCGTGGGCGCGGGAGCCATGGGCTCCGCGTTCGCCGAGGGGCTCGCTGCCCATGGCCCGGATGCACGCTTTCTGGTCAGTGACGTCCTTCCTGCCAGCGCCAGAGCGCTTGCCCGGTCGGTCGGCGGCGCCCCTGTCGCGCTGGACAAGGCCGCCGCCTGCGATCTGGTGTGCGTCGCTGTGAAGCCCGGCGACGCGGATGAGGCCCTGACAGAGCTGTCGGGCCACATCGGCTCCGAGAGCATCGTCCTGTCGATGGCGGCTGGGGTGACGCTGGAGCGGATGCGCTCAGCGCTCCCCGATGCCCCTCTGGTGCGCACGATGCCGAATCTCGCCGTGCGCCACGGGACCGGGATCATCGCCTGGGTCCACGACGGGTTGGACCTGGATCGCGCCCGCGACATCGCCCACGCGCTCGGGGCTCTCGGGACGGCCCTGGAGCTGCCCGAGAGTCAGTTCGGTGCCGCGACGGCTCTGGCCGGCAGCGGCCCGGGATTCGCCGCGTACGTCGCCGAGGGGCTCGAGGACGGGGGAGTCGCCGCGGGGCTCAGCCGGTCACAGGCGCGGGAGCTCGTGCTGGCCGTGCTCGCCGGGACGACGTCCCTACTCGACGGCGGTGGCGATCCGGCCGCGCTCCGCGAGCGCGTGAGTTCCCCGGGCGGGACGACCCTCGCCGGACTGGGCGTGCTCGATCGGGCGGGCGTGAGAGATCGCCTTTCGGACGCGGTGCTCGCCGCGGCGCGACGGGCGGACGAACTGTGACGTCGGCGAAGCGGGCCGGCGTCGGCTTTACTACTCCGAGCCCGCGGCCGCGGGCCCACGTCTTGGTGAGGAGCACATGGACACGCTGATCGGCTACGTAGAGGCGCTCTTTCTCGTCTTCTTCCTGCTCATCCTGGCCCGGATCCTCTTGTCCTGGGTGATGCCGAGCCCGCCGGCAAGCGGGATCGGCCGCGGCATCTACGAGTTCATCCACCAGACGACCGACTGGTACCTGAACCTCTTCCGGCGGATCATCCCGCCGCTGGGCATGATCGATCTCTCGCCGATCGTCGCGATCTTCGTCCTGCTGATCCTCGAGAACACGATCATCATCCCGCTGCTCGAGAGCCTCTGAGCCCCTGAGTGAGCTGCCTGAATGGCTGAGCGTGGGCGACGACGCAATCATCGTCGCCGTGAAGGCCGTACCCCGCAGTCGCCGGACGCGGGCCGTGGGCGTCCAGGACGGCGCGCTGCGCATCCAGATCGCCGCTCCGCCACACAAGGGACAGTCGAACGCCGCCCTCTGCGCCTACCTCGCGAAGGCCGCAGGGGTGAAGCCGCGCAGCGCCGGCCTCCGGCGTGGCTCCAGCGGCGCCCGCAAGCTCATCGAGATCCGCACGTCCGAGCCCGCGAAGACGGCGGCATGCCTCGCCGCCGCGATGGCGGGTGTGGGGTGAGCGACGGCCCGGTGGACGCCGAGGAGCGCGGCACGGGCGAGGCTGTCGCCGCCGCGACCGATCGACGCCTGCAGCGCCTGTGGCGCCGGCGACTGGTGGTCTTCATCGTCTTTGCGGTCGTCGTCTTCGTCGCGGATCAGATCGTCAAGGTGGCGATCCGGGGCAGCCTGGAGGTCGGCGAGAAGGTCGAGATCCTGCCGTTCTTCGCGATCTCGCACACCGAGAACGACGGCATCGCATTCGGGCTGTTCCCCGGGCGCCCCGGCCTCGTCGCCGCCCTCACCGCGGTGGCTCTCGTTGCGATCGGGGCGGCGATCCTGTCGATGCTGCGGTCCGATCCCCTGGTCGCGATCGGTGGCGGGGCGCTGATGGGTGGCAGCATCAGCAACCTCATCGATCGGGCCGTCCACGGGGAGGTCACCGACTACCTGGATCCCGCCCGCTGGCCGGCGCTGAACATCGCCGACATCGGCATCGTCTGTGGCGCGGCGGCGATCGTCTTCGCCCTTCTGCGAGCCGATGAGCAACGCGGAACCGACTGAGGTCCGACTGACGGTCGGCCCGGAGGAGGCGGCCCGGCGACTCGACGTGGTCGTGGCCGGGATCGCGGAGGTCGGAAGCCGGGCGGCCGCGCAGCGACTGATCGGCGCCGGCGAGGTGCTCGTGGACGGGGCGTCACGTCCGAAGCGACACATGCTCGCCGCGGGCGAGGAGATCGTGGCCCGGGTCACGCCGGAGGCACCGAGCGACCTCGTGCCCGAGGACGTTCCCCTGTCGATCCTCTGGGAGGACGACCACCTGCTGGTGGTCGACAAGCCCGCAGGCATCGTCACGCACCCGAGCAAGGGCCACGACCACGGGACGCTCGTGCATGGCCTGCTCAGCCACGCCATCGCCGGCGGCGACGATCCCCGGCGACCGGGGATCGTGCATCGTCTCGATCGCGACACCTCGGGACTGATCGTCGTGGCGCGGACCCCGCGGGCCCACCGCCGGCTTCAACGGGCGCTGCGCGAGCGGGAGATCGAGCGCCGCTACCGGGCTCTCGTGCACGGCACGCCGCCCCCGGCGCTGACGATCGACCGCCCGATCGACCGTCATCCGCGCAACCGGACCCGGATGGCGGTGGTCCACCGTGGCGGACGTGAGGCGATCACCCACACGCACCGGCTCGAGCGCATCGGTGCCTTCAGCCTGCTCGACATCCGTCTCGAGACGGGCCGGACGCACCA
>JAHEIS010000119.1 GCA_024639225.1 Actinomycetes bacterium | reverse complement strand
GATCGCCTCGGGTCCGGCCTCGCGCAGGCCGCCGGCCAGGGCGTCGGCGTACCGCAAGATGCGGTCCTCGACGTCCTCATCCTCGCGCCGGGCCACCGGTACCAGCCGCGTCTCGACGTCGGAGTCGCGGAAGAACCCGGCGCCGTCGATCGCCAGTGCCCACAGCTCCACCTCATGCCCACGCTCGGCGAGAGCCTCCGACAGCGAGAGCGCGTGAACGACCCCGCCCCGTGGCTTGGTCGAGTACGTGAGTATCCGGATCGGGGCGGGGCTCACCCGCCGTCCCGCACCAGCCGCGCGGCCAGCCGTGCCGCCTCCGCGTTGCTGGCGGCGACGGTGACACCGGCCCCCGTCAGTTGGGCGACCTGGCGCGAGAGCACCTGGGGATCCTCTTCGGTGCCCAGCACGTAGGCCACCGCGCGTAGACCGGGGTCGGCGGCCATCGCCGCCGTGACCGCCGGGAGCAGTGCCCCGGCCGGGTCGTCATGTGACGCGTATCCGAGGACGACGTCGAACAGCAGTACCCCGACCGCCGCGTTCGCGGCGGTTTCGCGGATCAGTTCCGCGCGCGCCTCGGGATCGATCATCGGGTGGGGTCGGCCCCGGGTGTACTCCTCCTCGCCGAGATCGAGACAGATGTGCCCGTCCGGCTCCCGGCCCGGTGTCAGCCCCGACGCCCCGCCGGCCGGCGCGTTGGAGGCGACGCTGCCGAGCTCCTCGGCCAGGATGGCCGCCGCCTCGCTGCAGAGTGTGCCGCCGGAGAACAGTCCGCGTACGTAGCCGTCAGCCGGGCTGCCGGCCGTCTCTTCGCCTGGATCATCCGGGGTCGCACCCGCCAGCTCGGCCGCACGGCGCGCCGCGGCCGCGAGCGTCGGCACGACCTCGACGGACTCCCCGCCCTCTGCACCGCCTCCGACAAAGCAGGCGACGGCGGGCTTACCCGACGCGCTCAGCGCATCGACGATCATCGCCGCCACCGCGGGCGCGGGAGGCTTGGAGACGCACAGCAGCACCGCTGTGGCGTCGTCGGCGGCCAGCCGCTCGATCCCGCTGATCATGCTGAGCCCCCCGACCTCCTCCTTGAGGTCGCGACCGCCTGTCCCCAGGACCGCGCTCACCCCGCTGCCGTACCGGCCGACGAGCACGGAGACCTCCTGGGCCCCGGTTCCGGCCGCGGCGACGACGCCGACGGACCCGGCCGGGACGACGTTGGCGAAACCGAGGGCGACGCCGTCGACGATGGCCGTTCCCGCTCCCGGCCCCATCACCAGCCGCCCGGCGGCCCGGGCACGCGTCTTGAGGGCGATCTCGTCATCCAGGCTGACGCCGTCGGAGAACAGGAGGACGTCCATCCCCGCCCCAAGAGCCTTGTGGGCCTCGAGCGCCGCGTACTCGCCGGGTACCGACACGATGGCGATGTCACCTTCGCTCTGGGAGATGCTGCGCGGAGGGCCCGGGGCCAGACCCCCGCTTGAGTCGGACTCAGCGGCGGTGTCGAGAGCCGCCCGGGCGGCGGCGAGCCCGGACTCGGCGTCTTCCCCGAGGACCGCGATCACCAGGTCGCCCGGGGCGACCCCGTCCAGGGCCGGATCGCCGACTCCGCGCTCACGTGCCTCGGCGAGGTTGGCCGCGGTCCCCATGAAGACCAGTGCGGTCGCGACACCCTGAACCGCCTCGGCATCTCTCGCTGCTCGCATCATGCGCGCGCTGTCGGCCCACCGCCCCGCGCGCACCTCGACGGCGGTCATTCGGCCACCGCCGCGCTGCGGCGTCCGACCAGCAGCGGTTCGGCCTGGGCGCCGAGGGCCTCGTCATCGGTCTCCCGCGCCCGCAGGAGTTCCGGGTACGGCCCGTCGTTGACCATGACCGCTCCCGGTCGCAGGTGGATGAAGGGCGATGCCTGCGCGATGGCGTAGGCGCCGGCCTGGCCGACCCAGATCAGGTCGCCGACCGCCAACGGCGGGAGCGCGACATCGCGGGCGACGGCGTCGTGCTGCAGGCAGAGGGGCCCGAAGAGGTCGGTCGGCCGCTCCCCGCCGTCGGACGCCGCGTCGCGTGAGACCGGCGACCGCTTCCACTGGACGCAGGGGACGTGGGTGATGCCCGCGTCGACGATGGCCTGGTTCTGCCCGCGCAGGCCGACGACCCGTGTCAGCAACCAGCCCGAGTCACGAACCAGGCCGCGCCCCGGCTCGAGGATCAGCTCGCGGTCGTCTCCGGCCAGGACCTCACGGACCGCCGCGATGTGGGCGCTGAGATCGTGGGAAGCCGGCCAGCCGCCGCCCAGATTCAGCCAGGTGACACCGCCAACCCGGTCGGCGACTGCCCGGGCGTGCGCGGCCGCCGCGGCGAACCGGCTGACCGGCACGGGGTATTCGACGGTGACGCCGTGGATCGGGGGACCGTCCGGTGGTGGCGGTCCGAGCTGGTACGCGCCCAGATGCACGTGGACGCCGCTGACCTCCAGGCCGGCGGCGCGCATGTCCGCCGCCCACCGCACCGCCTCCTCCGCGGTGCAGCCGAAGCGGTCGCGTCCCAGGGTGTCCGGAGGCGTGAGCCGGATGCCGAGGCGGGTACGGGGCGTGGCCTGGTCGGCCCAGCGCACGGCCTCCTCGACCTGTTCTCGTCCGTCGATGATGACGATCGCGTCCTCACGGAAAGCCGTGGCGATGTCCTGCGGGGACTTGAGCGGGCCGTTGAACACGATGTCGGCGCCGGGGACTCCGGCCCGCCGCGCCGCGCGGTACTCGAAACCCGACGCTACTTCGACCGTGCATCCCGCCCGGTGGAGATGGGCGACGATTCCCATGAGCGGGTTGCACTTCATCGAGTAGCTGGTGGTGGTCCCGGGCCCCCAGGCGGCCTGGAAGTCATGCGCCATGCGGGTGATGCGCGGTCCGTCGAAGACGTAGAGCGGGGTACCGAAGCGGGCGGCGAGTTCGTCCGCGCCGCGGGGCCGGTCATGCGGCATCCGCGTCGGCGCGGGGGCCGCCAGCAGGGGCCAGACCTCGGCCCCGACGCGCCGCACCTCCTCAAGGTGCGGGTAACCGCTCCCGATGACGAAGTCGACGCCCGCCTCCCGGTAGCGCGTGAGCCAGGCGGCGACCTCGGCGTGAGAGCCGACGAGCGCCGTACCTGCACCGCCGCGGACGCGCCGGATGCCGCCCCAGAGGCCATCGGCGAGCCAGTCATCGTCATCCGTCGCAAGTGCGGTCATGCGTGCCTGGCCGACCGAGTCGAACGCCGCGAACTCCGCGTCCCGGTCCGCGGACACCGTCGCATCGGCGAGCAGTGCGCTCGCGGCAGATCGGGCCTCGGAGCGCGTGTCCCGGGAGATGATGTGGATCCGCAGCCCGAAGCGCAGACTCCGTTCTCCGGCCGCCGCGCGCATCCCGGAGATCCGCTCCGCGATCGCCTCCGGGGGCTCACCCCACATGAGGTAGGCATCCGCGGCTCGCGCTGCGAGCGCCACGGCCTCCGGGCTCGCCCCGCCGAGGTAGAAGGGCCCGGTGAAGCCCGCCGCCCGGACCGCGTCCGCCATCTCGCCCAGACGGCGGTAGCGGGCACCGTGATCGCGTTTGGGAGCTCCGTAGCCGGTGTCCGGGCCACCGCCCGCGACGAGGTTGATCGCGATCCGCCCAGGCGCCACGTTCTCGAGCGTCGTCGCCTGATGGGCGATGAGGTCGATCTCCTGGGCGGCGGGATTGACGGCGACAATCAGCCCGATCCGCTCGGTCGCCGCGGCGAGGGCCGCCGCGGTCGTCCAGCTCTCCATGAACGCCGCCTCGGGGGAGAAGGAGTCGTTGACGACGCCGGTCGGGACGAGCACCTCACGGGCGCCGGCGACCTCGGCTGCCAGCACCGTGGCCCGGAGATAGGAGAAGTCGGGCGCCCGCGCCGGACGGCGGGTGCCGAGCCGTTCCCCGTCACCCTCGCTCGGGCAGTACCACGCGAGTTCCATACTCATCGCACGCTACGCGCGCGGGCCCGCCGACGCCACGTCGGGTCGCTCACCGGTTCTCATCAATCCGCCGCGCGATCCGCCGCCCGCGCTCGTGGCCCGCGTCGAGGAAGAACCGGCGGACGCCGTCCCGCCAGACGCCGGTCGCCGCTTCGGCGGCGGCCTCCCCGAAGACGGCGACGAAGCGTTCCAGCGCGTCCGGATCCGGATCGGAGAGGTTCACCCGGATCGTCGTCGTCGCCCCGACCTCGCCCAGGCCATCGCCCGGGTAGACCGCGACCTTGCGCTTGCAGAGCGCGACGGTGAGCTCTTGGGCGCTGGCGCCGATGTTCGAGACGTCGAGCGTGCATGAGAACCCGTAGGCCGGATCGATCACCGGCGCCACGGCGGCGCGAACCCGCGCCAGATTCGCCCGTATGACCTCCTCACCCGCCCGCTGGTGCCCGTCGTCGACGAGGGCGGCCGCCGCGCCGATCTGGGCCACGGCGTTGGTGTTCAGCCTCACCGTCGCGATCTTGACCTGCAGACAGGCGCGAACCAGCTCGGGTGGGCCGCCCAGGGCTCCGACGCGGATTCCCGCCAGGCCGTAGCCGTGCGCGAGGCCACTGGTCGCCAGCACGGTCGCCCCGGGCCGCTCGGCGGCCAGGGCGACGAGCGAATGGTGCCGAGCGCCGGGGTCCACCCGGTGGGCCGCATGGGTCGTGTCGCTCAGCAGGATCACCCGGTGTTCCTCCGAGATCTCCAACAGCGCACGGAGCTCGTCGGCCGTCTGGACCGTGCCGAACGGGTTGAGTGGGTCGCAGACGAGGATCATGCGGGTCCGGGGGGTGATGGCGGCCGCGACGACCTCGGGGTTGAGGCGCCAACCGTCCTCGGCGCGCAGGTTGACCCAAACGGGCTCCGCCCCGGCGAGCCGTAGAGCGGGCACGAAGTGGAAGTAGCCGGGATCGGAGACGATGACCTCGTCCCCGGGGTTCAGGCACGCCAGGGCCGAATAGCCGACCCCGGCCTGGGCGCCCTCGGTGCCGATCACCTCGAAGTCGTCATCCCGCGGGCGGTCGAAGAGCTTCTCGGCGAAGAGATCGCGCAGGCCGGCCTCGAGATCGGGGGAGTACGGCCCCGTCCGCTCGGCCGTCGTTGCGATGCGCATCGCCTCCACGGCCGCGGGCGACGGGCCCATGTGGTTGGCCATCCAGCCGAGGTCGGCCCACTCCGGTCGGGGCAGCGCGATGCTTCCGCCGGTGTAGATGTCGGCCGGGTCCCACCCGAGGATGCGGTAGGCGTCGCGGTAGGTCATGTAGTTCCCGAACCCCTGGGGGTCGGCGAGGATCTTCCGCGCCCGGTCCGAAGTCGCCCAGCTCGGTTCCCCGGGCGGGCGCCACGTCAGGACCGAGCGCGCCCTCACGCGCTGATCCGGGTTCCGGCCTGCCCGGCGAGGGCCGCAGGACCCCGCTCGAGCGAGGTGATGATCGCGGTGCGCCCGGGTGTGCGGACGAAGTCGATCGCGGCCTGGACCTTGGGCCCCATGCTTCCCGGCGGGAACTGCCCGTCAGCCAGATGCCGGTCGGCCTCGGCGGAGTCCATCTGCCCGACGGGCCGCTCGCGCTCGGTGCCGAAGTCGAGGAGCACGTGATCGACGCCGGTGAGCAGCAGGAGCGTGCGAGCGCCGATCAGATCCGCGACCAGAGCGGCGGTGGCGTCCTTGTCGATCACCGCCTCGACCGACGCGAGCCCGTCGTCGTTCCGGGTCACGGGGATGCCGCCGCCGCCGCAGGCGATCACGACGCCGTTGTGGGCAAGCAGCTCGGCCACCTGGGACCACTCGATCACCTCGTTCGGCATCGGCGAGGGGACCACCCGCCGCCATCCGCGCCCGGAGTCTTCCGCGACGTTCCAGCCCCGGGCCGCGGCCAGCCGTCGCGCGCGGCCCTCCGGGAAGAAGGGGCCGATCGGCTTGGTCGGATTCGCGAAGCCCGGGTCGTCGCGATCGACGACCACGCGGGTCACCAGCGCGCTCACTCCGTCGTCCCGACCCTCGGCGCGCAGGGCCTCTCCGACGGCGTTCATCAACACGTAGCCGAGCTGCCCTTGGGTCATGGCCCCGAGGACATCGAGCGGTTGGGGGGGCACGTCGGGCGCGACGGCCTCCTGGGCGAGGGCGAGCGCGCCGACCTGGGGGCCGTTGCCGTGCACGACCAGGACCTTCTGGCCGGCGTGCCGGAGCGCCACGATCTGCCGCGCCACGAGCGCCGCGTTCGCGGCGATCTCCTCGGCGGAGCTCGCGCCCGAACTCAGGGCGTTCCCGCCGATGGCGAAGACGACGACGGACTCGTCTTTCTCCTGAGCGTCCTCGTCGATGGTCGATTCTCCGCTCGTCGTCGCGGTGGGCTCCGGGCGCGATGGACCACGTGGACCCGGCCCGACGGACAAGACCGTATGCGCAATCGTCGCCACAGGGAAGGGAGGCGCGCCCGAGTCCAGGGTTGCGCGCTCTCGTCCGTGGGAGGAAGGTGATACCTCACACCTGCCCTTGGGAGGCGGGCCGCTGGAGTGCCCAATGTGCTCAGCGGCGGCCGTCTGCCGACAACAGTGATGCGGAGGCAACTGTGGCCAAGATCGAAGGAATGAAACCCGAAGAAGGCCAGCAGCTCTACGACGTCGAGGAGAAGCTCTTCCCCGACATCCAGGCCGAGCCCGGCCAGGAGTCCTGGACCTTCATGCACACCGTGCCGTACGAGGGTTCGGTCGGTCTCGTCAACCTACTCACGACCACCCGACTCGTGCGCAAGGGCTTCAAGGTGCATCTCGTGCTCTACGGTCCCGGCGTCTTGATGGCGTCCGGAACGCGCGGCTACCCGACGGTGGGCGCCGAAGCCTTTCCCGGTCACATGGCGATCAACCGTCAGCTCCGGAC
>JAHEIS010000025.1 GCA_024639225.1 Actinomycetes bacterium | reverse complement strand
AGGCGATGAAGCCGGGCAGCGAGTTGGCCGCCGCCTACGAGGCGGACGAGGGAACCCGCCGGATCATCGACACCGCCCGTCCCCTCGAGGGGCTGGTCCGCAACGAGGGCGTCCACGCGGCGGGCGTGGTGATCGCGCCCGGATCGGTCACCGACTACCTGCCGGTCCGCATCGATGACGGCGGTGAGGTCGTCACCCAGGTCCCGGACCACGACGTCGAGGCCATGGGCCTGCTGAAGATGGACTTCCTGGGGCTCAGGAACCTCGACGTGATCGAGGGCTGCCTCGACCTCCTCGCAGCCGGATCGGGCGACCGCATCGACATGGATGTGCTGCCGCTCGATGACGAAGCGACGTACCGGATGCTGGCCCGGGGCGACTCGCTGGGGGTCTTCCAGTTCGAGTCCAGCGGGATGCGCGACGCCCTGCGCGAGGTCCGCCCGACGGAGTTCGACGACCTCATCGCCCTCGTCGCGCTGTACCGGCCCGGGCCGATGGCGTTCATCCCGACCTACGCCCGCAACAAGCGGGACCCGTCCCTGGTCACCTTCGAGGATCCGCGCCTCGAGCCGATCACCGGTCCGACCTACGGCGTCGCGGTCTACCAGGAACAGCTGATGGCGATCTCGCGCTCGATCGCCGGCTTCTCGCCCTCGCGTGCGGACGATCTGCGTAAGGCGGTGAGCAAGAAGAACAAGGAGCTGATGGCCTCCCTCAAGGAGGAGTTCATCGCCGGCTGCGTCGACGGCGGGGCGGGCAACCAGGTCGGCGAGACGCTCTGGTCGCTGTGTGAGGCCGCGGGCGATTACTCCTTCAACAAGAGCCACGCGGCCTGTTATGCGCTGCTCGCCTACCGCACCGCCTACCTCAAGTCGACCCACCCCGCCGAGTACATGGCGGCGCTGCTCAGCTCGGTCATGGACACGAAGGACCGCGTCCCCTTCTACGTGGCCGCCTGCCACGACATGGACCTCGACGTCTTGCCGCCGGACGTGAATGTCAGCCTGGCCGACTTCGCGGTGACCGGCGAGAACGAGATCCGCTTCGGCCTGACCGCGGTCAAGGGCGTGGGGGAGGCCGCCGTGAACTCGATCATCGCCGCCCGCGACAAGGACGGTCCGTTCACGAGCATCTGGGACTTCTGCCGGCGCGTTGATCAGGCCCAGGTCAACAAGCGCGCGCTCGAGAGCCTGATCAACTCGTGCGCTCTCGACTCCACCGGCGCCACCCGACTCGCGATGCACGACGCACTTCCGGTGGCGATGAGCCAGGCCGCCCGCCGCCGCGCCGATGCGGCCGCCGGCCAGGAGTCGTTGTTCGGCGAGCTGGCCGAGGGTCCGGCGGCGCTCGAGAGCGACCCGCCGATGCGCGAGGACGAGATGCCCGAGGACGAGAAGCTCACCGCCGAGAAGGAGGCGCTCGGCGTGTACGTGTCGAGCCATCCCCTCGACGCCTGCCGCAACCAGCTCGCCCGCGCGGCCAGCTCGACGATCACGGGCCTGTCGGAGAAGGGGGAGGGGGAGTCGGTACGGATCGGCGGGCTGATCGCCGACACCAAGCCCATCACGACCCGCCGGGGAGACGCGATGATGTTCATCCGTCTCGAAGACCTCACCGGCGGTGTCGAGATCGTCGTCGTGCCGAAGGTCTACGAGGAGAACAAGGAGGTCCTGGCGAAAGACTCGATCGTCATGATCTCCGGGCGCGTGGACCACAAGGGTGAGGGCGAGACGAAGGTCGTCGCCCAGTCGGTCACGTCGTTCGACGTCGACCCCGACGCCGAAGAGGATCGCCTGCTGGTGAGGATCGCTCCCGACAGCGTCCATCAGGGCGATCTCGATCGGTTCCGCCAACTGCTCGCCGATCACCGCGGCGACGTCCCGGTCGTCGTCGAGATCGGCAACGGCAGCCGCGAGCGGCTGCGGCTGGGGGAGGACTATCGCGTCGACCTCCAAGCCAACGGTCTGGTCGCATCGCTGAAGACGCTCTTCGGCGAGAGCGCCCTGATCGCGTCCTAGTCGACCTTCAACCTTGCGTATTGCGGGGGTTTCGCCAGAATGGCGGGGCAACGCCGCGCACCTCTGTTGCGGACGGGCGGCAGCCGCCACACGCCTAGGGATGAGGAAACGCGATGGACGAAGCTGACGACGAGCCGGGTCGGCACCGCTCCCTCGACGCGGAACCGCCGGGGGGACCGGGCGAGCCGCAGCGGCGCCCCTGGGAGCTGGTCATCCTCGGAGCCCTCGTTCTCGCCGTCGTGGGCAGCTGGATCTGGTTCCAGTCCCAGGACGATGAGTCGTCCGTGGCCGCGCCACCCGCGCAGACCGAGACCGCCCCCGAGCCGGCCGATGAAGATCCGGCGCCCGGGGACGAGCTGACCGTCGACGCCTACCAGACCGAGTCCGCCCGGATATGCGACGAGGCTCCGAATCTGGCGCCCCTGTTCAGCGCGGCCAACCCCACCTTCAGCGAGCTCGAGAGCGTCGTGCGGTTGGCGCTGAGCTCGTCCGTCGACAAGACCCTCCGGGAGATGGGCGCGCTCGTGCCTCCTCCCGAGCTCCGCGATGCCCACGAGGCGGCGCTCGCGGCCGGCGAGATGCAGGCGACCACGCTGCGCGGTCTCGCCCGCGAGCTGAACGCCGCCGCGACCAAGGAGAAGGCGGGCAACCTCCCCGAGGACGAGCGGGCCGCGGTCATCGAGCGCGTGACCGAGGCCGCGGGCAGTCTCGATCGCCAGACCCTCGCCGCCAACGAGGCCTACCGCGAGATCGGAGTTCCGTCGTGCGTCGCGCCCGTCGGCGAGATCCCCGCGGACGACGAGACCTGATCCCGCGGGCGGTTTCGCCCGGCCGGGTGCCGTGACGGCGAACGCCGGATCGCCGTCCGGAGTTGCCTAGACTTCCCGTGTGAACCGGATCGCTGCCCTCGGGGGCGCCTACTCGAACCCCGATGCCCTGGGCGCCGCACTCTCCGATGCCCGTCGGCGCGGGTGCTCATCCATCGTCTTTCTCGGAGACCTCGGCGGGTTCGGGGTGGACCCCGACGGCATCGCCCCGCTGGTACGGACCGACGACGTTCACTGCATCGCGGGTAACTACGACCTCGCGATCGCCTCGGGCGCCGCCGACTGCGGCTGCGGCTACTCCAATCCGCGCGACAACGCCTGGGCGCAGCTGATGTACGACTACACCCGGGCCCACACCGGTCAGGAGTTCGCGCGGTGGATGGGCGGGCTCCCCGGCGAGTGGCGTGAGCAGATCGGCGGCCTGGACATCCATGGCGTTCACGGTTCGCCCCTCGCGGTCAACGACTTCTTCTGGGAGTCGCTGCCCGCGGCCGACGCGCTCCGGCGGGTCGACGCCAGCGGCGCCGACGTCCTCCTGTGCACCCATACGGGTATTCCCTGGCAGCGCGAGATCGACGGCTGTCTGGTGGTCAACGTGGGCACCGTCGGTCGCAACGCGAACGACGGCAGGCGGTGCGGGTGGTACGCGGTCCTCGAGATCGCCGATGGCCGGGCTCGTGCCGAGATCGTGCCCGTGGAGTTCGACTGGCGGGCCCAGGCTCGGCAGATGCGCGCGGCGGGACTGCCGGAGGCGTTTGCGGTCTCCGTCGAGTCCGGCTGGTGGACGACGTGCCTCGAGGTGGTCCCACCGCGGGAACGCTCCCGCGGCAGGCACCAGCTCTACGACGATGATCTCGCGCGCCTGGGGGACGGCGATGAGATCCGCGCGGATGACGCCCTTCCGGTGTCCCCCCTGTTCGGTTCGGAGCTGTTCCCGCCCCGTCTCTGGCTCTACAGCAACTTTCACTGCAACCTGGCGTGCGACTACTGCGCCGTGGCATCGTCGCCGACCGCTCGCCGCCGCTCGTTCGGCATCGATCGGGCCCGCAGCCTCATCGACGAGGCTCTCGGCGCCGGGGTGCGGGAGATCTACATCACCGGCGGCGAGCCACTGCTCGAGCCGGACATCGTGCGGATCGTCCAGCACGCCGCGGATCGGGCCCCGACCGTCCTCCTGACCAACGCGATGCTGCTCACGGGGCGGCGGCTCGAGGCCTTTGCCCCCCTTGCCGACCACCCGTGGCTGACGATCCAGACCTCGCTCGACGGTGCCACGCCTGAGACCAACGACCGCGTTCGGGGCCGGGATGCCTTCGCCGCGACCATTTCCGGTATCGCCGCCGCCGGGGAGCTGGGCCTGCGCGTGGCGGTGAGCACGACCGAGACCGATGCGAACCGGGATGAGATACCCGCCCTCCGCGATCTGGTGGCCGAGCTTGGGGTCGCACCCGAGGATCATGCGGTCCGTCCGCTCGTCGCCCGCGGGGAGAGCAGCGAGGGGATGCGCGTCGATGACGGCGGGCTCGTCCCGGAGCTGACCGCCACCGCCGACGGCTGGCACTGGCACCCCGTCGGCGCTGATGTGGCGAGCAGTCCGGATCTCCTGGTCGCACCGGCGGGCACGCCGGTGGGCGAGGCCATTGCCCTCATCACTGAGCGCTTCCTGGCGCGGCGACTCGAGCAGGGGGCGCTGCCGGCGCCCTACGCCTGCGCGGTCGCGTGAGCGTTGGAATCATCACCGGCACGGGTCTGTACGAGCTGCCGCTCGACGATCCGTCGATCGTGGAGCGGGCGACGCCGTGGGGCCCCGTGAGCCTGCGGCGCGGGATCCTCGCTGGAGCGGAAGTCGTCCACGTCTCCCGCCACGGGGCGGGCCACGCACGCCTGTCGAGTCAGACCGAGCCCCGTGCCACGATCACGGCTCTCGCCGAAGAGGGCGTGACGGCGATCATTTCGACGACCGTGGTCGGCGGAGTCGATCCCGGTCTCGAGCTCGGCTCGTTCGTGCTCTTCGACGATCTCTACTTCCCGTCGAATCGACTGCCCGGCGGCGAGCTCTGCACGCTCTTCTCTGCGGCGGGTCAGGCCGGTCGCGGCCACTGGATCTTCACTGCGGCATACCCGCGCCCGATCCGCGCCCGCGTGCTGGAGGCCGCCGCGGGCATCGGCCGACCGGCGCGTGACGGGGGCATCTACGGCCACGTGGATGGCCCGCGCCTCAACTCCGCACCCGAGATTGCGGCCCTCGCGGCGGCCGGCGCCACCGCGGTCAGCCAGACCGGCGGCCCTGAAACGGTCCTCGCGGGCGAGGCGGAGATCCCGTTCTGCCTTATCGGATACGTGACCGACCACGCCAACGGCGTGATGTCGACGCCGACGCCGCCGGATGAACTGGGCCGGCTGCTCGCCGCCTCGGCGCCGGCTTTCACCGAGCTGCTGATGGCGGCCGCGCCGCGCGTGGAATCAGACCCCGGCGAGGCCGCGGGCATTGTCTACCGGCTCGGCTGACTCGCCGGGAGCGGACGCCCCGCCGCTCATCTCGATCGTCGTGCCGACCCTGGACGAAGCGGCGATCATCGGGCCCAGCCTCGACGCACTCGGTGACCTGCCCGGGCGGTTCGAGATCATCGTCGCGGACGGGGGCAGCGGCGACGGGACGCGCGAGATTGCGGCGCGTCATCCCGCCGCCGGGACGGTCATCGATGCTCCGCGGGGGCGGGGGCGGCAGATGAACGCCGGCGCGGCGCGCGCGGCGGGCGACGTCCTCTTGTTCGTGCACGCTGACACCCGCCTCCCGCGCGATGCCGGGGCCGCGATCACGCGGGCCCTGTCCGAGCCGGACGTGAGCGGTGGCAACTTCCGCCTCGTCTTCGACGGCGGGGGAATGCTCAGCCGGATGCTCGGCGTCATCTATGCCGTCCAGAGGCGGAGCGGCGTCTTCTACGGAGACTCGGCGATCTTCGTTCGGGAGGAGGTGTTCCGGGGCCTGGGCGGGTATCCCGACCAGCCCGTGATGGAGGACTTCGAGATGGCCCGCGGCATCGCCCGCCTCGGGCGGGCGGTCTGCCTCGACGGACCCGCGATCACGTCCTCCCGACGCTGGCGCCGGTCCGGGATCGTCCGCACGGTCACGAGCTGGTTGCTCATCCGCTGGCTCTATCAGCTCGGTGTCGCGCCGGAGCGGCTCGCTCGCCTCTACCGCGTCGTCCGCTGAGTAGGGCGAGGCCTCAGGCGCCGATGGCGGCGCGGGCCTCGGCGCGCCGGACCGTCGCACGGCGCCGGGCCTGGGCGATCAGGCCATGGCGCGGCGCCACGACCAGTGCAACGGCAAAGCAGAGAGTGGCCGTCAGGCCCATGGCTCCGGCGATCGAGGCGTCGATTGCGCTCGCGCCCGCGTACCCACCGACGGCGGCGATCCAGCCCACCGCCACGCTGATGGCGACCATGACCGACAAGCGGTTGCTCAGCAGGTACGCGGTCGCGCCGGGAACGATCAGGAGCGCGATCACGAGGATGGCCCCGACCGACTCGAACGCGCTGACCGCGGTGAGGGCCACGGCGATCAGCAGGCCGCGGGCGACCAGGCGGGGCGCGAAGCCGGCGACCCGGGAGAATCCCGGGTCGAAGCTCGTCACCTTGAGTTCCTTCCAGAAGGCCACGATCAACAGGGCGTTCAGCGCGACCACCGGCGCGAGGACGATGATGCTCTGGGGCACGTCGATTCCCGCGATCGTGATCGTGTTCAGGGGGGTGAACGCGATCTCACCGTAGATCGTCGAGTCGAGATCGAGGTGGATGTTCTCGGTCCATCGATGGACACCGAGCACCCCGAGCGCAAACAGCGCGGGAAACACCAGGGCGATCGCGGCGTCGCTGTGGACCAGTCCGCTCTCGCGCAGCGCATCGATCGAGACGACGCAGATGACGGCGACCACGGCGGCGCCGACGATGACCCACACGGGCGAGCGCGTTCCCAGAAGGAGGAAGACCGCGACGATTCCGGGCAGGACGGCGTGGCTTACCGCGTCCGCCATCAGCGCGACGCGCCGCACGATCAGCAACGGGCTGAGCAGGCCACACGCCGTGGCCACCAGGCCGGCGGTGAGGACGATGATGAGCGTGTCGCTCATCGCGTCTCTCCTCGACCGAGTGCGACGAGATCGTCGGTGAGCTCGGGGCCGAGCGAGCCACGCACGTCGCCGGGGTCGGGCTCGCGCGCGTCCGGCAGGCGCAGGCGGTGGCCGTGAGCGAGCCACAGCGACCAGAGTCGGCGCTCCTCGACGGCCGCGTGCGCCGCCGCCGCGCCGGCCTGGCTGAGAACCAGACGACCCTCGGGGTCGCGGTCGATCAGTGACGCCTTCTCGAGGATGGCGACGCCGCGGGCCACGCGGCGTGGGGAGCGTCCTGTCGAGAGCGCGAGCTCGGTCGTGGTGGGCGGGGCACCCGAGTGCATGGCGGTCTCGAGATCGATCAAGACCGAGGAGGCCAGCAGGCGCCGCCGTTCGCGGCGGAGCCGGAGCACGTTCCACAGCACGCCCCGCCCGGGCGCCAGAAGAATGGCGAGCGCGACGACCAGGGTGCCGATCAGGACGATCACCGGGCCAGTCGGCGCCTCGGCCCGGCTGGCGACGACGGCCCCGCCCCCGCCGACGCCGGCGCCGATGAGTCCGGCGAGGACGAGCATGGCGCCGAGGCGGTTGCTGAGCTGACGCGCGGCGACCCCCGGGATCACGAGCATCGCCACCATCAGGATCGCGCCCACGGTACGCAGACCGATGATGATCGCCACGACCAGCAGCACCGTCGTGCCGATCTCTACGGCGCGGGCGGGGAGACCGGCGGCCCGGGCGTAGTCCCTGTCGAAAAGGGTGATGCGCAGAGGGCGCAGGCTCGACGCGACGAGAAGCAGTGCCGCCACGGCGAGGATGGCCATGACGATCACGTCGCGCTCGACAAGCCCGGCCGCCTGGCCGAAGAGGTAGCGCTCGAGCCCCGCCTGCTGGGCGCTGCCGCTGTTGGAGATCCAGGTCAGCAGGACAATCCCCAGCGAGAAGAAGCCGGCGAGCACGACGCCGATCGCCGCATCCGGCCGCACTCTGCCGGTCCGTTCGATGCCGAGGATGAGCAGGGCACCGAGCAGTCCGACCGCGCCCGCGCCGACGAGCAGGGCGGAGGGGTCTTTCGTGCCCGAAAGGATGAAGGCGATCGCGACCCCCGGCAGCGCGGCATGGGCGAGCGCGTCGCCGACCAGACTCCGCTTCTGGAGGACCGCCAGGCTCCCGAGAACCCCGGCCGCCAATCCGAGCACGGCGGCGCCGAGCAGCACGACCGCGTCGGAGTAGGGGAGGGGCAGGAGGTCGATCAGGGGACCCATGGCCGCTCCTCTGCCGGGCCCCCGACGCCGGCTGACGCCGCTCCGTACGCCTCGCGGATCGCTTCGGGCTGCAGCGCCTGCGCGGGCGGTCCCTCCTCCACGACCCGGGTGTGGAGCAGGACCGCGTGGTCGAACGACGCCCGCACGGTCGCCAGGTCGTGGTGGACCAGAATGACCGATCGTCCGTGGCGATCGCGCAGGTCGGCGAGCAGCTGGAGGATCTCGGCCTCGGTGCGGGCGTCGACGCCGGCGAAGGGCTCGTCGAGCATGAGCACCTCGGCATCCTGGGCGAGCGCCCGCGCGATGAACACACGCTTGCGCTGACCGCCCGACAGCCGCCCGATCTGGCGGTCCGCGTAGCGGGTCATGCCGACGCGCTCGAGCGCAGCGTCGACGGCATTCCGATCGTCGGGGCGCAGCCGACGCATCCATCCCGCTGAGCGGTAGCGCCCCATCTCCACGACCTCGCGCACGGTCACCGGGAAGTCCCAGTCGACTTCCTCCGACTGCGGTACGTAGGCCACACGCTCGAGCGCGGCCGAGGCCGGCCGCCCGAGGATCGACACGCTGCCGGTCTCGAGAGGTACGAGACCCATGCAGGCTTTGAGGAGAGTCGACTTGCCCGAGCCGTTGGGGCCGACGACGGCGGACAGCGCGCCCGCCGGGAAGCGGGCGTCGGCGTCCCAGAGCACGGGGCGCGCGCCGTAGGAGACGGTCACGTGGCGCGCTTCGACGGCGGCGACGCGGCCGGCGACATCGCTCATCGCAGGGCCTCCGTGATGGTCGTGGTGTTGTGCCGGACCATCCCGAGGTAGGTCCCCTCGGGCGTGTCGGCGGCACCCGCGGCGTCGCCGAACAGCTGCCCCCCGACCTCGGCGACGGCCCCACGCGACGCCGCGGACGCCAAGACGGCGTCGATCGTCTGACGCGGCACGCTCGACTCGATGAACACGGCCGGCAGTGCGCTGTCGGCGATCGCTGCGGCGACCCGTTCGATGTCGGCCGTCGTCGCCTCGGAGACGGTGGAGGTTCCCTGGATTGCCTCGACCTCGAACCCGTACTCGGAGCCGAAGTAGCCGAAGGCGTCGTGCGAGGTGACCAGCACGCGCTGGCGCTCGGGGACGCCCGCGACCCGCTCGCGCACATCGGCGTCGAGGGCCTCGAGCTCGGAGACGTAGTCCGCGAGGCCCTGACGGTAGTCCTGCTCGCCGTCGGGGTCAGCGGCGATCAGCCCGTCCGCCGCGGCTTCGGCGGCCTCCTGCCAGAGTGGGACGCTGAACCAGACGTGGGGATCGAACTGACCCCGGCCCACGTCGAGGAGCCGGTCCTCGGGGATCCCCTCGGCCACCGCGATGACCGGACGGCCATCGTCGAGATCGCCCAGCAGGTCGGACAGCTTGCCCTCGAGCTCGAGGCCGTTGTAGAAGATCGCCTCGGCGTCGCGCAGGATCCGCACGTCACCCGCGCTGGCCTTGTAGAGGTGAGGGTCGACGCCCGGGCCCATCAGCGTCTTGACACGGACGCGCTCCCCGCCAACGACGCTCACGAGGTCGCCGACGATATTGGTGGTTGCGACCACCTCGAGGGTCCCGCCATCGTCCGTCGCCGACGATTCGCCGCATCCGGCGAAGCCCGCCAAAGCGATACCGGCGACAACGACGATCAGCGCGCGTACCCAGGTGGATGCACTGTTCTTCGTCACTACTCGTGATTGTAGTTAGGCAAGGCTAACTACTCAAGGAAAGATCATCAGCTTTCCTCGTTCGAACAAGGGAAGCCCCGTGACCCGCCCGGGCGATCCCCCATGGAGGTCCCCCGGGGTCGCCTCTAACGTGACGTGCGATGACCGACCCTGACTCCGGCCCGCTTCTCACCGTCTCCGGCCTCACCAAGCGTTACGGCGAGACGATCGCCCTCGACATCGATGAGTTGGCGGTTCCCCGGGGCGTGACAGGTCTGCTCGGGCCCAACGGCGCCGGCAAGACGACGCTCCTGGGGCTACTGCTGGGGTTGCATCCGCCCACCAGCGGATCACTCACCGTCCTCGGCCTCGATCCGGCCGTCGCCGGCCCCGAGGTGCGGGCCCGGGTGGGCTACGGACCCGAGCACCGTCGCGTTCCCAGCGACCTGCGCGCGGTCGACTTCGTGCGTCACATGGCCGAGATCCACGGCCTGCCTGCGGGCGACGCCACCGCCCGGGCGTCGGACGCGCTCTGGCTGGTCGAGCTGGGGGAAGAGCGCAGCCGGCCCCTCGGGACGATGTCGACGGGTCAGCTGCAACGGGTGAAGCTCGCCCAGGCCATCGCCCACGATCCGGCCGTGATCTTCCTCGACGAGCCGACGGACGGCCTCGACCCCCTCCAGCGCGACGCGATGCTCGATCTCATCCGCCGGGTCGGCGACGAGTTCTCGATCAGCGTTCTCCTTTCGTCGCACCTGTTGGCCGAGGTCGAGCGCGTCTGCGACGGCGTGGTCATCCTCGAGGCCGGCCGGCTGTTGAAGGCCGGCTCGCTGACCGATCTCCGCGCCGCGGCACCGGGGCTGATCGTCGAGCTCACCGATCGCGCGGCGGCCGCGGCTCTGGCCGCGAGCCTGCGCTCGGCCGGATGCGAGGTGGGCGAGGACGGGCTCCAGCTGACGATCACCGGCGAGGGCGACCTCGCCCACCGCGTGCAGGACGCGCTCGCGGCCAGCGGCGCGTCGCTGAATCGCCTGCAGCAGCGGGCGACGCGCCTCGAGGACGTCTTCCTGGAGACGGTGGGATGAGCGGCACCGGCGCGACGATCCACGATCGCGGCTACCGCCCCTACGACGGACCGCGGCGCGGGGTCCCCGGGGCGATGCGCAGCCTGATCGGCCACAGCGTGCGCCAGGCGCTGGGCATCCGGCGCTCGATCTGGGCCAAGGTGCCACCGGTCGCGCTGATCGCCCTGACCTATCTGCCGGCCCTGGCCTTCATCGGCTTCGCCGCGTTCATCCCGGACACGACGATCACCGAGAGCCTCATCCCGGCCTACAGCGAGTACTACACATACATCGGGGTGCTCGTACTCCTCTTCGTCGCGATCGTGGGTCCGGAGGTGCTTTCGCCGGACCAGCGCAACGGGATGCTCGGGATGTACCTCGCCTCGCCGCTCAACCGCGACACCTACCTGATCGCGAAGGCCGCCGCGGTCTTCGGAATCCTGTCGGTGGTCACCCTCGGGCCACCGTTGCTGCAGCTCATCGCCCTCTCGTTACTGGAGCAGGGGCCGGGAGGGGTGGTCGATTTCACGACGACGCTCGCCCAGATCACCGCGTCCGCCGTGGTCGTCGCCGTGCTCTTCACCGCGCTCAGCCTCGCGGTTGCCGCCTTCACCGATCGACGGATCGTCGCCACCGCCGCGGTGATTCTCGTGCTGCTCATCCTCGCCGCCGTGACCGAGGTCCTCATCCTGCAGGCGGACGCCACTCCGTGGCTGGGTGTCCTGGATGCCTCCGAAGTGCCCTTCGATGTGGTCGACCTGATCTGGGACGTGCCACGGCTCCGTGATGATCTGCCCGCCGCCGGCGCGATCCTCGGCTACGTGGGATGGACCGTGGCCTGCTTCGCGGTGCTGCGCTGGCGCTATGCGCGCCTGGCGGTGAGCAAGTGAGCGCGACCGTCGAGTTCACCGGGGTGAGCAAGTGGTTCGGCGATGTCGTCGCCGTGTCTGACGTGACGTTCTCACTCGGCGCGGGTGTGACGGCGCTCCTCGGCCCGAATGGGGCCGGCAAGTCGACGATCTTGCGGATGCTGGCCGGGCTGACGCGCCCGTCGCAGGGCGAGGTCCGGGTGAGCGGCGTCGACCCCGCGCGCGATCCCGGGGCGCCCGCGCGCATCGGACTCGCCCCCCAGCAGGAGGGGCTCTTCGACTTCCAGTCGGCCCGGGAGTTCGTCCAGACGGCCGCGGCGCTCCATCGGCTCGCTGAGCCCGCCGCGGTCGCGTCCGATGCCTTGCGGCGGGTCGGAATGGACCCCGACGACACCCGCCGCCTCCGAACCTACTCGAAGGGGATGCGCCAGCGGGTGAAGCTCGCCCAGGCGATCGTGCATTCGCCTGAGGTCATCGTGCTGGACGAGCCGCTCAACGGACTCGATCCGCGCGGACGGGGTGAGTTGATCACGCTGTTCCGCGGGCTGGCCGCTGAGGGCCGAACCGTCATCGTCTCCAGTCACGTCCTGGAGGAGGTCGAGCGGATCGGCAGCGAGATCGTGGTGATCGCTCGCGGACGGCTCGCGGCCCAGGGCGACTTCCGCGCGATCCGCGCGCTCATGGATGAACGCCCCCGGCGGTTCCGCCTACGCGCGGACGACATCCGGAGCCTCACGGCCCGGCTCATCTCGGAGCACCTGTGCACCGGCATCGACATCACGGCCGACGACACTGCGCTGCTCGAGACCGACGACGTCGTGACTCTACGCGCGGCCGTCGCTGGGGCCGCCACCGCCAGTCAGACCGTTCTGCGTGAGCTCATTCCTCTCGATGACGACCTCGAGAGCGTCTTTCGCTACGTGGTGGACGAGCGGTGATGGGCCAGAGCGCGACGATCTACACCTTGATGCTCCGGTCGGTCACCGGCCGCGGCCGCCTGATCGCGCTCGGCGGCCTGGCGGCCGTCGCCGTCGGCCTGGCGGTCGTGCTGAGAACGGCCGAGACGACGACCCGCGCCGACGAGCGCGCGGTCGAGCTGATCAACGCGCTCGGCCTGTCGATCGTCGTGCCGATCGGTGCGCTGGTCGTCGCCTCGGCCACGCTCGGGCAGCTTCGCGAAGACGCCACCCTCGTCTATGTCTGGCTCCGGCCGGTGGGCCGGGGCCGGATCGTCGCGCTCGCCTGGGCGGCGGCGTTCACGGTCACGCTCGGTCTCGTCGCCCTGCCGCTCGTCGTCGCCGCTCTCGCGGCCGGCGGGGGTACGGGCGTCGCCCTGGCGACGGGAGTTGCGGCCGTGCTCGGCCTGGCGGCCTACTGCGCGATCTTCACCGTCCTCGGCATGCGTCTGCGCAACGCCCTGCTGTGGGGGCTGCTCTACATCCTGCTCTGGGAAGGAGTCCTCGCGGCCCTCGGCCGTGGCGTCAACAACCTCGCGCTGCGCAACTACACCCGCTCGTTACTGTCCAACATCAGCGACGAGTCACTGCGCCTGGCGGACGCGTCGAGCGGCACCGCCGCCATCGTCCTGCTCGCGGTGTGCGGAATCGCCATCGGCCTCGGCCGGTGGCTGTTGAACCGGATGGACGTCGAGTGACGCCCGCGGCTCAGAACTCGCGGATCGTCACCGAGTAGATGTAGACGGGCTTCTCGGGGGCCTGGGTCGCCGGGTCGCCGAGGGACTCGATCGTCTCCGCGATGTCCAGTCCGGCAGTGACCTCGCCGAATTTCGAGTAGGCGTTGGGCAACTGGTCGGCGTTGCCGCTGACGATGAAGAACTGGGAGCCGTTCGTGTCGGGTCCGGAGTTCGCCATCGCGACTGCCCCCTGGGGATAGCCGTCGTCGGGGAGCTCGTCGGCGAACTGGTAGCCGGGTCCGCCTGTGCCGTTGCCGAACGGGTCGCCGCCCTGGATGACGAAGTCCGGGACGGTGCGGTGGAAGGTCAGCCCGTCGTAGTAGCCCTGGCGTGCGAGGAAGACGAAGTTGTTCACCGCGATCGGGGCGGCCTCCGCGTCGAGCTCCATCACGATCTCGCCGCAGGATGTGTCGAGCGTCGCTGAGTAGGTGACGTCAGGGTCGATCTCCAGCGGGGGCGGCTCTTCGAATCGCGGTCGCTCCACCTGCTCGGGCACACGCGTGTCGTCGCACGCCACCGGGACACCCGCGTTGCCGCTCTCCGCGGGGTCGTCCTCGCCGCAGCCGGCGACGGCGAGGGCGACGAAGACGACGAGCGCCAGCAGGGCGCGGCGTCGCGACAGGAGCATCGGAGATCGGCTGATCACTGGCGCGGGAGTCTACAACCGGCCGGGCGCCGACACCGCCTGCCCGTCCTGGCCGCTCGGGCGATGGGACCCGGTCGCCGCCGGACGTCGCCGCCCGGCCCGGGTACGATCTTCGTATGAGTGACGGTCACGAGGCGCGCGTCTGCCCAACGTGTGCGGAGACGGGCGCCGAGTCCGCGGGCGAAGACGTCGTCCGCTGCCTCAACTGCGGCTTCCTCTGGGTCGTCTCCGACGGTGGGGCGGAATCCTCGAGGTGACCGTCGGACCGCGGGCCCGGTTGGTCAGGCGGTATGGTTCGGCCCGTGAACGACGGCCCCGCACCGAGCGCGGCGCCGGACAGGAGAAAATTGGCCAAGCAGAAGGAAGAAGCGATCGAGGTGGAAGGTGAGGTCGTCGAGGCCCTGCCCAACACGATGTTTCGCGTCGAGCTGGACAACGATCACACGGTGCTGGCCCACATGGCGGGCCGCATGCGCCGCTTTCGCATCCGGATCAACCCGGGCGACCGGGTGAAAGTCGAGCTCTCACCGTACGACCTGACCCGCGGGCGGATCGTCTACCGCGAGAAGTAGGCCGTATCCGCCGCGAGGGTGGACGTGGACTCAGGCGAGCCGGGTGCCCACGTAGTAGACGATCGCGACCGCGATCGCCGCACCCAGCAGGATCAGCATCAGCGGTATGCCCCGGCCGCGCCCGCCGATCTGTGCGCCCTCGGGGCCGTGGATCCGAGGCTCGCGAGCCTCGAGCTGGATCGTCCCCGCGGGTGCGGCGCCCGGTTGGGCATCCTCCTGCTCGTCGTAGAGGTCGAGAAGCCGACCGGGATCGAGGCCGAGGAAACCGGCGTAGGTCTTGAGGAATCCGCGGGCGTAGGCCGGCTCCGGGAGGCTGTCGAAGCGGTTCTCCTCCATGGCGATGAGGTACTTGGAGCGAATTCGCGTCGCCTCGGCGCACGTGTCAAGCGACAGAGCGCGCCGATCGCGTGCCTGTGTCAGGGTGCTCCCGATGTCGCGCACGGGCTCCATGGCCGACCTCATCGGTCCGGGGGCTGCGTGGCGCGATGCTACGCGACGGGCTCCGACGGTGCGGGCGGGACACGGACGTTGCGGCTTTGCAGGGATCGGCGGAGGGGCACCGGAACTACTAGCCAGCACTTGGCCCTCCGGGGCTTGTCCATCACACCGCCGGGCGAGGATCCGCGTCCCGCTCATCCCGACAAGGAGCACCGACATGCGCGATGAGAACACCTCTCCGCTCCGTGACTACGTCGACGAGAGTCCCCGCGAACTCTGGGGCGAGAACGAGATCGCCGCCGGCGGGCTGGACCGCCTGCTCCGCCTCGTGGAACCCGTCGTCGATCGCGGCGACGACGGCCCCGCGCAGGCCGCCTAGACCCGGCGCGCAACCTCGCTGAGCGGACGCCGGCGCGCGCGTCGGCTCCACTCCTCGGGGGCTCGCTTCTCCGGTGTCCGCGGAGTCGTGGGAAAACCGAAGCTCAAGACGACGAGCGGCTTGGCATCCGGAGGGATGTTCAGAGCCCGCGCCAGCGACTCCGGAGCGGCGATCCCGTTCGGGCAGGAGTCGATACCCGCGTCCCACGCCGTCAACATCATGTTCTGCGCGGCGCGCCCCGCGTCAAAGTCGATCAGGTTGCCGCTGGGGTGTGCGACCACCGCGATGACGAGGGCCGCGCCGGTGATGAGCTCACTCCGGTAGACCGCGCCAGCGGCGGCCCCGCGGGCAGCCTCGCTCTCAATGAGGATGAACTCCCAGGGCTGGTGGTTTCGCGCGCTGCCCGCGAGCCGCCCCGCATCGAGAATCCGACCGATCATCTCCGCGGGGATCGGCTCGTCCGAGTAGCGCCGCCCGTCGCGGCGGCTGGTGATCGCAAGCCGGGTCTCCATCGGCGGGAAGGCTACTGACCGTGCGCGCCCGGTGACCCACCGGTCGTCGGGTTCTCGTCGCCGGAGGTGAAGGTGAGGCAGGCGTTGTGCCCGCCGAAACCAAACGAGTTGGACACCGCCACCCGGACGTCGGCCTCGCGGGCTTCGGTCACGTGGTTGAGCGCCGGCTCGGGTTCCGGATCCGTGAGGCTCGCGGTCGGAGGGATCACGCCGTGGTGCATGGCGAGCACCGTGACCACGGCTTCGAGCCCCCCTGCCGCGCCGAGGGGATGGCCGGCCACGGACTTGGGCGCGGAGACCGGCGCGCCGTCGAGCCCGGCCGACACCAGCGCGCGCGCCTCCGCCAGGTCGCCCAGGAGGGTGGAGGTTGCGTGCGCGTTGACGTAGTCGACGTCGCCCGCGGAGACGCCGGCATCATCGAGTGAGAGCTGCATGGCCCGCGCCGGCCCCGCGCCGTCGGCGTCGGGATCCGTGATGTGCGCCGCGTCGCAGGAGATGCCGTAACCGGCAAGCTCGGCCATCACCGGGGCTCCGCGGGCGATGGCGTGCTCGCGCTCCTCGAGAACGACGATTCCCGCACCCTCCGCGATCACGAAACCGTCGCGTGTCGTGTCGAACGGCCGCGACGTCGTCGGACCCGACGAGGGGGAGAGCGCGCCCAGCCGGCGGTAGCCGGCCAGCACCATTGCGACAAGCGGCGCCTCGGCTCCACCGGCCAGCATGGCGTCCGCGCGGCCGGCGACGATCGTGTCGGCGGCCTGGCCGATGGCGTCGGAGCCGGACGCGCAAGCGGTCGTCGGCGACAGGGCGGGGCCCCGCAGGCCGTGGATGCGCGCGGTCGTCGCGACCGGCGCGTTGGTGAGCAGCAACGGTATGGCCAACGGGCTGATGCGGTCCGCACCCCGCGAGCTCACCGTCTCCATCGCCGACTCGAGCGTGGCCATGCCGCCGTGGCAGCAGCCGATGGCGCTGCCGATCCGCTCCGGCGCCAATCCCAGGTCGCCGGCCATCTCGATCGCCTCGGCGGCGGCCATCGCCGCGAACTGGGAGACCCGGTCCATGCGACGCGCCTCCTTGCGCCCGAATGCCCCCTCGGCGTCGGGGTCCTCCGCTCGGCCCACGGCGAGGGTGCCGAGACCCTCGATCTCGATCTGACCGATGCTCGGCTCGCCACTCATCATCCGGGCCCACAACGAGGGCGTGTCGGTGCCGGCGGCGCAGTGCGCCCCGACCCCCGTGATGACCACCCGCCGTCGCACACGCACAGTGTGACGGATCGCGAGGCTGTCAGTCGGTGTTCGGGTCCTCGTCGGGCGGCATATCGTCCACGGTGCGCCGCCCGGCGGCCCGGCGGGCGATGAAGAGTCCGGCGAGGACGGCCACGGCCATGGCGCCGAGGGGGAGGTCACGCAGGTCGCCACCGAGCGCGATGGTGACGATCACGGGAACGATGATGATGGCGGCCGTCGCCGCGAGGATGTGCGGGGGGGTGATTCGCACGACTACTCGTAGAGATGGACCGACGGCTGCGGGCGCAGGGCGAGGATCTGCGTCGGCGTCATGAGGCGACTGGCCGCCGCGTCTTCCTCGTAGAACAGCTTGATCCCGTAGGCCCATCCGCTGCGGAGCGGGGGCTGGGTCAGGCTGTCGAAGGTCGCCGTCTTGCGCTCGGGCGTTCCGACACCGTCGATGTCGAGGACGACCTCGAGTCGATTGCGGGGGTGCATCCTCTGGCGTCGGGTGATCATCGACTCGGTGAACTGGTGGATGATCAGCAACTTGTCGGGCAGATCCTCCGCGATCACGAGGTCGTTGAGGTACTTCGACACCTGGTTCACCTCGGCCGCGTCGACCGATCCGAGGTCCGCCCCGGGCACCTCGCCGTCGCTGACGCGCCACTCGGGGTCGAGGGCGAGGCTGACGTCGGGCTCCTTGAGATAGGACTCGAGGGCCTTCACCTCATCGAGGAAGTTCGCCCGACCCGGCTGGATGTCGAGGATCAGGATGGCGTCTTGGCGCCGCGCCTCGTCGAGGTAGAAGTCGATGATCTCGGTGTCCTCGCGGATCCGGTAGAGCCCGTCATCCAGTGGGTCCTCGGTGGCCAGGGTGGCGATGAGACCGAACGCCTTGAGCGCCGGCCGTTGTGGGCGGTCGTATTCCTCGACCTGCTCGTTGATGCGGTCGCGTTGGACCGACAGAGCCGTGCTCGCGCGCTCGAGTCGCTCATCGACGTCGCCCCCGGAGGCCTCCGAGTTGTCCGTGCCGGGCGGATTCGGGTCGCCGATGATGCCGAGAGCGGCGTTGCGCGGGTTGCCGTAGAAGCCGACGACCCTCCGCTCGGGAAGGATGCTCATGCCCCCGCCCGGGATTTCGCGTGGGGCCTCGACGACCGGGTTGCCGATCCCGTCCGGGGCCACGGCCGAGCCCCCGGATTCGAGGTTGTGGGCGAAGGCGAGCAGGACCACCATCAGCCCCATCAGGCCTCCGGAAACCAGGGTCCGCCGCTCTTCCTGGCCGCGCCGCCGTCTCCGCGGGCGCCGGCTTTCAGAACCGTCCATCAGGGGCAGTTTCGCCCAGAATCGCCGTCTCCCTCCGCCAGGGCGTCACGCCGGGGCGCGTCCGGGCACACTCCTGCCTGCACGTTGCGGAGTTTCCTGACCTGACAAACCGACATGCTCCGGCTCCTCCCGAGACTGTCCGCGGGAGAACAACGACCAGATGGGGAGTGCGTAGTGGCGAGGTTCACGATCTGCGGAATTGCCGGAAGCTTGCGACGCGAGTCTCTCAACAGGGCCCTCCTCTCCGCCGTGGCGGACGCCGTGTCGGACCTCGCGGACGTCAGGATCGCATCCATCGAGGGGGTGCCGCTCTACAACGCCGACATCGAGGCCGCCGAGGGGATTCCCCCGGCGGTCGCGAGTCTGGCCGACGAGATCCGCGGCGCTGACGCCCTGCTGATCGTGACGCCCGAGTACAACGCCGGGATTCCCGGCGTGCTCAAGAACGCCCTCGACTGGATCTCCCGGGTCAAGCCGAGCGTGTTCGCCGGCCGGCCGACCGCGATGATGGGTGCGAGCCCCGGCAGGCTCGGCACTCCGCGGGCCCAGATGCAGCTACGCAACAACCTCGCCAACCTCGACGCGCGCGTGACCGCCCAGCCGGCGATCTACGTCGGCGGGGCCGACCGCCTCGTCGGCCCCGACGGCACCGGGCTCGACGAGGACACCGCAGAGTTCATCCGGCGCCACGTCACCGCGCTCGGTGAGCTGGTCTCGGACTGATCCTCACCCGGCGCCCGGTACCACCACGCCGTTCTCATAGGCCCAGACCACGGCCTGGACCCGGTTGCGCAGACCCAGCTTGCCGAGAATGGCTTTGACATGGCTCTTGACGGTCGACGCCTCGACCACGAGCGCCGACGCGATCTCGGCGTTGCTGTGTCCGCGGGCGACGAGCGCGAGGACCTCGCGCTCCCGGGCGGTCAGATGGGCGAGCGCCGGAGCCTCGGCCGGGTCGGGTCTCCGCTGCCGGGCCTGATCGACGACCAGGGCGAGCACCTCCCGGGCGATCGGCGTCTCGCCGGCGACGACACCGTGGACCGCAGCGATGAGGTCCTCCGGGCTGGCGCGCTTGAGGAGGAAGCCCGAGGCCCCGGCGCGCAGGGCGCCCAGCACGTACTCATCGTGAGCGAAGGTCGTCAGCACCAGGATCCGGGGCGGGGCGTCGGCGGCACAGATCTGCTCGGTCGCGGCGATGCCGTCGGTCGCGGGCATGCGTACGTCCATGAGTACGACGTCGGGCTCGAGGTCGCGGGCGCGGAGAACCGCGCGTGCGCCGTCGGCGGCCTCGCCGGCGACGCAGATCCCCGGATCGGACTCGAGAACACCGCGCAGGCCGGCGCGCATGAGCTCGTCGTCATCGGCAATCAGGACCCGGATCATTCCTCCACCTCGGTCGGGAGCCGTGCCTCGACGACCACTCTGCCTGCGATCTGCGCCGCGAACAGGTCGCCTCCCAGTGCTCGGGCACGGGCGCGCATACCGGCGATTCCGCGTCCCGCGTCGATGGTCGCAGACGGCGCGGCGTTCGCCACCTCGAGGCGCAGCTCGTCGTCGGCGCGCCGAAGCGACACCGTGACCGGGGAGCCGGGCGCGTGCCGTTCCGCGTTGGTCAGGCTCTCCTGGATGATGCGGTAGATCGCCCGCCCGGCCTCGGCCGGGACCTCGCCGACGGGGCTGATGTCGGCCTCGATGCTCTGGCCGGCGGTCTGACGGGCCGCGATCATCGTCGCGACGTCGGAGATCCCGGGCATTGCCTCGGCGCCCAGTTCGCCGAGCAGTGCATCCATCTCGGCGGCGGCCTCACGCGCCGTCCGCTCGATGGCCGCGACGGCCTCCGCGGCAACCGCGGGGTCGCGCTCCAGGTTGAGACGCGCCGCGCCCGCGTTGATCCCGATGGTGTTCATGGCGTGACCCACCGAGTCGTGCAGCTCTCGGGCGAGACGCGCGCGCTCGTCGCTCCGGGCGGCGCGCTGGTTGGAGGCGGCATGCTCCCGGCCCGAGCGCACGCGGTCGCCGGCAAGCCAGAGGATCGCGACAAGGAGGACGTAGGCCACGTGGAGCTCAGCCTCGGAGCGCGGCGGGCTCGCGACGATGCCGACCGGGGCCATGAGCGCCACGCCGAGACAGGCCGCCGCAGCGCCGCCGACGCGCCGCGGGACGCCATCGCCGGCCAGGAAGAAGACCATCGCCAGCGGGGCGAAGGGGATCAGAGGCGGATACTCGAGCAGACTCAGGGTCAGCCAGGCACCGGCTGCGACGCCGAGCGTCGGCAGCGGAGCCCGACGGCGCAGGGCGAGAGCGGCGACCATCAGCCCGCCCCCGACCGCCATGAACGCATCCGGCGCGCGCGCGCCGGCGGGCAGAGGGTCGGCGGTGATGTCGGCGAGCAGGAGCACTGCGGCGACGATCGCCAGGGCGAGGTCGATCGCCAGGGGCGTCGCGCGCGCGAACCGGATCAGCTGCGTCACGCGACCCCGGAGGCGACGAGTGCGGGATGGCTCTGGCGTCGCGACACGAACCATGATCGGACTGACGGTAGCCGGATCGCGAGCAGCAGGGCGAGAATCGCGCCGGGGAGCAACGCCTCTCCCGGATCGCCGGGGATCAGGGCGGTGTGGACGACCGAGAACACCGCCACAACGTAGGTGATGCGGTGGAGAGTCTTCCAGCGACGCCCGAGCCGGCGCATGGACCATCGGTTGGCGGTGGCGGCCAGCGGGACGCTCACCAGGACGGCCAGAGCGCCCCAGATGAGGAACGCCTGCGCCGTCGTGGTCGCCCAGATTCCGGCGGGTGCGAACCCGGAGTCCGCCGCGAAGGCTCCGGCGTGGGTGACGGCGTACCCGAAGAAGTAGAGGCCCAGCGCCCGCCGGAAGCGCAGGGGGCGTTTCCAGCCGAACACGATGTTCAGGGGGGTGCAGGCCAGCGTCGCCAGCAGAGCGACCATCGAGATGTTCGCGAGGGCGCTGAACTGCTCCCGGAGACCGGCCGCGTCGGGCGCGCCCGTTGCCCAGGAGAGGGCCGACGCCGCGCACAGCCAGAGGAGAGGCGCGGCGCCGACCGCGTGGACGGCGATGGTGAGAATCCGGTCGCGGCGGCTCATGTGTGACTCCGGTTCGG
This sequence comes from Actinomycetes bacterium, assembly GCA_024639225.1. GTDB lineage: Bacteria > Actinomycetota > Thermoleophilia > Miltoncostaeales > Miltoncostaeaceae > JAHEIS01. The sequence goes on along the minus strand of JAHEIS010000025.1, from coordinate 2,933 downwards.
GTGCGGAACATCCCCAACGCTAGGAACCGTCACCTCGAGCGGGGACGCCCTCGAGGAGGAAACCCGTCTCCCCCTTGGGGAGGAGACGATGGGCCGGTGGCCGACCACCGTCGCGGGGCGCTACCCTCGGGCCGACCACATATGCGTGCCCGGAGGATCACATGCCCCTGCCCGACGAAACCCCGCTGGACAACGCGATCCCCTGGGTCGCTCAGCACAACCGTGAGTACCGCGAGAGCAACGGCGCGGAGGGCCACGACTGGAACGGGGCGACGACCCTGTTGCTGACCACGATGGGCCGCTCGTCGGGCCGTCTGCGGCAGAACCCGCTCATCTACGTCGAGGACGGGGGTGCGTACCACGTCGTCGCCTCGTTCGGCGGCAAGCCCGACAACCCCGACTGGTACGAGAACCTCGCCGCCGAACCCGAGGTGCGCATCCAGGTGGGCGACCAGGTCATGGACGCCACGGCGCGCACGCTGTCGGCCGCCGAGAAGGCCGCGGTCTGGGACAAGTGCGTGGACATGTGGCCGGACTACGACGAGTACCAGAAGAAGACCGACCGGGACTTCCCGGTGGTGGCGATCAGACCGTCCTGAGCCGGCCGCTCAGCGCAGGATCAACACCAGGTTCAAAGCGAGCGTCACGACGACCGAGAGCGCCAGCATCGTCTTCCAGGGGACGATGATCCGCACCCGGTTGCGGTCTTCCGGGCGCTCGTCAGGCGCCGGCGGAGCGATCGTGTCCTCGATCCGGTGACGGACGCGTCGTGCGGCGCGCGGAAAGAGGCGCGGCCCGGCGTTGGCGCCCACGGTCAGAACGACCGAGAGGATCAGGGACCAGAGGAGGAACTCAGCCACGGCCGCTGGCGACCGGGCCGGCATCCGGCCCCTCGGGGTCCGCTGCGGGCTTCGGCGCGACGCTCACGCCGCCACGCTATCCCAGCCGCGGCGCCGCGCCGCGGGGCCGCGTCGTCCCGAGACAAGCCTCGGAACGCGCGACCACGGCGCGGCGGCTAGTACCCGCGCCGGTTGCGGACGTTCGTGTCGACGACCGCGGTGCCGATCGGTGTGCCCTCGGCGAAGGCGTCCACACCGAAGCTGCTGTTGAGCAGGTCCGCCGCGGTCTTGGTGAGGCTGACCTTCACACCGGTGAGCCGGAAGGCCCGCGGTGTGATGACGCTCTGGGCCTCGGAGGCGTCGATGGAGAACAGCGGCGCCCGCTTGATGCTGGCCGGCCGGACGTTGCCGTCGATGCGACCGAGTGACGGACGGATCACGTAACGGCGCAGGGACACCGTCGTGCTCCCGGCCGTGAGGTCCAGGCCGCCGCGGTGGCGGATCTTCCCCGACAGGTCGTCGGAGTGGAGGCGGCTGCCCCAGCCCACGACCGGGAAGGCCACACCGGTGGTCACGGCCCGGGCCCGACCCCAGAGCCCGACCTCGACACCGAGTGAGTCCAGGGCCTTGGCGGTCTCCGGGTCGAGGCTGAGGGTCGTGGCGCCGCCGCGAAGGCGGAGGGTACGGGGGAGACGCTGCGGGCTGCGCCGCGAGATGCGGGTGTTGGTCTCGGCGGTGCCGATGACCAGCCCCTCCGTGAAGGCATCCACCTCGAACGTGGCGTTGAGGGCCGCCGCGCCGGTGGCGCTGAGCTTGACCACTACGCCCGAGAGGGTCACATGGCGACCGTTGATCTCGGTCTTCAGGTTCGTGAGGTCAAGATCGAAGATCTCCGCGCGGTCGAAGCGGTTGTCGTTGATCCGCGCCGAGAGGTCCGGCCCGGCGTCGACGTTGATGTCGTAGCGGTCGAGGTCCAGCTCGGTGTCACCGGCGGTGAAGGTGAGGCCACCCCAGTGGCGGATCTGGCCGGTGAGGTCGTCGCTGTTGACCTTGCCTGAGGGGATCGGAAAACGGATTGCGCCGTCGCGTCCGACCCGGGCGGGTCCGCTCGGTGCGACGCTGACGCCGAGCGATTCGAGCGCGGCGGCGGCGCCGGCATCGAGGGTGACGGCGGTTGAACCGCCGCGGAGGCTGAGGAACTCCGGTTCATCGCTCGCCAGGGCAGCGGGCGCCGCGGCAAGGGTGGCGCCGCAGACGATGGCGGCTGCGGCGGCGCGGCGGGTGGAACGAGTGAGTGACATGCTTCTCCTCGGAAAGGCGTTGGCGTTCACCGCGTTATCCGCCGCGGGCCGAGGGGTCGGCTGTGAAGAAGATGCGGGTGGCCCGGCTCGCGGAATTCGGCGGATGACCAACCGACAGGGAGGCGCTGTACGTATGACTCCTCGAGATGTCGACCGCAGTAGCCCTGAACACTCTGGCACCGGCCCTTGCTAGACCTGCGTTGCGAGTGATCACGCGGAACGACGACACGCGACTGGCCCTTGAGCTCCGCGCACGCCGAGACGGCTCCCTCGAGGCGGTTTACGACCGATTCGGACGACCGACGTTTGGCCTCCTCGTGCAGATGCTCGGCGACCGTGGGCTCGCCGAAGACATCCAGCAGGAAGTCTTTCTCGAGGTGTGGAAGCGTGCGCACCAGTACGATCCGTCGCGTTCCGGCCTGCTGACCTGGATCATGACCATCGCCCGCTCACGCGCCATCGACGCCCTCCGCAAGCGCACGCCCGAGCCGCAGGATCCCGAGCGGGCCGCCCGGCTCGCGGATCGCGAGGACGAGGCCGGTTCAGCCGAGGCCCTCATCGAGCGCTGGCAGGTGGCCCACATGCTCCGCCGGATCCCGGCGGACGAAGCCGAACTCCTGCGCCTGCGCTTCTACGAGGACCGTAGCCAGCGCGAGATCGCCGAAGCCGTCGGAGTGCCGCTCGGCACCGTGAAGATGCGCATGGTGAGCGCGATGCGCCGCCTGCGCACACTGATGGAGGAGGAGGGGGGAGTATGAGCGATCCACGCCCCGATCTCGCTGATGTCCTGTCC
>JAHEIS010000118.1 GCA_024639225.1 Actinomycetes bacterium | reverse complement strand
CCGCCGCCACGTCGTAGGGGGTGCGCTGGAAGGTGATCGTCGCCGTGTCCGTGTCCCAGAGCAGCCAGGCCGCCCGCGGATCGCCGTCGCGGGGTTGGCCGACCGAACCGGGATTGATCAAACAGCGTAGGCCGTCCACCTCGAGCGTGTCGCCGTGGCCCGTTTTCCGAGCGACGATGCGATCGAACTCGGGCTCGTAGACCCACGCGCCCGGCACGTGGGTGTGCCCGACCATGACCATCGGCGCGTCGACCCGCGTGAGCGCGTCCAGCGCCTGGTGTCCGGTGACGATGTACTCCCAGATCGGATCGCGCGGGCTTGCGTGAAAGATCGGGACCTCATGGTCCGGGTCCGACGGCAGGAGGTAGTCGAGCCGCGCCCGCCCGACCGATCCCATCTCCTGGAACGTCCAGCTCACGGCGTCGAAGGCCCAGTCCGCGAACCGCCCCAGCGGTATGCGCCCCGCCGCGGCGAGGTCGTGGTTGCCCGCCAGGCAGCGACTCGAGATCGAGGTGACGACCCGGGCGCAGTGCCCCGGGTCGCCGCCGTAGCCGACCAGATCCCCCAGGCACCACCACTCGGTCGCGCCCGCCAAACGGCCCGCGCGCACGACGGCATCGAGGCCCTGCCGGTTGGCGTGAATATCGGCGATGACCGCGATACGGGGCAGGGGAGACCTCCGGGCCTCCGCGGTGGACGTTGTCTGTAACGATAGCCGCGTGGCCCGCCTACGGAACTCTCGCCTCCCCGGTGCGGATCGGTCGGCGGCGATCCTGATCGGGGGCGGCCTGATCGCCCTCCTCGCCGGGCTCGCGATCATCCGGCTCTTTCTGTGGAGCGACGGCGTCCCCGCCCCAGCGGAGGTGACGCTCAGCGACGTCTTCGACACCGAGGCCCTGGCCGCCGACCGCGACTTCCGGCGGCCGATCCGCGCCCTCGCCGTCGCGGCCGCGTTCATCCCGCTCATTGCCGGGATCGCCCTGATCGCCTTCTCCCGCCGCATCGCGAGCCTGCTCGACCGGGCTTCGGCGTTGCCGACGGCCGCCGCCGGCGTGGTCATCGGCGCCGGGCTCGCCGCGGCTATCGGTGTGGTCCGCCTGCCCGTCGGCGCCCTGATCAACGAACGCCTGCGCGACGGTGGCGTCGTGCGTCGCGGCACTGGCTCATGGGCGCTTGATGCGCTCCAGGGGATCGGCGTACAGGTCGTGGTCTTCGCCGTCGCCATCGGCGGTCTCAGCCTTGCCGTGCGCTACCTGCCGCGGGCCTGGCCCGCGGCGGTCGCCGGTGGCCTGATTGCCATTGCGGTCGCCGTTGCGTTCGTCTCGCCCCTCGTGATCCAGCCCCTCTTTGAGAACACCCGACCGGTCGAGGACGCGGCGCTCGCGGCAGAGATCCGGGAGCTGGCCGATCTCGCCGGCGTGGATGTCAGCGAGGTCGTGGTGAACGACGCGGCGAGCCGCTCACGGACGTTCAACGCCCGGGTCGAGGGAATCGGTGCGACCCGGCGGGTGGTCCTGTTCGACACCCTCATCGATGAGGGTGATCGGGAACAGCTGCGCTGGACGGTCGCCCATGAGTTGGCCCACGAGAAGCACCGGCACATCGCCAAGGGCCTGACCGGCTACACGCTGATGATGATCCCCCTCACCCTGCTTGCCGCCGGCATGGTCGCCCTGCTCACCGGTTCCGGCCCGGGGCGCCCCGATCGCCTCACGGCGCTCCGGCGGACCGCGATCGCCGCCGGTGCGATCGTCGTGCTGATCACGGTGTCGGCCCCCATTCAGAATGGGGTGAGCCGGGCCTACGAGGCCGAGGCCGACTGGACCGCGCTGCAGATCACCGACGAGCCGCTGGCCGCCATCCGCGCCCGCGCGGCATCCCGATCGCGCGCGCGGTCGGATCCGGATCCGCCCCGGGCTCTGCACCTCTGGTTCGGGAGTCATCCGACGCATCGCGAGCGGGTCGGCCTGGCCCTACGGGATCTGGAGACATCCTGAGTCGGACACAGAAAGCGTCGCTCACGATTCTCGCCGTCGGCAGAGTGCGCCCGCCGCACTCCGCCGTGGCCGCCCTCTATGAGGAGCGCATCGCCGGCTACACCTCCTTGTCCGTGATCGAGGTCGCGGCCGAGCCACTCACGGGCGGCGACAAGGTCGCCCGGCGACGGGATGCCGAGCGCCTGCGCGCACGGATTCCCGACCGGGCACGCCGCGTCGCCCTGACACCTGAGGGGCGGGCATCGCGTTCGGATGCAGACTTCGCATCGCGCGTCACGCGATGGGTCGACGATCCGCGCCCCGCGTGCTTCGTCATCGGCGGCGCCGCCGGGCTGGAGCGTGAGTTCATCGACGAGTGCGAGGAGCAGCTGGGCCTCGGGCCGTTGACCCTTCCGCACCAGCTTGCCCGCGTCGTGCTCGCCGAGCAGATCTACCGGGCGCTCGCCAGGCGCGCCGGGCACCCCTACGCCCACTGAGCCGGCCGCTAGCCTTCCGCGGATGATTGCCGATCCCCGAGTCGTTCTGGCCGAGGCGCTACGGCGCGCCGCCGAGCCGGTCGTCGACGACGTGCCCGAGGTCTCTCTTGTTCCGCCGGCTCAGCCCGAGCACGGCGATCTGGCCACTCCCATCGCGATGGCCCTCGCCAAGCGAGCCGCCCGGCCGCCGCGGGAGATCGCCGAGGAGGTGAGCGCTCGCCTGCGATCCGATTCGGCGATCTTCGGGTGGATCGCCGAGGCGGAGATCGCCGGACCGGGCTTCATCAACCTGCGTCTGGGCCCGGCCTGGTTCGCTGCAGTCGCCCGCCATATAGCCGAGGTCGGCGCCGACTACGGCCGCGACGGGGCGGCGAAGAAGCTGAGCATCCTCCTCGAGTATGTGTCGGCCAACCCCACCGGTCCGCCCCATGTCGGGCACGCCCGGCACGCGGCGTATGGCGACAGCCTGGCCCGGGTGCTCGCGTTCGCCGGGCACACGGTGATGCGCGAGTACTACCTGAACGACCACGGCCGCCAGATGGAGAACTTCGGCGCGTCGGTCGGCGCCCGCTATGCGGAGCGCCACGGGGTCGAGCTCGCCGTGCCGGACGACGGGTACCACGGTGAGTACGTCGCGGAGATCGCCGAGGCGATCGACGGCGAGGTCGGAGACCGGTGGGTTGGGGAGCTGTCGCCGCTCACCGACGCGGCCCGGGACTTCTTCGGCGCGCGCGGGGGCGAGCTGATGAGGGAGGCGATCGCGGGTCAGCTCGAACGCTTCCGCACGGGGATCGACACCTGGTTCTCGGAGACGAGCCTTCACACCGACGGTCGGATCGAGGCCGGCATCGACGCCCTCGTCGACTCCGGGGATGCCTACGACAAGGACGACGCGCTCTGGTTCGCCACAAGCCGGTACGGCGACGAGAAAGATCGCGTCCTGCGTCGGTCCGACGGCGACACGACCTACCTCGCCGCCGACTTGGCGTACCACCTCGACAAGGCGGCGCGGGGAACCGACCGTCTGATCACCGTCCTCGGCGCGGACCACCACGGCTACATCGCCCGGCTGCGGGCGATCCTCGCGGCCGGCGGCCACGACCCCCAGATGCTCGAGGTCCCGCTCGTGCAACTGGTCAGCCTCCTCGAGGGGGGCGAGGCCGCGAAGATGAGCAAGCGGGCCGGCACCGTGGTCACCCTTGAGGACCTGATCGAGGACATCGGCGTGGACGCGGCCCGCTTCTTCCTCGTCCAGCGCAGTCACGAGACCCCGTTCGATCTGGACCTGCGCCTGGCTCGCGAGCAGAGTCGCGAGAATCCGGTGTACTACGTGCAGTACGCCCATGCGCGAACCCACGGGATCTTGGCGCAGCTGGATGATCCGCAGATCACCGCCGACGAGGCGCCCGCGGAGCTTGACGCCGCGGAGCGGGCCGTCGCGATCCGCCTGACGGAGTGGCCGACGGCGGTCGCCGAGGCCGCGGAGAAGCGCGCGCCACACCGCGTCGCGGCCTACCTCATGGAGTTGGCGGGCGAGTTCCACGCGTTCTACCACCGGTGCCGGGTCAAGGATGAGCCGCTACCTGTTCAGGCGTTCCGGGCCACCCTCACCCGTGGATCCGCAGCAGTGATCGCCGCCGGACTCGACCTGCTCGCCGTCGAGGCACCGGACCGGATGTAGGGGCTTCGCGCGAAGTACGTTGCGCTCCATCAGCGCCAACAGGATCGGTAGCCGATTGCGGGTCTCGGGAGTTGCCATCGACGGGGCTCCAGCGGCCAGGGCGCTCGCCGCTGACGGGCCCGGTCGGACCGGGACCCTGTGGTAGCGTCCGCGCCCACGCGGGTGTAGCTCAGTTGGTAGAGCGTCAGCTTCCCAAGCTGGATGTCGCCGGTTCGAGCCCGGTCGCCCGCTCTCACTAAGTAGCCGCTATTCGCCTACTTCTTCCGACAAAACGTCCACAGCGGTAGGCGAGCCGGGGAACATCGAGCGAGGCTCGGACTTCCCGGATTGCGTCCTCAAGTGACGTCCCGCGCTCCAGGCGAGCCTCGCTGAAGGCGTGTGCGTATCGGTCCTCGCACATACGGATTGAGTGCCCGGGCGCGAGCGCGACGTTGGCCGATGAACGGCCCTCGTGGACTAGCGCCGAGACGAACGAATGGCGCAGGTCGTAGGGCCGAGCGGGGACGCCCGCGGCCTCGCAGGCCGGATGGAAGATTCGCTCGCGCCAGTTGCGCATCGAGATCAGCCCGCCGCGCGTCGCGGGGAACAAGAGCGAGTCCGGGGTCGCGTCGGCCGGCCGGTACTCGAAGAGGTCCTCGGCGAGAGGCGCGACGATCTCCACGGACCGCCCCTTCCCCGTCTCGGTCCGCTCCCGCAGTTGGCCGGCGGTGAGGGTCCGCGACACCGCGATCGTATGGCCGACGTCGCCCCACTGAAGCGGGATCGCCTCCTGCTGGCGAAGGCCGGCGTAGGCGAGGACCGCGACCAGGGCCCGGTCGCGGGGCGGCTTCACCTCGACGGGGTTCGAGTCCCTTCATCCGCTCTGGCGCCCGGTGCCCCCTCGGCGCGGGCGGCCCGCGGCGACGTGGCGAAGTTGGCTAACGCAGCGGTCTCCAAAACCGCTATTCGCGGGTTCGAGTCCCGCCGTCGCCTTTCTCAGGGACGAGCAGCGCGATTGCACGCTGCGTGATCTCGTCGACAGGGCCCCGCGGGCCGGCAGTCCGTCTTATCCGGGGCAGGAGCCGATCAGCGTGAACTGCTCCCCGGCGAAGTTCGGCTCGCCGAAGGTCCCGGAGATCGCGAAGGTGCGATCCTCGTCGATGTCCACCGCGGCGATGTCGCCGTTGAGCGTGATCCCGTCGCCCTCAGTGCCGCCGCTGACACTCAGCGTGCCCGTGCCCTCAACGGCCTCGGCGTCCAGGGTCAGGCCGTCGACTTCGCCGATAAGCGCCGCGTTGGCCAGCTCGGGATTGAGCGAGCACGTGCTGGCCGGGAAGGTCTTGTCGTAGCTGGATGCGCTGAGGGTGGCTTCGCCGCCGCCGCCGCTCTCGCCAGCAGGTCCGGCGGCATCGGAGCAGACGATCTCGCCCTCGTTGGTCGCGCTGTCGAGTGCGTCCTCGGTCTCCGGGCCCAGCTGGCCGTCGACCGTCAGGCCTGCGGCGCCCTGAAAGTCGCGGACAGCCGCCTCCGTCTGGGGGCCGAAGGTGTCGTCCACCGCGCCCGAGTAGCAGCCGACGGCGATGAGGTCGGCCTGCCAGCGCTCGAGGTCCTCCGGGGTCGCGTCGGCAACCGCCGTTGCGGTCTGGTCGGCTGAGGAGTCGTCGGCCGATGACTCGTCGGATTCATCGTCGCCGCAGGCGACGACCATCGCGCCGACGACGAGAACGGCGACTAACAACGCTGACCAGCGCACTGCAGGCATGGGATCTCTCAGTCGTGCTCGGTGGCGATGAAGACGACCGGCAAGATACCCGGCGATGTTCGGCATGACAACCACGTGATCACGCTCCACGACAACGCGGCCTCAAGCAATGCGCTGAAGGTCCGGTTTCTCCTTTACGAGCGCGGTATGCCCTGAAGAACACCTTCGGTGATCTCGGCACGGTCGAGAAGAACGACGGCACCCCACACGTCGTCACGGTGAAGGACGTGCACGTGCGAGCGTTCTGGTCGATCATCGTGTACGACGCCGACGGCTTCATCCCGCAGAACGATCTCGGCGTGTACAGCTACAACAACCTCACCGCGAAGCCGAATCCGGACGGCTCGATCACGATCCATCTCGGTGGTGACCCCGCCCAGATCAACTACCTCCCGATCACCCCCGGCTGGAACTACGCCATCCGGATGTACGAACCCGAGCCGCAGATCCTCGACGGGAGCTGGAAGTTCCCAGCGATTGTCCCAGCCGGGTGAACCGGCGGTCGATGCGACTCAGAACGACGAGCCGCGACGAGCCAACCATCCCGCCGGCTCAGGCGTGGGCGCTCGACGTGCTGGCCCGGGTCGCGCTACGCGGTGGTACCCAGCTCCTTGCGGCATCCTGCCTCCGGGTTGCGCGCAGGCATGGCCTCATTCGTGAACTCACTGCCATACGCCGGGCGCTTGAGGCTAAGGAGATCGAGGACCGAGACCGAGCATCTCGCATTGTGACCGCTGCGGGGTCGGGACAACCTTCTCGTTGGTCGACCCGCCCCTCGGTAAGCGCGTCGAGGAACTCGATCATTCCGGCGATCACGTAGACGCGTGAGCGGCGGTTGCCCTCCTCGTCTTCCCACTCATAAACATCGAGGCGCCCATCGATGCCGATCTGGCGCCCCTTGGCCAGGTGCTCGAGCGCGAGCTCGGCGTGGCGGTCGAAGGCGGTGACGTCGACGAACGTCGCATCGCCCTCACCGCCTCGCTAGCGCGGTACAGCCATTCTCAGACTGACCATCGCACTGTCGTCCCTGGTCTCGATCGTGCGTGGGTCGGCGGCCAGGTTGCCGATCAATGACACGCTGCCCATGAGTCCC
>JAHEIS010000024.1 GCA_024639225.1 Actinomycetes bacterium | reverse complement strand
AGGCGAAGGTGTTCTCGGCGCCGGAGATACGCAGCGCCGAGGGCTGGGCGTCGGTGTCCACTTCCCAGTCGGGGCCGCTGGGGGCGGCCAGCGCCGGTCCGCCGACGTTGACCCGGTGGAGGACTTCCGCTGCGGCGCGCCCGGGTGCGGCGGCCGCGAGCAGGATCAGCGCGAGGACCACGAAGGCGACGACGGGGTATGTCCGGTGGGCAACCCGCATATGGGGGGAGCGGCGAAGGAACGGCCGCTCGTCCATGGTCGCGGCTCTCCCCTTCCGTGTCGCCCGAGTCTTCTCTAGCGCCCCCACCCACCGCTCTTCGCGTCCTGACCACAACCACGGCGGAAACGAGATCGTGGCAAAGACGCGAGTGAACCGGGGCACGGGCCGCCGGGTGCGTCGAGGACCGCGCCCCGCGGGAAGTTCGACCATGACGGCGCCGGGTACGCTCCTGGAAGGCCCCGTCAGGTCGACGGCCTCACCGTCGACCGATCCTCTGACGGGGTGCAGTTGCCGCGGCGATCTCCTCGGCGACCCCAGCGACCAGAGGTACCCACGATGCCCGCAACGACGCCTCCCTCACGCCGAACGCCGATCGGCGGTGACGCATGAAGGTCATCGTCTTCGGCGCGACGGGGCGCACAGGACGGATCATCGTGAACAGAGCGCTCGATGCCGGGTACGAGGTCACGGCCTTCGCTCGTCGGCCGGAGGCGATCGAGGCGAGCGGTCAACATCTGCGCGTCGTCGGCGGCGACGCGCTCGACGCGGACGCGGTCCGCGATGCCATCGCCGGTCACGACGTCGTCGTCTCGGCGCTGGGCTCGCGCTCTCTGGGGCGTGGCACACCGCGCGCCGACGCCATGGCGAGCATCATCGCGGGCATGCACGCCGCCGGGTCACCGCGGCTGATCGCGATCAGCGCGCTCGGCGCCGGCGAGAGCGGCCGACAGCTCTCTCCCGCGCTACGTCTTCTGTTCGCCACCCTGCTGCGCAACGTCATGGCCGACCACACCGCAGAGGAGGCGCTGATCCGCGCTGCCGGGGTCGACGCGACGATCGTGCGCCCCGTGGGGCTCACCGACAACCCGGAGCGCGGCAGCTACCGCGTCCGCACCGAGCCCGAGATCCGCGGCGGACGTATCCCGCGCGCCGATGTTGCGGCGTTCATCGTGCACGAGATGGCGGCCCGGGTCTACCTCGGCGCGACCGTGGCCATCGCCTGACCACCGCGCCCGCCGCGGCGGGCGGTCGTGAAATCTGCGTTTCGGGCTGCCGAGGGCCGTCATGAGGCCCGGCGCCCGCGCCGATAGCCGAGGGGACGGGGCAGGACGCCCCTACACCGGACGCGAGCCGGAGCGCTGCCCCCCAGCGCCCCCTCACAGGACGCCCGGGGCCGCCAACTTCTCAACGGCACGGAGGCCGGACTGTGACACTCGGGGTACCCCGCGCGATGGGCGCACTGCTCCTTCTCGCGCTCACGACCATCGTCGCGGCGGCCGGCAGCTCGACCGCGTCCGCGGCGCCGCGGCTGGCGGACTCTTTCGACGCGCGGTCGGCACCGCTTGCCGGTCGCACCGGGTGGACCCGCGCGCAGGGCCGTCCCCGCATCGTGGACGGTCGCTCCGCAGACGGTGGCGCCTCCCTGAGGACCCCCCGGGCACGGGGAGCCCACTACATCGAGCGACGCCTCAACCGACCGGCGCGGCGCCTCTCGATCGCCTTCAGCTTTCACCGCACCCGGCGCGGCCCGTCCGGACTCATCCGCTTCGCGACGAACCGCCTCACGCTGGTCGACAACGGCCGGGGACGGCTCACGCTGATCCACCGGGGCCGCCGAATTCCCGCGGCGCGTACCGGCCGCGCCGGCGAGTGGAACCGGGTCAAGGTCCAGCTCGATGCGCGACGCTACCGCGTCCGCATCTTCGTCGGGGGCTCACCCCGGGGGCGCTGGATCCGCGTGCGTGGACTCCGGGCGGAGAACCGCATTCGTCTCGGCACGCCCAACGCCCTGCGCGGTCCGGTGTGGTTCGACGCCGTGAACACCCCTCTCCCCCTGCCCCCGCCACCGGCGGCGGCCGACCCGGCCCCGCCGGCATCCGAGCCGGCGCCGCCGCCCGTCCGACCGGAACCCGAAGACACCACCCCGGCGACCCAGACGACGGTCGGCAGCCACGGAAGCCTCTGGACGGTGAACGGCCGCCCCGTGAACCCCGGCTCCCCCTCCGAAGGAACGCTCCAGTCCGCCCGTGTCGTCCAGGGGATCTGGGACGACGAGAACGACGCCTCCCGCCACCTCTGGGCGTATCCCGACGGCCCGTGGGATCCCGAGCGCAACCTCTCAGGACTGATCGCGGCGATGCCCGTCTATGCCGCGCACGGCCTCGACGCGATCACCGTCTCACTCCAAGGCGGCTCGCCGACCCGCGGAGATCTCCCCGGCGGAACCTGGGAGGGCACCCGTCAGACACCGATCGCCACGGCCTTCGCCACCGACGGCACCTTTAAGAACGCGTGGCGCTCCCGCGCCGAGCGCGCCATCGAGGCGGCCGATGCCAACGGCCTGGTCGTCATCCTCACGGTTCTCTACTTCGGTCAGGCGCACCGGTTCGATGATGAGGCCGCCGTCCGCCGCGCCGTGCTCGGCGTCGCCGACTGGCTGCGTGAATCGGAATACGCCAACGTCGTCCTCGAGGTCGGCAACGAGATGGGCGCGTACAACTACGGCGGGTTCGAACTGCTCAACACGACCCGTGGCCTCCCCGGCCTGATCAGCGAGATCAAGGAACGCCACCGGGGCCTGCTGGTGAGCACGAGCCACGCCAACACCCGTGGCAGGACCCGCGAGATCGACCAGGACCTCCTCGATGCCGTCGACGTCCTGCTCATACACGGCAACACGGAGAGCGACGGCGAGATGGAGGGCGACGTCGAGTGGCTGCGCGAGCGCTTCGATGGCCCGATCCACGTCAACGAGGACACCGCCAAGCACATCGACGACGAGCGCTTCGCCCTGCTGACAGGGCTGGAGGTCGGCAACGGTTTGTACGACCAGACCGGCTTTCAATCACCGCCGACGGTCTGGTCGCTCGACACCGACCGCAAGCGGGACTACTTCGACCGGGTGCGAGGCGCAACGACGCCCGCACCCGGCCCGGGCTCCTAAACCCAGGAGCCCATCGGGTCGTCTGCCGTGGCGGCCACAACCGGTGGCGCCGGAGCCGCGGGCGCGATGATCTGCGCGAGCTCGTCGGCCGCGACCAGCGGCACGAGCCGCGAGCAGTCCGCGATCCGAACCAGCTCGATGTTGGCGAGTCCGCCGACGGCGTCTTCCGCCGCCTCCGGGGTGGAGACCGCATCCCTCTCGCCGACGATCAGGCGAACCGGCTGGGTCAGCTGTCCCAGGGTCGGCAGCAGCGGCGGCGCCGACTCGAGGGCCCGCCATGACGACTCCCACTCCGCACCGGCGATCCGCTCGAGCCGATCGCGGACGTAGCGGACGCCCCACCGGTTGTCAGCGAGCTCCTCCGGGCTGAACCAACGCGGGAGGAACGAGCGGACGAGCCATTCGATACCGCTGTCCGGGTCCGCGCCGGCCTCGGCCCATCCCGCGCACTCGTCCGGGGTCAGACCCGGCAGTGCGGCGATCAGCGAAAGACGGGTGATGCGCTCCGGTTCGCGCTCGGCCAGGGCTGTCGCGACGGCGGCGCCCGTCCCGAGCGCCACGACCTCCGCGGCACCGACGTCGAAGCGGTCCAGGAGGTTGATGCCGTCCGCAGCGAGCTGCTCGATGTCGCGCGCCGGCGGAGCGCCGGTCGCGCCGCCGTGGCCGCGGAGATCGTAGGCGATCACCCGGCGGCGACCGCCCACCGCGCGGATGAAGTCCCGCCAGACGAGGTGGTCGAGACCCATCGTGTGAATGAGCAACAGCGGATCGCCACCGTCACCGTAGACGTCGCAGGCCAGCGTCTCGTGGCCGGAGACGGCGAACTTGTGCGACGGCAGGGGCAGCTCACCACCGCGCTGCTCGGTGACCGCGCGCACGCTGCGAACCGCATTGAGAGCCCGAGGGAATCCCGCGTACGGCGCCAGCTGCTCGCAGATGATCATCAGCTCGTCGGGGTCGGCGCCGCACTCGAGGGCAGCGGGCAGATGCAATCCGAGCTGGTTCTCCGTGCCACCGATGGCGGCGAGCACGGCCACGGTGATCATCTCGCGCTCCCGGCGGCTGAGCCCACCACGGGTGAAGAGCTCGCCGAAGGTGAACCCGGTGATGGCGTCCTTCAGCAGCGGCGAGACCTCCCCCACCCGGTCGGCGGCGGGCAGCCCCGCCCCTCCGGTGACACGGTTGAATTCTCTGCGGCCGATGTCGGACTTCGTCATCTTTCTCCTTCTCGGCCCATCGGGCCGGATGCGTCAACGTGTCTTCGAAGGTAGCGCGATCGCCGGGCGCTCTCTAACGCCATAGGGCCAAATTCACGGGTCCTGGAGACGATCTTCACGCGATCTCAACGGGCGCGGGCAGCACAGGCGTCGCTAGCATCGCCGTATGGGCGAACCTTCAACCTTCTCGCGCTCGGTCCGCATCGACGCTCCCGTCGAGAAGGTCTTCGCGTTCCACCTCGACACGCGGAATGCCCCGGAGATCTCACCTGACGGAGCGACGTTTCTGGCCGTCGAAGGCGACTTCCCCGTGAGCGAGGGCAGCATCGTCGAACTCAAGGTGCGTCAGCCGCCGATCCCTTTCCCGCAGACGTGGCGTGTACGCATCGGCCCGATCGTCGAGAATGCTCTCGTGGTCGACACCGCCGAGCGCTCGCCGTTCGCCGAATGGCGTCACGAGCACCGCTTCGAGGCGACCCCCTCGGGCGGCACGCTGATGACCGACCACATCACGTACCGCCTCCCCTTCGGCATCCTCGGCCGGATCGCTGATCGCCTCCTCGCGCGGCGGCAGCTCGAAGCGATGTTCGCCGAGCGCCACGCCAAGACCCGCGCGCTCATGGAGGACGGCGACTGATCGCGGTCACCGGGTGGCCCGGGCCCCCGGAATCCCTCCACACGTCGACAGTGCCCGACCCTGTCGTCGGCGCCGGGGAGGTGCTCCTCGACATCGCCGCGACGGCGGTCAACCGCGCAGACCTCGCCCAGCGCGTCGGGAACTACCCACCGCCGCCGGGTGCCAGCGACATCCTCGGCCTCGAGGCGGCGGGGACGATTCGCGCCATGGGGCCCGGCGTTACCGGCTGGAGTACCGGCGACCGCGTCATGGCGCTCTTGGGCGGTGGCGGATACGCCGAGCAGGTCGCCGTTCCGGCCGGGCAGCTGTTGCCGGTCCCGGCCGGGATGGATCTGGTGACGGCCGCTGCGATCCCGGAGGTCTTCACGACCGCCTGGATGGCGCTGTCGCACCGGGCCTGCCTGCGCGCCGGCGAGCACCTCCTCGTCCACGCCGCCGCCAGCGGGGTCGGAACGGCAGCCGTGCAGATGGGACGCGAGATGGGCGCGGCTGTCGTCGCGGCGAGCCGGGATCCCGGCAGGCTCGACGTGGCCCGGGCGATGGGAGCCGAGCACGAGCTGACGACCACCGACGGGGCGTTCGCCGAAGCCCTCCGCGGCCTGCTGCCGGGCGGCGTCGACGTCGTGCTCGACCTTGTCGGTCCGGGATGGTGGGACGAGAATGTCTCGTGCCTGGCCCCCGGCGGGCACATCGTCATGCTCTCCCTGATGACCGGCCGCACTGTCCCGGTGGACTTCGCACGGCTGATGCCCTGCCAGGCGACCCTTCACGTCGCGGGCCTGCGGCTCACCGACCCGGTTCTCAAGGCCGAGCTGGTCCAGGGCTTCGGACAGTGGGGCCTTGGACGTCTGGCCGACAAGCGGCTCCGGCCGGTGATCGCGCGGGTGCTGCCACTTGCTGACGCGGGGACGGCTCACGCCCTGCTCGAGGATACGCCGGTGACCGGGAAGATCGTCCTTGAGGTGACACGCTGACGGCCCCGGGCCAGCCGACGCCCTCGCTGCGATAACCTCTGCCCGCGTTGCCCTCTCTCAAGGAGTTCTCCACCGATGCGCAAGTTGATGATCCTGGTCGGCCTCGGTGCCCTCGGCTACTGGCTGCTGAGGGATCGCCTCGCCGGCGAGCCCGACGAGTTCGTTTTCACCGAGTCGCCCCCGGTCGACTCACCGTCGGTTAACGACTCACCGCCCCCGGCCGCCTGAGGCGGCGGTGGGGCTGCGGCTGAGCGCGGCTCAGACCGCGGAACTCGACGCGTTGAGCCCCGAGTTGCGGGTGGCCGCCGAGGCCCTTGGCTCGGGCCTGGGCGGACAGCTCATCGACCTCGGCCCGAGCCTGACCCGCACCCTCGGCGATACGGCGACCCTCGACCACCTGGCGCTCGACCGCGAGCCCGAGCCGGACGGTCTCTCTCTTGCCGCCTGCGTCGCGGCCCACGCCGCCTACCTGGGCCGCCGTGGCGAGACGGACGGTCTCAGTGCCGGCGCCTTGGCGATATCCCGGCTGTTGGTCTGGGCGGCCCGCGCGGCGATGATCGGCCCGGCGCCTCAGGTCGTCTGGATCGGCCCAGCTCCGCGCTGCCCGGATCCCGACACCGGACAGCACCGCATCGACAGCGAATGCCGCCTTACCGGCGATGAACGCTCCGCCCAGGCGCGAGCCGCCGCCCTGGTCGCCCCCGCCTGAACCGGCGGAAGCGCCCTCCTAGTCCAGGTAGCCCTCGAGCGTGCGGGTCTCGCGACCGGCCTTGAGCTTGGAGAGGGTCTTCGACTCGATCTGGCGGATGCGCTCGCGGGTTACGCCGAAGCGCCGACCGATCTCCTCGAGGGTGCGGGGCTCTTCGCCGCGCAGACCGAAGCGCAGTTCGATGACCTTCCGCTCGCGATGGCTCAGGCCGTCGAGCACGGAGTGCAGCTGCTCACGCTGCATCTGGATCGACACGGCGTCGGGCGGGCTGACGACTGCCTCGTCCTCGATCAGGTCCCCCAGCTCGGAGTCGTCCTCCTCACCGACCGGCGTCTCGAGACTGACCGGCTCCTGGGAGACCTTCTGGATCTCCCGGACCCGCTCGACCGGCATCTCCAGCTCGGCGGCGATCTCGTGCAGCTCGGGCTCGCGGCCGAGCTCCTGGAGCAGTTGGCGCTGAACGCGCGAGACGCGGTTGATGGTCTCGACCATGTGGACGGGTACCCGGATCGTGCGCGCCTGGTCGGCGATGGCCCGGGTGACGGCCTGGCGAATCCACCAGGTCGCGTATGTGGAGAACTTGTATCCCCGGCGATAGTCGAACTTCTCGACGGCCCGGATAAGCCCGAGGTTCCCCTCCTGGATGAGGTCGAGGAACGAGAGGCCGCGGCCGACGTAGCGCTTGGCCACCGAGACGACGAGGCGGAGGTTCGCCTCGATGAGCGCCTGCTTGGCCATCGGCTCGTTGCGCTCGATCCGCCGGGCCAGCGAGACCTCCTCGGCGGCGGTCAACAGTGAGACCCGCCCGATCTCTCGCAGATACATCCGCACGGGATCGCTCGAGGCCTGCTTGACCGAGAGGTCGAGGTGGTCCGCGGCCGTCGAGGACGGCACGACCCGGTCGATCGTGACTTCGACGTTCATCTCGGCGAGCGTCTGCAGGAGGGCCTCCTGCTGGGCCTCCGACAGATCCGCCGCTTCGATGACCTCGGCGACGCGCGTGACCGGGAGCACGCCGAGCTCGCGCCCTTCGGCCAACAAGGCCTGGACGTCCTCCCGACTGGACACGGCCTGACTACTCATGCCTCCCCCTCACGTAGAGCGTCTCTGAGCTGGTTCAGAGTCTGCTGCACGCGGATGCGTTCTTCCTCGTCGCCACGCTCGCGCAACTGCGCGAGCCGGCGCCAGATGACGTCTTCCTGAAGGCGGTAGACCGCCTCGCGCAGCTCGGCCTCACTGGCCTCGATCGGCGCCTCGGCCCGCAGACGGTCCGCGATGCCGCTCAGCTCCTCCGGCCAGCCCGCCGGGTCCGCGCCCTCCGCGAGCAGCCGCGCGGCGGCCGCCAGCTCCGGGCTCGAGAAGCTCCCGTCGATGTCGACGTCGGCCAGGTACCGTCGCGCCGACTCCGGCCGAGCGAGCGCCAGCGACAGCACGCCGCGCTCCCGGGCGCTGCGGGCAGTGTCCTGGGGTGCGGCGGGCTCCTCCGTGGGCGCCGCCAGGGCCTCCCCCTCGCCACGGTAGCGCGCAGCCTCGTTGAAGCGTTCGCCCGTCGTTCGGGCCAGCTGGAGGTTCCCCGCCGCCATGCGGATCGCCTCGTCCTTCTCCACGGAATCCGGGGTCTCTTGAAGGAGTTGCGTGATCTCGTCCAGTGCCTCGGCGCGCTCGTGCGCACTTCGTGCGGCTTGTGACTTACTCTGGACGAGGGAAACTAGCAGAGACGCCGCATCCGCGACGGCGAATTGCAGGGCCTCGCGGCCCTCCGCGTCGGCCGAGAGATCTCCCGGATCGCGCCCCTCGGGCAGGACGACCGCCGACATCCGCAGCGGAATCCCTTTCGCGGCCTCAAAGCTCCGCCACGCGGCCTTCTGACCGGCCGCATCACCGTCGAAACACACCCGCACCTCGCGCGCGTGTCGCGCCGCCAGACGCAGCTGGTCGGCGGTGAGGGACGTACCCATGCACGCGACCGCCGCCTCCTCCCCGGCGCGGACGAGCCCGAGCACGTCGGTGTAGCCCTCCGCCACGACGACGTACCCGCCCCGGCCGGCCGCGGCGCGGGCCTCAGCGAGGCCGAACAGCAGGTGACGCTTGCGGAAGCTCGGACCCTCGGGGGAGTTGATGTACTTCGCCCGGGCCTCGGGATCGAGGGTGCGTCCGCCGAAACCCTGGACCCGCCCGCGGGCATCGGCGATCGGGAAGATGATCCGCGAACGGAAGAAGTCACCTCCTCCCCGCTGGCGGGCGAGCCCGGCATCGGTCAGCTCCTGAGGCATGAATCCACCCGCGGCGGCCCGCTCAGACAGAACCATGCCCTGTCCCGGCGCGTAGCCGACCCGGAAACCGCGGAGGAGATCCTCCGAGAAACCGCGCCCGAGCAGATAGTCCCGGGCCTCGGCAGCCTCCGGCGCCCGCCACAGGTACTCGCCGTAAAAGGCCGCCGCGCGTTCCAGCAGCTGTAGGCGCCGCTCCGATGCCCGTCGCCGGGCGTCGTCCTCGGGCGACGTCGTCTCGTAGGTCAGCTCGATGCTGAAGCGGTCCGCGAGCCACTCGACGGCCTCGCTGAAGTTGGCAGCCCCCTCCTGGACCTGGGCCCAGTCCAGCGCGTCGCCACTCTCGCCGCAGCCGAAGCAGTAGTACCGACTGTTGTCCGGCAGCAGGCAGAAGGACGGCGTCTTCTCCTGGTGAAATGGGCAACAGCCCCACCAGCGGCCACCCCGCCGGCTCAGCTCGACACGCGTCCGGATCAACTCGACGAGGTCGACCCCGGTGCGTACCTGATCGACCGATTCGCGGGTGATGAGCGGCACGTCGGGAGTCTGCCACGGACCGGCCCGAATGCGGTCAGATCCGACCCTCGGATGGCTGGAAGAGCTCGCGGTGGGCCCGCAGGGCGTAGCGGTCGGTCATGCCGGCCACGTGATCGGTGACGGTCTCGACCGGATCCTCCGATACCCCCGGAGGGAGATCCTCCGGATGGTCGAGGTACCAGGTGAACAGGTCCCGGACCACCCTCCCCGCACGTTCGGCCTCCCGCGCGGCGGCGGGCCCGAGGTAGACCTCGCGGAACATGAAGGCACGCAGGCGCAGAAACGCACCCGAGACCGCCTCCGACTGTGAGACCTCATCCGCCTCGGCGCTCGTCCGGATCAGGTCGTCGACCAGCCGATCGAGTCGGTCGCCGGGGGTTTGCCCGAGGATGTCCAGCTCGGCGCGCGGCAGGTCTTTCTCCTCCAGCAGCCCCGCGCGTACCGCGTCGTCGATGTCGTGGTTGATGTAGGCGAAGCGGTCCGCGATTCGCACGACTTGGCCCTCCCAGGTGGCCGGGCGGCCGCTACCTGTGTGATTGGCGATGCCGTCGCGGACCTCGCGCGTCAGGTTCAGACCTGGTCGATCACCTTCCAGCATCTCGACGACCCGCACGCCGTGGAGGTTGTGCCGGAAAATCCGGTCGAATCGCTCCTCGAGCACGTCGTTGAGCGCCTTCTCCCCGGCGTGCCCGAACGGGGCGTGACCGAGATCGTGGCCCATGCCGATCGCCTCGGTCAGGTCCTCGTTGAGGCCGAGCGCCCGCGACATGGTGCGCGAGATCGCGGTGACCTCGAGCGTATGCGTGAGGCGGGTCCGGTAGTGGTCACCACCCGGCGCGATGAACACCTGAGTCTTGTGCTTGAGGCGCCGGAAGGCCTTGGTGTGAAGGATTCGGTCGCGGTCGCGCTGGAAGGCCGTGCGATAGGGATCCGGCGGCTCGACCACCTCGCGAAGGGCGTCCTCGGCCCGCACGCCGTGCGGCCCGAGGGGAGCTTCGCGAGCGGTCACGGGTTGAGCGTGATCGGAAAAACCCAGGGCCCGGCGGCGGCGGCCGGATCGTCTGCGGCGGCCCCGACCGTGCCGATCGTCAACGTGAGCCGCCGGCAGTCGCGTGGGGGTGCGGGAGCGATCAAGATCGCGCCGCCCGCGTGGTTGCCCCTCACCTCCTCGTCGACTCCCGCCACCTGGTACATGCGGCCGCAGTCGTCGATGACCGCGGGGTCGAAGAGCTTGAGGTGCGCCCGGGACTCGTGACCCGTCGCCTGGGCGATGTAGCGCGCCCGCGCTCCGTCGACGAATCGCTCAAGCGAGGTGATCGCGATGGCCAGGTCGTCGACCGTCTGGGTCTGGTTGACGGGCAGGACATCCCTCAGCGTCGTCGGCGCGAGCACGAGAGCGTCCGGGAACGGGCTGACGGGCTCCCCCCACTCCCCGGCCGGCTGCGGCGGCGCCGAGGGGACGTCGAGTTCAGGAAAGCTCTCCAGACTCCGGTGCTTCCAGATCCCGTCCTGCTCACGGAACAGCGCGACCAGGGACTCATGGGAAAAGGCGCGCCCGTCTGCCGGTATGCAGAGACCGGCGTGCTCATCGCCGGCGCGGCGCAGGTCCACGAAGGCCGCCGGCACGCCTTCCGGGCCGAGGGGGTCACAGCGGTCGGCGTAGTACATGTGCGCGACCTGCCATCCCTCGACGAGCATCTGAACCAGGTCGCCGAGGCCGGCCAGCTCGTAACGCGAGCGTGCGTGGTCCGTCACTCGCCCTCCATTCGCTCCACGCCGTGATCGTACATGCGACCGGCGGGCCGCCGGGTCCGGCGGCTCACTACAATAGGCCCATGAGCGATCCGGCAATAGGCCCATGAGCGATCCGGCAATAGGCCCATGAGCGATCCGGCAGACAACGGGCCGAGCCCCGGCGACATTGGCTTGGTCGTCGTCGACCACGGCTCTCGGCGTGAAGCATCCAACGAGATGCTTCTCGAGATGGTCGACATGGTCCGCGCCGCGGTGCCCTACCGCGTGGTCGAGCCCGCGCACATGGAGCTCGCCGAGCCGTCGATCGCCACGGCGTTCCGGCGGTGCGTGGACGCCGGCTGCCGCCAAGTGGTCGTGACGCCGTACTTCCTTCTTCCCGGGCGCCACTGGAGCCAGGACATCCCGGAGCTGTCCGAGAAGGCCGCCGCCGAACATCCCGGCGTCGAGTTCATGGTGAGCGCCCCGCTCGGTCTCCATCCGCTCATGGCTCAGGTCGTCGGAGCACGCGTGGAGCACTGCCTGCGCCACGTCGCGGGAGATGCTCCCGAATGCGAAGCGTGCGCCGGAACGGGCGTATGCGTCATGCGCAGCGGAAGCGCCGCCTGAGCGAGCCGCCGCCCCGGCGCCGACAGGTCGAGGATCTGGCGGGCTTCGACGCGGCCGTGGAGGCGGGCGCCCTCGGAGAGGCGGTCGTCCAGGGAGTCGATCTGTCCGAGCGCAGCGAGGAACTGCTCAGCGCCGAGTGCGCGGGGGCGGTCTTCCTGGGTTGTCGCATGCACGAGGGGGTCGTACTCCACCTCACCGCGCGGGGCGCTGTGCTGTTCCCGGACCTCTCCGTGGATCGGCCATACCACCCGACGCGCGCCCAGCTCTACTCATACGACGAACTCATGGAGGGCTTCGACCGGCAGCGACCGGGGAGCGACCGGGACACGATCGATGCGCAGATCTACGCCGCCCATCGCGACCAGCAAGCCCGGCACAGGACGCTCGACGCACTGGCCGAGCGCCTGCACGACCACGCCGTGGACGACGCATTGCGTGGACTGCTCGCCCGTCACCCCACCGGCCGGGTCGTCGGCGTCATGGGCGGACACGCCCTCAGGCGCGGCGAGGGTCTGTACGCCGACATCGCGCGCATCGGCCATCGCCTGACGACCGCGGGCCGTCTCGTCGCCACCGGCGGCGGGCCGGGAGCGATGGAGGCCGCCAACCTCGGAGCGTGGATGAGCGCTTACCCCGCGGGCGACCTCGATCGGGCGCTCGCGCTCCTCGCACCCGCGCCGAGGTACGACACTCACGACTATCTGGTCGCCGCGGATGATGTTCGCCGACGCTGGCCGAACGGCGCCGACAGCCTGGCGATTCCCACGTGGTTCTACGGCCACGAGCCGACCAACGCGTTCGCTCCACACATCGCCAAGTACTTCTCGAACTCGCTGCGCGAGGACGGCCTGCTGGCGATCGCGACGGGCGGGGTCATCTACGCGCCGGGAAGCGCCGGTACGGTCCAGGAGATATTCATGGACGCCGCCCAGAACCACTACGCGACGTTCGGCGCCATCAGCCCCATGGTCCTCTTCGGCGAACGGCACTGGACCGACGAACTCCCCGTAGGCGACCTGCTCGCGCGCCTGGGACGGGATCACCCGTGGCGGGAGCTGGTCGCGGTGCACGACGACGTCGCGGGCGCGGTCGACTACCTCCTCGCCCACCCTCCACGCGCTCCCGACGGGAGCCCGCTCGAGGCCTGAGACAGCACCCGCCGGCGGCGCGACGTCCGCGAGTGCCGCGACGAGAAGCGCCCCCAATGCCGCTCCCCGCCCGGCACTCCCTTCTCCTGATGGACTTGGACGCTCCCGGGTTACGTGCTGACACCTCGTCGCGGTGAGATTCCCGTAGACGCGTTGGCCGTTCGTCCTGTACAGACCACCACGACGGTCGCCCGCGTCGAACCCCTGCCCGCCTCCGATGTCGGGCCGGCAGCCGGTTCGGCGGGGGGTGCGCGTCCCCAGCGGCGCGGCAGGTTCGCGCCGATCCCGCGATTCAGTGGGCGCCACGCCCTGCCGACATACCTCGTAACCCATCCACCACCGCAAGGAGTGCAGATGAAGGTCCTGCTGACCGGGAGCGCCGGGTACATCGGTGCGGTCGCCCACCAGGAACTGCAGGCCGCGGGCCACGAGGTCACCGGCCTCGATCTCGGGTGGTACGCGGGCTGCGACCTCGGGCCGGGCCCGGAACCACTGGAGACGATCGTCACCGATGTCCGCGACGTCGGTGACGACCAGCTCCGGGGCTTCGAGGCGGTGGTCCACCTCGCGGCGATCTCCAACGATCCGATCGGCGAGCTCAACGAGGACATCACGTACGCGATCAACGAACGGGCATCGGTCGGCCTGGCCGAGCGGGCCCGCGACGCCGGCGTCGAGCGCTTCATCTTCAGCTCATCCTGCTCGCTGTACGGCGCGGGCGATGGCTTCCTCGACGAGACCGCTGACTTCGCGCCCGTCACGGCGTACGGGCGCTCCAAGGTCCGGGCCGAGATGGGGATCGCCCTACTCGCCGACGAAGCCTTCAGCCCCACCTACATGCGTAACGCGACCGTCTACGGCGCGTCGCCCCGCCTCCGGGGGGACGTCGTCGTCAACAACCTCACCGGCGTGGCATTCACGACGGGGCGCGTGCACATGATGTCCGACGGAACCCCCTGGCGGCCGCTGCTGCATGTGCGTGACGCATGCCGGGCGATCGTCGCAGCGCTTGCCGCGCCCCGCGAGGTCGTCCACAACCAGGCGATCAACATCGGCCGAACCGAGGAGAACTACCGGATCGGCGACGTGGCCGAAATCGTGCGCACCGCGATGACCGGGACGGAGATCACCTACGCCGACGGAGCGGGTCCCGATCTACGCGACTACCGGGTCGACTGCGGGAAGCTGGCAGCCCTACTACCCGACGCGGTCCCGCAGCTCACGGTAGCCGATGGCGTCGCAGAGCTGATCCGGGCCTTCGAGACCTACGGTCTGGACGACGGTGAGATCGCCGGCGCCCGCTTCACCCGTCTGCGGCGCATCGCCGAGCTTCGCGAGGCAGGTCGCCTCGGAGATGATCTGCGCTGGACGGGCGAGCCGGCGGTTTACACGACCGGCTGAGGTTCTCCGGAGCCGGGCGTGCCCCCGGCTCCGGAGAGGCTGTCATCAGCCCGCGGGGGGCGTCAGGACGGTGTCGATCACGTGGATCGTCCCGTTGCTCGCGGCGACGTCCGTCTGGGTGACGGTCGCGCTGCCGTTGAGGGTCACCACGTCTCCGTCAACGGAGATCTGGATGTCCTCACCCTGCACCGTCGTCGCGGATTCGAGCGTGACGACGTCGGCGGCGGGAACGTTGCCCTCGACCACGTGGTACGTCAGCACATTGGCCAGTGCGTCCGGGTCGGCGAGCAGGTCGTCGAGCGCGCCCTCGGGCAGCGCCGCGAAAGCCTCGTCGGTCGGCGCAAAGACGGTGAAGGGGCCCTCGCCGCTCAGCGTCTCAACCAGACCAGCCTCCTGCACCGCGGTGACGAGGGTGGTGAAGCCCGCCTCAGTCGCGACATCAACGATCGTGCCCGGCGCGTCGGCGGTCGCCTCGGCCGTCTCGGCCGCAGTCTCGTCGGCGGCGGTGTCGTCGTCGTCGTCACAGGCGACGGCAAAAAGCGCGATGCCCAGCGCGAGGAGGATCAGGGTGAGTGCGCGTTTCATATGTTCTCCTGAGAGTCGTAGTCATTTGGGCGCCCGCTTATTTCGGGCACTCCGACTAATACTACGCAAGCGCGGCGCGGCGCGGTTGGATTTCTGTCACCGGGCCGCGGGCTCAGGCGGACGCGGGCGCCTCGTTGTCGCGGACCCGGGAGAAGTCCGCCGCCCCACGCAGGCACCCCGCCGCCCTGCGAACAAGCGCAAGCCGCCGCGCGCGCACGTCCGCATCGTCGGCGTTCACCATGACGTCGCCGAGGAAGGTCTCGACGGCGCGGGCGAGTTCGGCGGCGGCGCTCACCCCTGCGGCGACATCCGCCGCCTCGCGAGCGGAGGCGATGGCGGTCGCGGCGGCGTCGACGGCGGCGGAGAACGCGTCTTCGTGGGGGTCGGAGTCCGAGGGGGCATCCGTCGGGCCCTCGCCGCCCAACTTCACCAGTCGCTTGTAGGCGGTCGTGGCCTGGGCGAAGTCCGCGCTGCGGCGGAGCCTGTTCAGCCCTCGGGCCCAGTCGGCGGTGGCCGCCGGGCCGCCCACCTCAGCGCCCAGCGCGGCGGCCACGATCTCGGCGCTGACGTCCTCAGCGCCCAGATGGTGAACCAGCCGCTCGTCGACGAACTCGTCCAGCGCGTCGAGAGCCGCACCGTCGTCGAGGACCAGATCGGCGCCCTGGCCCCGGAGCTGATCGGCGCTCGCGGCGAAGAGCTGCCGGGTCGACGCCTCCCAGCCCCGATCGAGGAGGATACGGACCAGGCCGGCCGCGGCGCGGCGCAGTGCGTAGGGATCCTTCGAACCCGTCGGTATCTCATCGACGTAGAACGCGCCGACGAGGTTGTCGATCTTCTCCGTCGCCGCAACGAGGGCGGAGGCGTCGGTCGCCGGTAGCGGGCTGGCCGGACCGGCCGGGAGGTACTGCTCGGCCACGGCCGTGGCAACGGCCTCGGGATGGCCGGCCGCCCGGACGTATTCCGCGCCCACATAGCCTTCGAGGTCGCTGAACTCCGCGACCAGGACGGCGCCCTGGTCGATCTTGGCGAGTCGAGCCGCCTCACGGGCATGGTCGACGGGGTCACCGGTCAGTCCGGCGGCAGCAGCCAGAGACTCGACACCGGCGACGAGGCGATCGCGTTTGGCCGCGAGCGAGCCGAGGCGCTGATGGAAGACGATGCTGTCCAGGCGGGCGTCAAGGGCCTCGATTCCGGCCGCGCGATCGACCTCGAAGCTGAATGCGGCGTCCTGCAGACGGGCCTCCAGAACATCCTCATTGCCCCGCGTGATGAGCGCGGCGTGGGCAGGATCGCCGTTCGACACCGCGAGAAAGCCGGGGTGAAGGCTGCCATCGGGTCGGTAGAGCGGGAAGTAGCGCTGGTGGGACTGCATGGCAGTGACCAGAACCCGCTCGGGCAGCTCGAGGTGGCGCTCCCGGACCGCGCCGCGCAGCACGCTCGGCCACTCGACCAGGTGGACGACCTCCTCGAGCTTGCGCCCGGGGTCGCGCCACTCGCAGCCGACCGCCGCCGCGGCGGCGTCAAGCCCCTCGGTGATCGTCGCGCGTCGCTCAGCGTGGTCGGCGATGACACGGACCGACAGCAGATCCTCGCGATAGCTGCCGGCAGCGCGGATCGGCGTCGGACTGCCGAGGAAACGGTGTCCACGGCTCTCCCGCCCGGTGGCGATGCCGAACGCCGTGAAGGCGACCGGCTCAGCGCCGAGCAGAGCGACGATCCACCGCGCGGGTCGGGAGAAGCGCAGCCCCCGGCCGTCCCCCCAGCGCATCGCCTTGCCGAAGCGCAGTCCGCCGATCAGTGCCTCGGCGACGCCGGGGATCAACTCCCCGGCCGCGGCCGGGGGCTCATCGATCTCAGCGAACACGAACCGGCGACCGTCGTCGTCCGCGACGACGAGATCGTCGACGCTGACGCCCTGGCCGCGCGCGAATCCCTCCGCCGCCTTCGTGGGCGCACCGTCGACGAAGGCCTGGGCCTCACCGGGCCCGCGGCGTCGCTCCCGGCGCCCGGGTCGCTCCGCCGCCACCTCGGGGACGCGCACGGCGATGCGACGAGGCGAGACCCAGACCTCGGGGTCGCCGCCATGCTCGAGGCGGGCGTCGGCGAGAGCCCGCGTGACGAGCCGCGGCGCCTGGTCCAGGACCTCCCGGCAGGCGCTCGCCGGCAACTCCTCGACGCCGACCTCGAGCAGCAGATCAGGCATCGGCAGGCTCCGGAGATCCCTCGCGGGCGGCGAGATAGGCCTCGGCCACCGACGCGGCGAGGGCGCGGACGCGCCAGATGTAGGAACCGCGCTCGGTCACGCTGACGACCCCACGCGCGTCCAGCAGGTTGAAAGCGTGGGAGCACTTGAGGACCTGGTCGTAGGCGGGGAGCACGAGCCCCGCCTCGAGCAACCGGGTGCACTCGGTCTCGTGCTCGGCGAAGCGCCGGAAAAGGACCTCGGTGTCAGCGTGCTCGAAGTTGTACGCGCTCCACTGCTTCTCGCTCTCGTGGTAGATGTCGCCGTAGGTCACGCCCTCGACCCAGATGAGGTCGTAGACCGAGCGCACCTCCTGGAGATACATGGCGATCCGCTCCAGGCCATAGGTGAGTTCGACCGGGATGGGGGCCAGGTCGATGCCTCCCGCCTGCTGGAAGTACGTGAACTGGGTGATCTCCATCCCGTCCATCCAGACCTCCCAGCCGAGACCCCAGGCGCCAAGGGTCGGCCCTTCCCAGTCGTCCTCGACAAAACGGATGTCGTGCTCTTCCGGACGGATGCCGAGGCTCACGAGGGAGCCGAGGTAGAGATCCTGCACGTCGTCGGGTGATGGCTTGAGGATCACCTGGTACTGGAAGTAGTGCTGCAGGCGGAACGGGTTCTCGCCGTAGCGGCCATCGGTGGGCCGGATCGACGGCTCGACGTAGGCCGTCCGCCACGGATCGGGGCCGAGAGCGCGGAGCAACGTGGCCGGATTGAACGTGCCGGCGCCGACCTCGGTGTGGTAAGGCGTCAGCACGACACATCGCTGCCGGGCCCAGTAGTCGCTGAGCCCCGCGATCATGTCTTGGAAGGTCGGTCCGGGCATGTCGGTGGAGTGGTCGGGCGCCGGAGGCGCGTGTGATCGTCGTGCCTCACGCCGGGGCGATCGGCCGGGAGACCGGGGGAGTGTATCCACCCGCCCGCCCGCTCTGGAGAGCCCGGCCTAGATCGGCGATGCGGAGCGCAGGCGCACCCCGAGGTGCTCCGACAGGACAAGCGTCAGGACCCGCTCGATCTCGTCGGCGGTGCCCTGCTCCAGCTCACCGGCATCGGCGAGAGGCGAGCCGAGGAGGTGGGCGAGCGCCGTGAATGCCGCCGGAGACAGCGGCTCTCCTCCCCCACACGACCGGCACAACGCCCCCCCCTGCACGGCGGAGAAGGCGACCAGGTCCTCGAGCGCGCCGCACGCCACGCACCCGCCAAGCCGGGGCATGAGGCCGCTGATCACCAGGAGTTTCAGACGCGACGCCAGCACCACGGCGTCGAGCCGTGGGGGCGCCGGCCGTGGGGAGCTCGTCGTCAGGAGAGCGAGCGTGCGACGGATGAGCGTGTACGCCGACGCGCTCTCGTCATCGACCGGGATGATCTTGGCCGCGCTCTCGAGGACGGCCCCGGCAGCCAGCAGACGGTAGCTCTCGTGCCAGAGCGCCGCGTGCGGCTCGACCACGACGGCACCGCGCAGCCCGCAGAGCTCGCCCCGCCCGCGGTGGAGGGTCAAACGGGCGACGACGGCCGGTTGAAGGCGCCCGCCGAGGCGGGACTTCTGGCGACGCGCGCCCTTGGCGATCGCCGAGAGACGGCCGTGCCCGGGGCTCAACAGCGTCACGATGTTGTCCGCCTCCGAGTAGCGAATCGTCCGCAGCACGACGGCCTCTGTCTCGAACTCAGTCACGTGAGCCAGTCTGGCAGCGGCGGCGGCGTAACGTGCGCCGACGCGCCGCTACTATCGCCCCATGGCCGATGTGATCGTCTACTCGAGCGACGCGTGCCCGTACTGCGTGCGCGCGAAGGCCCTGCTGGACAGCAAGGGCGTGGAGTACACCGAGAACAAGCTGGCACTCCACGACTTCGAGGCCCGGCAGAACCTCGCCAAGCTCACCGGCCGGTTCACCGTGCCGCAGATCATCATCGACGGCGACGCCATCGGCGGCTGGGACGAGCTCTCGTCACTGGACCGCGCGGGCGAGCTCGACCCGCGCCTCGCGGCCTAGGAGGCCGCCGGAACACCTCGCAGTTCGGAAGCGCTCCGGGCCGCGTCGCGGATCGCCTCGGCGAGGACCTCCGCCGCGCCGATACCGACGAGAACCGGGTGGTGCGCCTGCCGTGCGCCAGTCGCCAGGCAGAAGACGATGTCGCCGTCCAGAGTCGTCATCGCGGGGCTGATTGCCCGGCCGAGGGCCCCGGTCGCCATCCGCGCGACCTGGAGGGCCTCGCTCTTGTCGAGGACCGCGTCGGTGACGATGCAGGCCAACGTGGTGTTCTCGCCTCCGCGCAGGCGCAGGTGCTCCGGGTCGTTCTCCAGGGACCACCGGGCCGCCCCGATCAGCCGGCCCCGGTCGTCCCGCGCCCCGGCGATCACCTTGCCGGCGGCATCGATGATGTCGCCGAACGCGTTGACGACGGCCAGCGCGGCGACCCGGGTGCCGTCGTGGAGGCTCGCCTGCGCCGCGCCGACGCCGCCCTTCATCCAGCCCTCCCGGCCCCGGGTCTTGCCGACCGTGGCCCCGGTGCCCGCTCCGACGCAGCCGGTCGCGTGAGCACCGCTGACGGCCGCCTCCGCGGCGGCCCGGCCGGCGTCGGGTCCGGGTCGGGTGACGCCGCCGTTGAGACCCAGGTCGTAGATCACCGCCGCCGGAACGATGGGCACGCGCGCGACGCCGGTGTCGTGGCCCAGGCCCTGCTCTTCACACCACGCCATCACGCCGTCCGCCGCGGCGAGACCGAAGGCGCTGCCCCCGGTGAACAGCAGCGCCGTGGGCCCGGTGACGCCGCTGGCGGGGTCCAACAGGGCGATCTCCCGCGAACCCGGCCCGCCGCCACGAACCTCGCAGGCGCCCACCGTTCCGGCCGGCGGGACGATCACGGTGCACCCGGTGGCGGCGTCGCGGTCGGTGTGATGGCCCACGCGGACTCCGGGGATCTCGCTGATCACGACCCGCTCCGGCCCGGGTGGCGGGGCTGACATGACGGGCACGTGTACGTCCCCCGTTGGGCGACACGCGTCTTGACGATCGTGGTCCGGCAACGCGGGCAGGGCTCGCCCTCGTGGAGATGGACGCGGAGCTGCTCCTGCATCTGGCCCTTGTTGCCCAGGCCGTCGCGGTAGTCGTCAATCGAGGCGCCACCGTGGGCGATCGCGACCCGGAGGCGATCCCGGATGGCCCGATGGAGGAGCTTCGTCTCATCATCCGACAGGCTCGACGCCGGCCGCTCGGGATGAATGCGGGCCTGGAAGAGTGCCTCGTCGGCGTACATGTTCCCGACACCGGCGATCACGGCCTGGTTGAGGATGACCGCCTTCACGGGCCCGCTCCGGCGCGCGACGGCCTGAGCGAAATCGCGACCGGAGTACGACCGCGCGAGCGGTTCCGGCCCCACCCGACCGCGCCAGTAGTCCTCGCGATCGGCCGGGTCCGCGGGAAGCATCCAGGCTCGGCCGAACCGACGCAGGTCGGAGAATGTCATCGTCGCGCCGTCATCGAGATCGAAGCTCGCACGCAGGAAGGGCGGTGGCTCCTCCGGCGGACCCGGCCTCCAGTGCAGACGACCGGTCATCCTCAGGTGAAGCGCGAGCGCGTCACCGTCGGGGAACTCCCATATGAGGTACTTCCCTCGGCGGGTGACCGCGTCGATCCTCCGGCCCCGGACCGCGGCGA
The DNA here is from genome assembly GCA_024639225.1 of Actinomycetes bacterium. GTDB lineage: Bacteria > Actinomycetota > Thermoleophilia > Miltoncostaeales > Miltoncostaeaceae > JAHEIS01. The sequence goes on along the minus strand of JAHEIS010000024.1, from coordinate 4,023 downwards.
CCAGCGCCTCGGGCGTGGCCGGCTCGGCGAGCTTCGCATCGACCACCTCCATCTCGCGGATGGTCCGTCCCGTGATCCGCTCGGCGAGCTGGGCCCGGATCGTCTCGACCTCGGGAAGCTCAGGCATCGAACGTCTCCCGCCAGCTGAGGCCGTGGGCGGCGGCCGGGGAGCCCTCGTCGATACTCACGGCCGCCGCGATCTGGCCGACGGCGCGCTCTCCGAGTCCCGGATCACGGGCATGGACGCGTGCCACGACCTCACCCGCCGCAACGTCGTCCCCGGGTCGGACGAGGAGCTCGGCGCCCACGGCGTAGTCGACGCCCTGATTCGCGTGGAGGCGCCCTGCCCCGAGCATGCGCACCGCGAGGCCGATCGCGCGCGGATCGAGGCTGGTGACCGCACCGGAGCGCGAGGCGGACACCGGCAGCGTCAGGGGAGTCGTCGCGACACGCTCGGGATCGGTCCAGACGGCGGGATCGCCCCCCTGGCCGGCCACCCAGCGCTCCGCCGCTTCGAGACCCCGCCCGTCATCGAGCGCGTCGCCTGCGGCGGTCGCACCCGCTTCCGGTGCGCAGACGCCCGCCGTCTCGAGCATGGCGCCGGCCAACGCGCAGGCCACCGCCCGGAGATCGCCGCCGGCCTCGCCACGCAGGACCGCCGCGGCGGCCGAGACTTCGAGAGCGTTGCCGACCGTCGGCCCCAGTGGGGCCTCCACCGCCGACACGGCGGCCCGCACCCTCCCCCCGGCGGCCTCGATCAGCGTTCGCGCCATGTCGGCCGCGCGGGTCGCCTCAGCCGGGGTCGCGAAGACACCGCCCGGGCCGTGCGTCATGTGCACGACGACTCCCGACGACCCCGTCGCGAGAGCTCGTGCCGCGGTCATCGCCGCCAGAACGGCGGGTGCGCCGACGCCGCCGATGTCCCCGAGGAGGGCCTCGAGCCGCGCCACGGCCGGAGCTGGGGCCGTCTTCCCGCCCGCGATCACGGCACCTCCATCACGCGCCGCGCGTAACAGGCCACGTGCATCGAGCCCCACATCCATCCCCGGGATCGCCCCGAGCTTGGTCAGGGTCCCCCCGAGGTGCTCACGGCCGTCGCCTGAGAGCTTGAGCACCGTGGCCCCGAGGGCCGCGGCGAGCGGAACCGCGACCAGACTGGTCGCGTCCCCCACCCCTCCGCTCGACTGCTTGTCGGCTGTCGCCCCGAGAGACGCCGGGCTCAGCCTCCGCCCCGAGCCGACGAGTACGCGGCAGATCGCCCGGGCGACGGGCGGTCCGGCCGCCGCCGCTGCGGGTCCGGCACACCACGCCGCCATCTGGGTGTCGGTGGCGATCCCGTCGACCCAGAAGCGGGTGAGGGCCGCGATCTCGGCCGGCTCGAGATCACCCGCGCGGCGGGCCCGTTCCAGGATCTCGACGGGAGCGCGCGTGGTTACCATGCGGCTTGCGAAGCTAGCAGAACTCCCTGCTAGGGTCGCCCGCCATGGACGCCGAAACGACCCGCCCTCCGGTCGTGCGACTTCTGGTTGCCGCTGGAGCCGTCACCGCCGCCGTCCTCGCCGGCGCCGCCCCGGCCCCAGAGGGGGCACGAGCGGCACAGGCTCCCGCTCTCGACTCGCTTCGCCTTCCCAACACGGTGTCCGGCGCGCGCGGACGGACCCGCCTCCTGGTGGGTGTCCGTTCCGACTCTCGGGTGCGCCTGACGATCCAGATCGAGGATCTCGCCCGCAAGCGCCTGGTGCGGACGATCCGCGTGACGCCGGTCAGACGGGCCGGGAGGACCTACGTTCGCATCGCCGCCGTCTCTGACCGCGGCTTCCAGCTGCCCGGCGGGGCCTACCGGCTGCGTGTGCGCGCCCGCGACACGAAGGGTCGCCTATCAAACGAGCTCAGCAAGAGCTTCAGGCTTAAGCTCAAGACGCCCCGTGGTCGGTTTGACGCGTACACCGTCCCCCGGCTCAAAGGACTGCGGCGCGGCCTCCCCACGCAGGCCGCCGGCCAGGTCGTGGCTGCTCTGGCACCCCGCGGCCGCGCCGTACGCGCCGGCCTGCGCAAAGGTGACGTCATCCTCGCGCTCAACGGCCGCCGCACGGCGACCCCGGGCGCAATGCTGGCGGCCCGGCGCAGCCTGCCCGCCAACCGGGAGGTGAAGGTGCGTTATGTCCGCAAGGGCGTCACGACACAAGCGCTGATCACGCCCCGGCCGGACTGGACCAAGGCGCCGAGCTACGGCCCGTCGCTTGCGGTGATCACACGCCGGGAACCGAAGGTCTTCGCGTGGGCGTTCGCCCGGGTGCAGGTCCAGATCGACTCCGGGCAGCTCAAGGCGGCCGCGGCGACGCTCCGCTCCTGGCCCGCCGGCCGCCGAAAGTCAGCCCCCGGTCGGCTGCTGCAGGGAAACCTACGCCTCGCCCTCGGTCGTCAGAATCCGGCGCTGAGCTCCTACAACCAGGCGCTCGCCAAGGATCGGCAGATCTCCGCCGCGTCGTTCGGGCGCGGGATCGTCCTCAGTCGCCAGGAGCGGCACCGCCTCGCCACACGGGCCTTCGAGGTCGCGCGGGCGGCCGACCCGCGCAGTGCACCAGCCGCCGCATTCCACGCGTACGCTCTGCTGCGCGCCGGAGACAACGCCGGCGCGCTCGAGGCGGCGAACCAGGCCGTGGCGCTCGACCGCTTCTACGCCGACTCTCACCTCCCGCGCGGGATCGCGCTCCTCGCCCTCGAACGCAAGAAGGAGGGCATGATCGCGCTACGGCGCGGCCTGCTCGACACCGCCGACGCGAAGCGCGCCGACTCCCTCATACGGGCCTACCTGGAACCCAACGACCCCTGACCCGAACCGGTCAACGTCCGGCGCTGGTCAGGAAGGCCGACGAGGGCGGAACGTGGTCGATGGGCCGCGAGAATCGGAGCTGGTTGGGGAAGTAGGGAGGGCGCGGGGCTGGTTGCCCCGCCCCGAGCGATGGCGCTGTCCAGGCGCCGTCTGCCGCGTACGAGCGACCGCGAGCCGTCCTTGCCGTTCGAGCTCAGAGCTCTCCGGTGGACTGGTTCTCCTCGCGAGGGGCCCGGCGCCGTGCGGCGCGCTCGCTCGGGAGGGCGGCCGGGTCGTCCGCGGCGCGGGCGGCGAGCATCGTCGACCCCACGATCGTGGCCAGGCCGACGACGAGGCCGACCCAGAGGGCCCAGCCGGTGAGCGGGTTCACCTTGCTGAACACCGCAAACAGGACCAGCAGCACGATACTCCCCAGCAGGAAGAGTGGCCGCTGGCGGGGCGGCGAGACGTGCACCACCCAAGGAATAACGGCGCCGATGATGAGGATGAGAGCGGAAGTCATGTGTTGGGTGGGTACCCGTCCGTGCGGTCACGATCCGTGACCCGCGGGGTGGGACGTTGCCTGAGGTTAGCCAGCAGCGTACCCGCGGGCAAAGGCCCCCCGTCGCTCGTCGCCCTGACGCAACGCGGCGTGCAGCATGCAAGGAGGCGTTCCGCAACCCCCGACACCGGGTCAGCCCGCACCCGCGACGCCGCAGCCGGGCTAGCGGGAGCGAACCCCCCGCAGGCCCATCATCAACCTGAGAAAGGCATCCGCCACAGCCCGGCGCCACGGGCGTGGGGTCGTCTCCTCGACTGCAACCTGATCGGACATGGCGGGCACCCTACCCCGACTCCCCCGTCACGGCCACATACTCCTCACGAAACGCCTCCCCGCCCCCGGCCCCCCGGACCGCGTGCGCTCGCACCGGCAGGTGCGCCTCTGTTCCGATGAAGGGCCAGGGCGTGAGCCGACACGACCGGTCTCCCTCAGGGGCGAGAGCAATCGTCGCGCCCTCGGCATCGCTCGGGCCGCGGGGAACCGCCCGCAGAGTCCCGGGCCGGCCTGCGGGCAGAGCCCGCCAGACGAGATAGAGCGAAAGCGCATCCCAGGCCTGAAGCAGGCGATACGCATCCCACGCCCACTCTCGCACGCCCGTCCCCAGCCGCCGAAGGACATCGACCCGCCAGCGGTCCTGATCGTCGAGAAA
>JAHEIS010000023.1 GCA_024639225.1 Actinomycetes bacterium | reverse complement strand
CGCCTGACCGCCGCGGACCGCCGAATTCCGACCACGATTGGCTCCCGCTATCGTCGCCTGATGGCCGAGAAGTCGGAACTTGCCCCCGCCATCATGCGCGCACACGCAGCCGCTTGTGCCGAAGGCCGGTCCGGCTATCTCGATCCGGTGACGGGCCTGTTCGTGATGACGGCCGACCACCTGCGCGATCGCGGGCCCTGCTGTGGCAGCGGGTGCCGCCACTGCCCGTGGGGAGGCACCGGGACCCCGTGAGGGGGGCTCAGCCCTCAGGATGAGCCCGGCGCAGCAGGCGGCTCTCGTAGCCGGACTTCGCCCAGAGAAGGGAGCAGAGGGTCAGGGCCAGGAGCAGGGTCACGAGTCCATCCCGTAGGGCGGCCACGCCCAGGGCGGCGGCAGCGAGCCCGACGTAGATCGGGTGGCTCATCACGGCGAAGGCTCCCGTCCGGACCCGGGGCGCTCCGGGTCGGGGCGCCGGATGGGGAGTGAGCGCCGGGCCGAGGCTGACAGCGCCCCAGGCGGCGAGCGCCAGTCCGCCGCCGACGGCGGCGATACCGAGAGCGCTGCCGATCGCTCCGAGGCCGAGTCCGGGGCCCGCGGGGGCGACGAGGATCGCGGCGATCAGGGCGAACTGTGCGGCGACCAGGAACCAGCCCAGCGCCCGTGCGTCCTCCCGGTTGGCATGGCCCGAATCACCCACGCCCACATCATGCCCCAGCGACGACGCCTAGACTGACCGCGTGGACGACGCTCAGATGCGGGCGCTACTCGCCGACATCACCGACCTCGCCGTCGTCGGCCTGTCGCCCAAGCCCCACCGGACCAGCTACCGGGTCTCGGCGTACATGCAGCGTGCGGGCTACGCCATCACGCCCGTGCACCCGCGTCACAGAGATGTTCTGGGCGAGGTCTGCCATCCCGATCTCACCGCGGCCGCGGTGGCGGGACCGATCGGGATCGTCAACGTCTTCCGGCGCTCCGAGGACGTGCCACCGGTTGTCGACGAGGCGATTGCCGTGGGGGCGCGGGCGATCTGGATGCAGCGGGGAATCGTCCACCCTGAGGCGGCCGAGGCCGCCCGGGCCGGCGGGATTCCCGTGGTGATGGACCGGTGCATCAAGGTTGAGCACGCCCGCCTGTTCGGCGGCTGAGCCAACCGCCCCACGCGCCGGCCCAGCCCCCCACCGACCGCGGGAGCGACGGCATGAGGCGCTGGCGGTGCAGGTTGCCGGCGATGAGCAGGCCGATGGCGGCCACGGCCATCCCCGCGGGAACGTCGATGATGTAGTGATTGGCGGTGAGGACCACAGCGGCGGACATCGCTGCCACGCTGGCGACGGCCGCGGCGCGGATGAGCCATGAAGAGAACTCACGCCAGAGCACGACCCCGACGATCAGATTGAAGCCGACATGGAGGCTCGGGACGGCCGCGAACGGATTGACCAGCGCCGGCGGCTGGAGTGCACGGTACGACTGCGAGTTGGCGGCGATGGTGTCCACGATCTCCATCATCCCCAGCCGCGGCGGCATCACGGGGAAGAGGGCGAAGATCACGATTCCGATCGCGCCCGCGGCGAAGATCGCGTTGCGCATCAGGCGATAGGCGGGGCGCCGGCGAAGATAGAGCCAGATCGCGACGCCTGCGATCACTGGCCAGTGTCCCCAGATGTAGACCCAGTTGGCGAGGGTGACGAGGGAGGCGCTGTCCAGGATCAGCGCCTGCAGCTCGGGCTCGCGGGCAATTCCGAGGGCGCGCTCGAAGGCCAGGACTCCCTCGGCGTTGTCACGTGCGACCGCGGCGCTCCCGGCCGTCAGGCCGCGAACGGCGAAGTAGGCGAGGGCGGCGCTGATAAACAGCAGACACTCCCGAGCCATGTCCCCAGCCGCTCCCATCATCCCCGGGGGGCGCCGGAGGCGACCTCGCAAGAGGGAAATCGTGCGGATCGGCGGGACAGTGCTCACGGGGGCCTCTCTCGGAAGGGCGATCAGCCGAGCAGCTGGATTATCACCTGATTGCCCCGACCGATGCTACCGGGGATCACCCTCAGCGGCGATGGGTACTGTCCCACTGACGATGGCCGGCGGCGGTATCCGCCCGCCACCGGAGCCGATTCAGGCGGGGGAGGGGGCGGGATCGAGCGGCAGTTCCACCCGGGCCCGAGTCATCATCGCGATACCGGCGCCGATGAGGGCAACGGTCAGCGCCACGGCCTGCACGGCGAGGCTGGCGGCCAGGGCGGCGTCGAGGCCGAGTCCGTACACGCCCACGAGCATCGGCACGACGGCCGCCTCACGGATTCCGGCTCCTCCGGGGGCGATCGGGATGAGCCCGGCCACCGCGAGAAAGGCGAAGAGGGTCGGCGCGGCGCCGAGCGGCGCCCCATAGGCCATGAGCAGGGCCGCGAGCCCGGCGATTCGCAGCGCGGTGGAGGCCGCCTGGGCGGACCAGAGGCGCGCGAGCGTACCGGTCGTGCGGAGCGCGGCGGCGCCTTCGATCAGCTCCTGTCCGATTCTGCGCCCGCGCGCTGGGAGCAACGCGACCAGCCTTCTCCCGCGCCGCAACAACACCGTGGCGGCGACGATGACCAGCATCCCGCCCGCCAGGCTCGCCATGAGGGCGGGCGCCGGGTCGACCAGGACGATGATCACGAGCGCGACCAACGGCAGGGTGACCGCGGTATCGAGCATCTTCATCGCGCCGATGCTCCCGATCACGCGCCAAGTGGCACCATTCGCTTCGGGTTCCTTCCGCAAGGCGACGACCCGGGCGGCCTCGCCGAGCTGAAGTGGCATCAGCTCCGAGGCGCCCCGGCAGACCCAGTGGGCCCGCATCGCCGCGGCCAGAGGAATCGCCCCGAGCCCGGCAACCCGCAGGCAGCGGTGCCAGACGAGGCCGCCCACCGCGTGGCTCGCGGCGTTGAGCAGAGCCGAGGCGATCAGCCAACCCGGCGCGCCCCCGGCGATGGCGGCAACAAGCACCCACGGCGAGATCGAGGCGACGCTCGCGATCAACATGACCGCCAGAACGGCGATCGCGGCGACGACGAGCCCGGTGCGCGGGAAGCGCAACCGGTTTGGCGCGGGCGGGTCGGACACGGTCACGGTCCCTGTTTCGGCAGGAGCGCGCAGAACGTGAGTCGGAGTGTGTCGGCGGCGATCAGCGTGACGAGACCGCGTCACGACTCGAGCGTGACGGCGGCAGGTTCAGGTCTTGGCGCAGATGCGATGAAGGACGAGGGGGGTGCATCCACGGCCCAGGAGGGCATAACAGTAACGCCCGCCGCCGCCGTGCCACTCAAAAGATGTTTCCTCAAACCATCAGCCAAGGGAGCAGCGGATGTCGGTACGGCCCGTGAAGCAGGTGAGCCAGGCCCAGCCGACCATGGAGGGTGCGGGCGTCGAGCTGCACCGCGCCTTCGGATTCGGCGACACCGATGAGACCGACCCCTTCCTGCTCTTTGACGACTTTCGCAATGAGGAGCCCGGCGCCTATGAGAAGGGTTTCCCCTGGCACCCGCACCGCGGGATCGAGACGATCACATACGTCCTGGCCGGTGAGGTCGACCACGGGGACAGCCTCGGCAACACGGGCAGCCTCGGCGCAGGTGACGTCCAGTGGATGACGGCCGGAAGCGGGATCATGCACCAGGAGATGCCGCGCGGCGATAACTCCGGTCGCATGCACGGGTTCCAGCTGTGGGCGAACCTGCCGTCAGATCTCAAGATGACCCGGCCCCGCTACCAGGACATCACGTCCGGCGACATCCCCGTGGTCGTCGACGACGATGGCACCGCGGTGCGGGTCGTCTGCGGGGACTTCTGGGGCCGGCGCGGACCGGTCGAAGGCGTGGCGGCGGACCCGCGCTATCTCGATGTCTCGGTCCCGCCGGGGCAGCGGAAGACACTGCCCGTCGAGACGTATCGTCACGCGTTCGCCTATGTCTTCGAGGGCTCGGGTAGCTTCCGGGACGCTTCCCAGCCCTTCGGCGTCCTCACCGAGAAGGGCACTCTCGAGGAGGAGTACCTGATCCGCGATCAGACGGGGAACCGCTCGCTGGTCATCTTCGGTGCGGGCGAGGACGTGACAGTCCAGGCGGGCGAGGAGGGCATCCGCTTCCTGCTCGTGTCCGGCCGGCCGCTCGAGGAGCCGGTCGCGTGGTACGGGCCGATCGTGATGAACTCGCGCGAGGAACTGGCGACGGCGATCGCCGAGCTCCGCGACGGCTCCTTCATCAAGGAATCAGCGCCCGAGTGAGCCCCGGCCAAGGCGGGCGCCGGGGCGAGCAGATCGCTCTGGCGCCCGCTACGCTGCTCCGCGGATGGAGGCCAAGATGCTCGAGTCGGTGTTCCCGACGGACACCAACCCCCGGGGCAACCTCTTCGGTGGAACCATGGTCGCCTGGATGGACAAGGCGGCCGGCTACGCAGCTCTCCGCCATGCCCGCACGGCCGTTGTCACGGCGGCAATCGACCGGATCGAGTTCGCCGTGGCCGTCTCGGTCGGCGACATGATCGAGCTGTCGGCGGAAGTCCAGAAGGTCGGGCGCAGCAGCATGCAGGTCCTCGTCGAGGCCTGGCGCGAGCCGCGGGACGGCAGTGAGCGTGAGCTCTGCACGCGCGGCGAGTTCACGATCGTCGCCGTTGACGACGATGGCCGACCGTGCCCGGTTCCGCCCCTTCCCAACGACGACTGAGCCCGGATCGGACCGCGCGTGATGATGGTCCGTGATCCACTCCACACGCCGCTCTGCGCGCAGCTGGGCACCCGGCTGCCCGTCGTGCTCGCCGGCATGGCGGGCGGTCCGACCTCCGCCGAGCTCGTCGCCGCCATCGGCCGGGCCGGCGGGCTCGGCACCTTCGGCGCCACCGGCATGTCGGCGGAGGCGCTGCACGACGGGGTGTCCGCCGTCCGTGCCGCGGGCGTCGAGGCCGTGGCCGCGAACGTGCTCCTGGCTCCGCCGACCCCCGGCCGTGGGGACGGCGCGGCGGTGAAGGTCGCCGTGGCCGCGCTCGCGCCGGAGGTCGATGCTCTTCCGGCGGGCTCGCCGGCCGAGCCGGCCGAGCTCGTCGCCGCGGCGATCGACGCCGGCGCGAGCGCGATCAGCGTCGGCCTCGGTGACCCCGCGCCCGTCGCGGATGCGGTGCGCGAGGCGGGGCTGCCCCTCATCGCCATGGCCGCCTGCGTGGCCGACGCTGAGCGCGCTGTGGCGTCGGGCGCCGACGTGATCGTCGCGCAGGGCGGGGAGGCCGGTGGCCACCGCTCGAACTTCGAGGTGGGAGATGACGGCACGGTTCCGTTGGTCGGAACCCTCGCCCTCGTCCCGCAGATCGTCGATGCGGTCGACGTTCCGGTCATCGCCGCGGGCGGGATCATGGACGGTCGGGGTCTCGTCGCCGCGCTCGCTCTCGGGGCGCAGGGCGTTCAGCTCGGGACGCTTTTTCTGGTCGCCGACGAGGCTGCCGTTCCCCCGTCCTACAAGCGTCGGGTGGCGGCGAGCCGTGACGTCGAGAGCGTGATCACCGCGGCGGTGTCCGGGCGCCCGGCACGGGGCCTGCCCAACACGCTGGTCCGCACGCTCGAGGCGGCCGGCGACAGTGTGGGCTGGCCCGCCCAGGCCGGGCTCACCGCGGCAGCGCGCGCGGCCGGCGCGGCGGCGGACGATGCCGAGCGGGTCGCTCTCTGGAGCGGCCAGGCGGGCGCTCTCGCGGGCACGGGCCGGCCCGCGGCGGAAATCATGGATGCGCTCATCGCCCAGGCGCGCGGAGTTCTCGGCGAACTCGGGGCCGGCCCGTGATCCCGCTCTCGGTCCTTGATCTCTCGCCGGTCCCCTCGGGCTCGGTCGGGTCGGATGCCCTGCGCAACAGCGTCGATCTGGCCCGTCGGGTCGAGGCGCTGGGGTACCGGCGCTACTGGCTGGCCGAGCACCACTCCACGCCCGGGCTGGCCAGCTCGGCGCCGGAGGTGATGATCGGCCACATCGCCTCCGCGACCTCGAGTATCCGCGTGGGCTCGGGCGGCATCATGCTGCCCAACCACTCACCGCTGCGCATCGCCGAGACGTTCCGCGTCCTCGAAGCGCTGCATCCCGGCCGGATCGATCTCGGGATCGGCCGTGCGCCCGGCGGGACGCCCGCCGCCGCCTATGCCCTGCGCCGGTCGGCGGAGGCGATGGAGGCCGATCTGCCGTCGCTCCTGGCAGAGATGAGCGCCTACGTCCACGGTGGGCTGCCGGAGGGGCACCCGTTGGCCCAGGTCCGCGCTCTGCCCGACGACGTGCCGTTGCCGCCTGTCTGGATTCTCGGCTCGACGACCGACAGCGCCGCCCTGGCGGCGAGTCTCGGCACGGGGTACGCCTTCGCCCACCATCTCGGGCCCCGCCGGGCCGCCGAGGCCATGGCTCTCTACCGGGACGAGTTCCAGCCGTCACCGGGCCTCGCCGAACCGCGGTCGATCCTGACCGTGTCGGCCTTCTGTGCCGAGACTGAGGAGGAGGCCCGCGCCCTGGCCTGGCCGCTGGCTCTCAGCGTTGCCCGCATGCGCTCGGGGCAGGCCGCCGATCTCTCGCCCCCGGATGAGGCCGCCGCCTATCCCTACACGCCGGGACAGCAGCGTCAGCTCGAGCGCTTCTGGCGCGCACAGATCGTCGGGGACCCCTCGCAGGTCTCCGACCGCCTGCGTGCGCTGGCCGAAGAGACGTCCGCCGACGAGCTGATGCTCATGACGACAACCTGGGACCACGCCGCGCGCTGCCGGTCGTATGAGCTTTTGGCGGAGTTGGCAGCACAGGCCGGCCGCTCCGGCGCCGCCCGCGGTTGAGGAGCCGCAGGCCGCGGTCTCGGCCGATGCCGTCCGCGGTGACGCCCCGCGGCAGGCCCTCCCATCGCCGGCCGATGCACCGGTCGCGCCGGCCGCGGAGACGCCGCGTTCGGACCCGCCACCGGGCTCCGGGCGCACCGAGGGTCACGGCCGCACGCGCCGCGGCATCATCCGGCCTGCCTGGCCCCGCTCGGGCCGGGTCCGCGTTGGCGGCTATTCTCGCGGTGGATATGTCGTTGTCCGGGGCCCGTCGCGGCCCGGACGGATTGTCATCAGGAGCCGCTACCTCAGATGATCGCTGCACGTATTCCGGAGTGGGGGGCGCTCCCCCGAATCGAAGATCTTCCGGACCCGACGCCTCGCGAGGGGGAAGCGCTCCTGCGGGTGCGCGCCGCGGCGCTCAACCCGGTTGACATCTTCATCGCGTCCGGCCGCTTCTACGGCCCGGTGCCCGATCCGCCCTTCATCGGTGGGGCCGAGTGCGTCGCCGAGGTCATCGAGGCCCCCGGAATCGAAGCCGGCACCCGGGTCTGGAACCTCGGCGTGCACGGTGCGCTGGCCGAACTCGCGACCGCGCCCGTCGACCGACTTGTCCCCGTCCCTGACGACATCTCCGACGAGATGGCCGCCGCGATCGGCATCGCGGGCCTCGCGGGATGGATGGCCGTGCTCAGTCGAGGTCGCCTGACGAGCGATGAGACGGTCATCGTCGTCGGCGCCTCCGGGGCGGTCGGGCAGATCGCCATCCAGGCGGCCGTCGGCCGCGGCGCACGCGTCATCGCCGCCGCGCGCAGCGAGAAGGGACTCGCACGGGCGAGGGCTCTCGGAGCTGACGCCACGGTCCCCATCGATGACTCCTTCGCGGAGTCCCTGGCCGCCGCCGCCCCCGACGGCATCGATCTCGCGATCGACATGGTCTGGGGCGAAGCCGCGCCGGTGGTCCTCGGCCATCTCTCGCCGCGCGGCCGCCTGGTCCAGGTGGGCAACGCCGCCGCACCCGAGGCGACCATCATCGGCGGGCCGCTGCGTGGACGGCGCCTCGACATCCGTGGGTTCTCGGTCTACAGCGAGCACTTCGGTGACGTGGCCAGCGGCTACGGCGAGCTCGCCAGCGCGGCGGCCGACGGTGAGGTCGTGCTGGAGATCGAGACCTACTCGCTGATGAACGCGCCGCAGGCGTGGGCCGACCAGAAGGCCGGTGCCGGCGGGTCGAAGCTGGTGGTCGTGCCCGAGGGCTGAGCCCGTCGCCGGGTCAGCTGTCGGCCGGCACGTCGCCGCAGGCGATCGGAGGGTTCTCCATCGCCATCATCATCGCCTTGCCCGGCTCGACGACGACGGCCTCGGTGGCGACTTCGCCCATCGTCCGCGGGTTCTCGTGGGCCATGACATAGGTGCCGGCCCGGAGGGTCTCGGCTGGAGCGGTGATCTCGACGGACAGCTCAGCGACTCCCTCGTCGTCCGCCACGAGGTCGGGGAAGTTGATCAGGTGAGCACTGGTCCTCTCGCCGGAGCAGCTGAACTCCCCGTCCGGCTCGCCATGAAGGTGCGCGGCGTGGGCGGAGCCCGGCTCGAGGCCGGCGAGGCGGATCGTGCCGGTGATCTGGTCGCCCTCCTGTGCGAGGTCGATGCTGCCGCGCGGGCCGCCGGAGTCGATCGGCTTGAGCTCCGCGCCCGATCCGGCGTCGTCGTCTCCGCAGCCGGCGGCGATCAGTCCGATGCTGAGAATGACTACGGCGGCGGCGCGGCGAATCATGGGCCTCTCCTGGTCGATGTGCGGCGGGTCCGACGGTAGGTGAGCGCCATCGGCATCTCCAGTCCCGGCCCGACGTCCGGGGCACATGTCCCGGTCCGCCGTCGTGTGGGGGACCGCGCCAGCCGTTGCCCATGTCCCAGGAATCTGAGCCTTACCTCACATTTCGCATACACAACGACGATGGAGTGCAAGCACACTCTGCAGCACACGACTTCGGCCGATCGAACCGTCTGATTCGGTCCCAGGACCTCCGCATGCCTGATTTCGTCCGCACAACTCACCCGCGACGCGCGCTTCTGTCGGGGCTCGCGGCCGCCTGCGCCCTCGGCGCCCTCGCGACACCTGCCGCTGCCGCGTGGAAGGAATCGGTCGCCCGTGGGGGCGACACCGACCGGGTGACGGTCGGTGGCGCGGCCGCCGTCCGCATGGTCACCGATGACGATGCCGGCGAGCGCGCCCAGATCCGCAACACCACGGGTCGCCGGGCCAAGCCGCGGGTCACCGCCCAGATCCGTCTCGACGACTTCGATCTCAACCTCGGCGGGCGCCGGGCGCTCATCTCGGTCTACGGCCCCGGACGCGCCAGCTACCGCGCGGGCGTCGTGCGCAACCGCGCCGGCCTGCGCTGGGCCGTGTGGTCGACCGGGCGCGGGGGCAAGATCCGCTCGCTCAAGGCGGGCCCGGCCGTGCGCAAGGGCCGCTGGACTTCCGTGACCCTGGCGACCGGCTGGCGGACCCGCACCGGGCGGGGGACGCTGGTCGTCAATGGTCGCCGCGTCCAGACCAAGGCGATCAACCGGCGCTCGGCCCGTTCGCGCGTCGTGCTGCTGGGCCTCGACTCCGGCCGGCGCGTGCGTGGCCGTGCCGAGATCCACGTGCGACGTCAGGCCGTGCGTGGGCCCGGCGCCGCGAAGCCGAAGCCCAGGCCGAAGCCGCGTCCGATCCCGACGCCGTCGGGTGGCAAGCGCCTCTTCTCACCGAACGCCATCTGGAACAAGCCCCTCGCGCGCAACGCGGCGATCGACCCCAGCTCGGGCCGCCGTGTCGCCGAGTTGCGTCGCCAGGTCCGCCAGCACGACGCGTGGATCAACACGAACAAGTGGTCGACCCGGCTCTACGTCGTGGGCAGGAATCACCCGCGCCAGCAGGTGAACATCACCCAGGGCTGCTGCAACGATCTCAAGGCGGCGTCCCGCCGGGTTCCGGTGCCGGCAAACGCCCGCGCCGCAGCCGGCAGCGACGCCCACATCACGATCTACCAGCCCTCGACCAACACGCTCTGGGAGTACTTCCGCTTCGGGGGATCCAACGGTAACTGGAACGCCAACTACGGCGGCGTGATCCGCAACGTCTCCCGCAGCAACGGGGTTGTCGTCAACCACGGCGCCAGCGCATCGAGCCTGCCGATCATCGGCGGCACGATCACGATCGCCGAGGCGAAGCGCAAGGTCATTCCCCACGCCCTGGCGATGGCCGTCCCGGAGCAGTTCCCCGGGCATGTCGCGCCGGCCAAGCGCACCGACCGTAACCCCAGCGTTCCGGGTGGGGTTCCGGCGAACACCCAGATCCCCATGGGCGCGCGCTTCCGGCTTCCCGCGAGCCTGAACATCGACGCTCAGCCCTGGCCAGAGCTGACCAAGGCGATGGCCCGGGCCGCCCAGCGCTACGGGATCATCGTTCGCGACAAGTCGGGCTCGGTGACCTTCTACGGTGAGGCGCCCAAGAGCGGCGACCCGTGGAAAAGCATCTACGGCGGGCGCCAGCCCAGCTACTTCGTCGATCGCTTCCCCTGGGACAAGCTCCAGCTGGTCAAGATGGGGCCGATCACCCGCCGCCGCTGATCTCCCGCACCACCTCGGGCGCGCACTAGGCTGCCCGGGTGGGCGAGAACGCGAATACGTTCCGGGTCCTGCCCGGTGTGCGGCCGGGGCTCGGAGACAGGGTCACGCGCGTGGGCGACGACGCCGGCGGGGGCAAGGATGCTGCCCAAGAGCGGAGCGCCGATCTCAACGCGCGGCTCGAGGAGCTGCAGGAACTGCTGTACGCCGAGGGTCGGCAGAAGGTCCTCATCGTCTTCCAGGCCCTGGACGCCGGCGGCAAGGACGGCACGATCCGGCGGGTCTTCGACGGGCTGAACCCCCAGGGGGTGAGCGTGGCGTCCTTCAAGGCGCCGACCGACGAGGAACTCGCCCACGATTTTCTCTGGCGGGTGCACCGCCATGCCCCGGGCGCCGGCCACATGACCCTCTTCAACCGGAGCCACTACGAGGACGTGCTCGTGGTGAAGGTCGAGGGCCTTGCGCCCGCGGACACGGTTGAGCGCCGCTACGGGCACATCGCCGCGTTCGAGCAGCTTCTCGTCGACGAGGGCACGACCGTCCTCAAGTTCTTCCTCCACATCTCGCGCGCAGAGCAGAAGGAGCGTTTCCAGGGGCGCCGCGACGATCCCGATCGCAACTGGAAATTCAATCCGGGCGACCTCGACGTCCGAGCCCGCTGGGACGACTACATGGATGCGTACGAGGAAGCGATCGGCCGGACATCGACCGCCGACGCCCCCTGGTATGTGATCCCTGCCGATCGCAAGTGGTACCGGGACCTCGTCATCTCAGAGATCCTTGTCGACGCGCTCGAGGGGCTCGACATGTCCTACCCGCCGGCGCCGTCCGGCATCGACGAGATCGAGATACCCGACTGAGCCCGGACAGTCGGCCCGCGAACGGCGTTGCGCCGTTCGGCCCGTGGCATCCGCGGGCGCTACGGTTGGAGCACGCCCCACTGAGCCACCTGCGCCCGGGAGTCCCGCAGCACGATGGATATCGCTGAGTCGGTAGTCGATCTGATCGGCAACACGCCGCTCGTCAAACTGCGCCAGATCGCGGCCGACATGCCCTGTCCGGTCGTGGCCAAGCTGGAGACGACCAACCCCGGTGGGAGCGTCAAGGACCGGCCCGCACTCGCGATGATCGACGCGGCCGAGGAAGCGGGTCTGCTCGAGCCGGGGGGCACGATCATCGAGCCAACATCGGGCAACACGGGCGTCGGCCTCGCCATCGTCGCCGCCCAGCGCGGCTATGACTGCATCTTCGTCATGACCGACAAGGTGGCCGAGGAGAAGGTTCAGTTGCTCAAGGCCTACGGGGCCGAGGTCGTCGTCTGCCCGGTCGCGGTACCGCCCGAGGATCCTCAGTCGTACTACTCGACGGCCGACCGTCTCATGAAAGAGACGCCCGGTTCCTTCTCTCCGAACCAGTACTTCAATCCGACCAACCCGGCCGCCCACCTCGCGACGACCGGGCCGGAGATCTGGGAACAGACCGACGGCACCATCACCCACTTCGTCGCAGGTGCGGGCACCGGCGGGACGATCAGCGGAGTCGGCGAATACCTCAAGTCCCAGAACCCCGAGGTCCAGATCGTCGCGGCCGACCCTGAGGGCTCGGTCTACTCCGGCGGGTCGGGGAGGCCATATCTGGTTGAGGGAGTCGGCGAGGACTTCTGGCCGGAGACCTACAACCCCGACGTCGTCGACCGAGTCATTCCGATCAGCGACCGCGACTCGTTCATGATGGCCCGCCGGGTGACGCACGAGGAGGGCCTGCTGATCGGTGGCTCCTGCGGCACCGCCGTCGCCGCAGCCCTCGAGGTGGCATCGGGCTGTGGCCCGGACGACCTGGTCGTCGTCCTCATCCCCGACTCCGGGCGGCTCTACCTGTCCAAGGTCTTCAACGACGACTGGATGGCCGAATACGGCTTCCTCGTCTCCGACGCGCCGACGATCAAGCAGGTCCTCAAGACCAAGAGCGGCGAGATACCCCCGCTGGTCTACGTGCAGCCCGAGGTGACGGTGCGCGAGGCGATCCGCACCATGCGCTCACACGGCCTGTCCCAGGTGCCGGTCGCGAAAAACGAGCTGCCGCTGTCGGCGGCCGAGGTGATGGGATCGGTTGACGAGCTGTGGCTCATGGAGAAGGTCGCGGACGGGGGAGAGGTGCTCGACCGCGCCGTCGAGGAGGTCATGGGCGACCCGCTGCCGACCGTCGGCTCCGGGCAACCGGTCGAACTGGCGATGGGCAAGCTCGATTCCTGCCCGGCCCTGCTCGTCCTCGACGGCGGCCGGCCCTGCTCCGTCCTCACCCGGACCGACATCCTGCGATTCCTGTCGCCGGACAGCGAGGAGATCTGATGGGCGAGACCGACTACGCCGATCGTGGCAGGGGCGCGGGCTTCGCCACGCGCGCGATCCACGCCGGACAGCATCCCGACGAGAGCACGGGGGCGGTCACGACGCCGATCTACCAGGTATCGACCTACGCCCAGCAGGCCGTCGGCGTGCACAAGGGCTACGACTACTCGCGTACGGCGAACCCGACGCGCACGGCGCTCGAGCAGAACCTGGCATCGCTCGAGGGTGCGGACCTCGGCTACGCGTTCAGCAGCGGCATGGCCGCCGCCGACGCCATCCTCCGGTCGCTCTCTCCCGGAGAGCGGGTGGTTCTCGGCGACGACGCCTACGGTGGGACCTTCCGCCTGATCTCCGGGATCTACGGTCCCGCCGGGATCCCCTGGTCGGCGCGCGATCTCACCGACCCCGAGGCCCTCGTCGAGAGCTGGCCCGAGGGCACGCGCCTGGTCTGGCTGGAGACGCCGACCAACCCGGGACTGAACATCGTCGATATCGCCGCCGTTGCCGAGCTCGCCCACGAGCGTGGAGCCCTCTGCGTCGTCGACAACACCTTCGCGACGCCCTATCTCCAGCAGCCGCTGGCCCTCGGCGCCGACCTGGTGATCCACTCCACCACCAAGTACCTCGGCGGCCACTCCGACGTCGTCGGCGGTTTCGTCGGCACAAACGATGCCGAACTGGGGGAGGGGCTCGGCTTCGTCCAGAACTCGGCCGGCGCGGTTCCGGGCCCGCAGGACTGCTACCTGACGCTCCGGGGCATCAAGACCCTCCCGGTGCGCATGGATCGCCACTGCGACAACGCCGCCGCCATCGTCGCCATGCTCTCCGACCATCCCGCGGTGGCGCGGGTCCTGTGGCCGGGCCTGGCGGACCATCCGGGGCACGAGGTCGCCGCGCGTCAGATGTCCGGTTTCGGCGGGATGGTCTCGTTCATCGCCTCCGGCGGACGCGACGCCGCCTTCGAGCTGGTGACCCACACCCGCTACTTCACTCTCGCCGAGTCGCTCGGCGCCGTCGAGTCTCTGATCGAGCACCCGGGGGCCATGACCCACGCCTCGACCGAGGGCTCACCGCTCGAGGTCGACGACGCGCTCGTTCGGCTGTCCGTCGGCATCGAGGACATCGCGGACCTCACCGCCGATCTGCGGGGCGCCCTCGACGCCGTCAGCTAGCGCTCGTCCACGGGCGGGCAGAACTGCTCGACCGCGTCAACACAGATCTCCGCCCATGTGCGCAGCCCGTCGGCGATGACCGTCTCGGCGATGTTCTCTTCGGTGACGGGTGTCGGCGCGAGCAGTAGAGCCGGAATCGCATTCTCACCCGAGCCGATCGTCTGGGGGGCGAGCGGCGCCGTCGGCTCTCCGCCCACGATGGCGGCGGCGAGATTGACGGCCGCCTGCGCCTGATCCGGGATCGAGGTGTAGACGCTGAGGGTCTGGTCACCGGTGAGGACGTTCTGGAGACCCGCGACCGTCGCCCCGTGCGACACGAACGGTATCGGTGCCGCATCACGCTCGTCGCGAAGTTCGATCACCGCGTCGGCCAGGCTCTCGTCGGTCGCGAGCGCCGCGTCGACTGCGGTCCCGGCGTCGAGCAGCTTGCGGAATGCAGCCCGGGCCGCCGACCGATCCTCGGCCGGCACCTCGGTCGTCGCCCAGCTGTCGGAGGTCGCGAGCCGCGTGAGCACCGGGCCGTAGCCGGAGGCGAGCGACGGCCTACCCCTACGGGCCGACGGGCCCGCCACGACGGCGACATCCGGCGCGGAGAGGCCGACGTCGCTGACGGCCTCGGCCAGGCCGAGGCCGAGGGCCCGCCCGACGGCCCCGGGATTGGCCCCGACGTAGAAGTCTGCTCCGCCGGTGAGCCGCGCGTAGTCGATCACCATGACCTCGTTGAGGCGGGCGTTCTCGATGATCGTGGTGCCGGAGGCCGGGTCGAGGTGGGCCATGATGAGCACCTCAGCGCCGCCGGCGATCGCCTGCTCGGCCTGGATCTCCATCTGGACCGCGTCGCCCTCGGCGTTGACGATCGAATGGTCGATCCCCGCCGCGTCGAGCGCCTGGCTGAGGAAGCGGCGATCGTCGCGCTCCCAGCGCTCGGTCGAGTTGCTGTCCGGCAGGAGGACCACGACATCGCCACCACCCGTTCCGGGCTCGGGCGCGGTCGGCTCATCGTCGCCGCATGCGACGAAGGCGAGAAGGCCGCACAGAACGACGAGGGCAGCGACGAACCGGGCGGGTGTGACGGGAGCGAGCACGGGCGGGATGGTGACGGGCGTCGCGACGCACGTCGATGGCGCCCGTGTCCGGGCGACCTCGCGCGCTCGGCCCGGGAGCAAACTAACGGCTCGCCGCGAGGATCGGGAGCCGCGAGCTCCGATCGGGTCCTGCGGCCGCGGGTGGATGTGGCGATCCGCCGGGTTTCCGCAATGATGCGCGGGCCGCGGTGCAGCGCCCACCTCCGCGCCCGGCAGGCCCGTGCCCGTGTCCACGACGTACCACCACACGCCCGCCCCGCGATCCCGTCCCATGGCGGTGCTCGGCCTGCTGGTGGCCGGCCTGCTCATCACCGCGGCCCCGGCCGCGGCCAAGCCCCCGAGAACGGGCTTCGAGAAGAGCCCCACCCGCGGCCTGGCCCAGGCGAAGACGGCCGGAGCGCCCACGGTGGTGCGCGCCCGCGCCGTCGAGGGATCCAAGGCCCTGCGCCTCAAGCGCTCAGGCAAGCCCCAGTGGGTCCAGCACCGCTACCGCCCCGCGGCCAACCGTCTGGCGGTGAGCTTTTCCTACAAGCGCATCCGTACCGGTCGTCAGATCATCTTCTCGTTGCCGGCCAACAACATCCAGCTGGCCGACACCGGCACCGGCAAGCTGCTTCTGATGCGCCCGAAAAAGCCCGCACGGGTGATCGCCCGGGTGAACCGCGCCGGTTCCTGGAACCGGCTCAAGGTGATCGTCGATGCCCGGCGCAACCGGATGCGGGTGGTTCCCAACAACCGCACCCGCACCCGCTGGCAGCGCGCGAGGTTCCGCAAAGAGGCCGCGGTCCGCTTCGGTGCGCTGAACCTGAAGAACGGCCCGGTGTTCTACGACGCCGTCAACCTCAGCCCCGATGAGACCACGACCCCCGCGCCTCCGGTGGCCGCGGATCCGCCGGCGGGCGCGGAGCCGGCGACGCAGGTGGGCATCCGCGGTGCGCGGTGGACCATCAACGGCGATCTCACCTACCCCGGCACCGCGGCTGAGGGCACGCTCCAGAGCCTGCGGGCCGCGCAGGCGATCTTCGACGACGACAATCCTGAGACCCGGCGCTGGTGGGTCTACCCGGACACGGGGGCATGGGACCCCGAGCGCAATGTGCGCGAGTTCCTGTCCATGCTCCCGCGCTACCGGGAAGCGGGGATCACGATGGTCACCATCTCACTGATGGGCGGCACTCCGTATCGCCCGGAGTTGGGTGCCGCGCTGGGCGAGAGCACGTTCTACGGCACCGGTCAGCCGCAGCGCGCCAGCGGCTTCGTGCCCGACGGCACCGCCATCCGTCCGGAGTGGGCGGATCGCGCGGCGCGGGTGATCTCCGCGGCCGACGACCTCGGGATCATCGTGAACCTCGAGGTCCTGTACTGGGGCCAGTACCACCTCCTCGAAGACACCGCGGCCCAGTTCGCCGCCGTCGCGACCACCGCGCGCTGGATCCGCGAGAACGGGTGGACCAACGTCGTCCTCGAGTTGTCGAACGAGTCCAACAACAACAACGTGCACGAGCTGTATCCCGTGGCCAGGCGTGCCCACCCTGATCTCCTCGTCGGGACGGCCATGTCGCCGGTGAACCGGTTCGCCTTCGATCCGAGCTGGTGGGACGTCGCGGACTTCACCTTCCTGCACGCCAACGGGCGCACCGATGAGGAGATCCGGGGCGACATCGCGGCGGCCCGCGCCCTGACGGATGCGCCGCTGCACGTCAATGAGGACAGCCACTGGCGCATCGATCAGGAGCGCTTCGACATGCTCAACGCGCTCGGGGTGGGCAACGGCTACTACGACCAGGAGGGCTACCAGAGCCCACCCGTTGACTGGTCGATCACGACGCGGCACCAGACCGCGTTCTTCGCCAAGGTCGCCGCCCTGGGCCACCGCTAGGTCCACCCGGGAACGGCATCTGTCGGGGGAGGCCGGACTAGACCTTCGCGGGTTTTCGTCGGCATCGCGGCCGATAGTGTGCCGCTCCATGGGCCCCGACCCCCGCCCCGCCCCGCGATCCCGTCCCATGGCGGTGCTCGGCCTGCTGGTGGCCGGCCTGCTCATCACCGCGGCCCCGGCCGCGGCCAAGCCCCCGAGAACGGGCTTCGAGAAGAGCCCCACCCGCGGCCTGGCCCAGGCGAAGACGGCCGGAGCGCCCACGGTGGTGCGCGCCCGCGCCGTCGAGGGATCCAAGGCCCTGCGCCTCAAGCGCTCAGGCAAGCCCCAGTGGGTCCAGCACCGCTACCGCCCCGCGGCCAACCGTCTGGCGGTGAGCTTTTCCTACAAGCGCATCCGTACCGGTCGTCAGATCATCTTCTCGTTGCCGGCCAACAACATCCAGCTGGCCGACACCGGCACCGGCAAGCTGCTTCTGATGCGCCCGAAAAAGCCCGCACGGGTGATCGCCCGGGTGAACCGCGCCGGTTCCTGGAACCGGCTCAAGGTGATCGTCGATGCCCGGCGCAACCGGATGCGGGTGGTTCCCAACAACCGCACCCGCACCCGCTGGCAGCGCGCGAGGTTCCGCAAAGAGGCCGCGGTCCGCTTCGGTGCGCTGAACCTGAAGAACGGCCCGGTGTTCTACGACGCCGTCAACCTCAGCCCCGATGAGACCACGACCCCCGCGCCTCCGGTGGCCGCGGATCCCGCGCCCATCGGCACCCCGCCCCCAGGGCCGGTCATCACGCCCCCGCCGCCGCCGCCTCCTCCCCCTCGCGACAGCACTCCCACGGTGGTGAGCACCTCAGGCAGCAGCTGGATGATCAACGGCCGGCTCACCTACCCGGGCACCGCGGCGCAGGGGACGCTGCAGGTTGTCCGAGCCGCCAACGCGATCTTCGACGACACCAACCCCGCGACGCTGCCCTACTGGAAGTACCCGGACACCGGTGTCTGGGATCCCGAGCGCAACACCAACGAGTTCATCGAGCAGATGCGGGTCTGGCGCACCTACGGCATCAACGCCGTCGACGTCTCGCTCATGGGTGGAAAGCCCTACCCCTACAACGGCCAGCTCGAGCAGGACTTCGGCTCGGCGGCCACTGGCAGCAACCAACCCCAGAACGCCATCGGCTTCACGCCTCAGGGGCAGCTCCTGCCCGCCTACAGGGCGCGCGCCGAGCGCGTCATCGAAGCCGCCGATCAGCTCGACATGATCGTGATCCTCACCGTTCTCTACTGGGGTCAGGTCCACCGTCTCCAGGACCTCAGCTACGAGGATGACGCCGTCAGGAATACCGCCCTCTGGCTCAAGGAGAAGGGCTACACGAACGTCCTCCTCGAGCTCTCCAACGAGAGCCACGACTACAATGCCCACACGCTGCTGGGCGTCGCGCGTCAGGCCCACCCGGGAATCCTCGTGGGCATCGGCATGTCGCCGGTGCACCGCTTCCGCTACAACGCCAGCTGGTGGACGAGCGCCGACTGGACCTGCCTCCACGGCAACGGCCGCGAGGACGCCGAGATCTCCGCCGACATCGCCCAGGCGCGCTCGCTGTCGAGCTTCCCGCTGTGCATCAACGAGGACAGCCACTGGCGGATCACCCAGCCCCGCTTCAACATGCTCAACAGCCTGGGCACCGGCAACGGCTACTACGACCAGGTCGGCTTCCAGAGCCTGCCTATCAACTGGTCGATCAATACCAACGACAAGCTCGCCTTCTTCAACAAGGTCCGAGCGGTCACGGGCGGCGCCAGCGTCAACTAGCCGCCCGGCACTGCCGGACGCGGCGGGAAATCGGCCAATGAGCGGTTTGTGCGCTCGACCGCGGAGTCTCAACGGCAGGTGATCAGCGTGTTAGCGGGCTGAAAGGCCCCGCGCGCGGGCGGATTCGGGAGTGCAGGGTGACGGCATGCCCGCTTACCGCACACCCGGAGTCCCCGTGTCACGCCGCCGTCTCACCCGAGCCCTCGGGCTCATCGCCGCCCTGTCGACCGTCGCCGCGATCCCGACGTCCGCCACGGCCGCCACGTGTGCCTACCGCGCGGCCTGGGGCACGCCGGACCGCGCCGCCGCCGCGGAGGTCGTGGGCCTGGTGAACGAGCACCGTGCCGGGCTGGGGCTCACGCCCCTGGTAAGCGCCTCGGTGCTGGTCAGTGCGGCGGAATGGAAGTCCGGTCACATGGCGGCCAACGGCTACTTCTCACATGAGGACGCCGGAATCATCGTCAACGGCCGGCCCCGGACGTTCGGAGAGCGCGTGGGCGACTGCGGCGTGCCCGGGGGTGCCGGCGAGAACATCGCGGCCGGCCAACGGACGCCGCCGGAGGTCATGCGGGGCTGGCTGAACTCGCCCGGTCACCGGAGGAACATCGAGCGCCCGGGCTACCGCTCGATCGGCGTCGGCGTGGTGAGCGTCTCCGGCGGGCGCATCAACTGGACGCAGGTCTTCTCGACCGAGGCCTCCATCGTGGACGGCGGGGGCTCGCCGGCGCCGCCGGTGCCGGCCCCGGTTCCCGAGCCGACTCCGTCCCCCACGCCGGCTCCGACGCCCGCGCCCGCGCCCCCGGCGCTCGCGCCGGAGCCCGACCCGCCGACCCCGGGTGCGGCGTCGCCGCTACCCGGTCTCCCAGCCGGGGCCAAGGTCCTGCGGCCGGGCCGAAAGATGGGCGCGCGTCGCGGACTGCGCGCGCGGGGCAAGCGCGCCCTCCGGTTCGGGATGGCCGCCCCCAGTGTCGTGCGGGTCGCCGTCAAGGTTCGGAGCCGCAGCGGTCGCCGTCCGATCGTGGTGCGGCTCCGCTGCAACGGCCGGACTCTGGCTGCCGCCCGGGGCCGGCGTGGGAAGATCGTCGTCCTGACCCGGCGCGTGCCGGCCGGCGAGTGTCGGGTCGTCGTACAGGCCGGTCGCCAGCGGGCCGCGGTCGCGATCCTGGCCAAGGGGGTGTCGCCCGCCTCCGTGGCGCGCATCGCCCCCGCCCGACCGGACCTGCCACCCGCGACCCGGTGAGGTCACGGGCGCCGCTCGTCGGCGTCCGTCGGTACGAGGGGCAGAAGCTCGGGCTCGACCACCCCTGCAGAGGCGCGCTGACGGTGACGTCACCGGCACCAGCGACGAACTCAGCCAGTGGACGTCGTGCACGTGGGCGTCGATGTGGACATCACCCGCGCCCGGGCCGTCACCTCGCGGAGGCGCCCGGGTTCTGACCGCTCACGGTCGGGGTCACGGGCGCGCATGTCTGGCACGCTCGCAGGAGATGGGGCGTGAGAGCACGAGCTTCAGGGATACCGCCGCCGAGGCGGTGTTCGGCGAGGGCTACGACCGAGTGTGCCACGACATCCCCGACAGCGCCTGCCGTGAGCAGCCGGCGAACCTGGGGATCCACCTCGGCAGCCTGACAGCGACCAAGACCGGCGATGGGCTGGTCGATCCCAAGCTCGTCCTCGCCTGGCTCGTCGGTGCGCTGGGCGGATCGGCGGCAACGATCGGCCTGCTGGTGCCCGTGCGTGAGGCCTTCGCCCTCGTGCCGCAGCTCGCCATCGGCCACTACGTCCGCCGCCTGCCGCGCCGCAAGCTGGTCTGGGCGCTCGCCTCGATCGCCCAGGGCCTGGCGGTCGGGGGGATCGCGGTCG
Source organism: Actinomycetes bacterium (assembly GCA_024639225.1). Taxonomy (GTDB): domain Bacteria; phylum Actinomycetota; class Thermoleophilia; order Miltoncostaeales; family Miltoncostaeaceae; genus JAHEIS01. Next base: position 4,440 of record JAHEIS010000023.1, on the reverse strand, counting down.
TCGCTCTCACGCTCACCGGAGCCGGCGCCGCCTGGGCGATCGTCAGCCTCGTCCTGCTGTTCGCCATCGCACGGAGCTTCGCCTCGGTCAGCTACAAGGACGTCCTCGGCAAGACGGTCTCCAAGAGGCGACGCGGAACGGTGACCGGGACTGCCGCCTCGGTCGCCGCGACGGCGATCCTGCTTTTCGGGGTCGGTCTCTGGACGGGGGCCATTCCGCTGACGACGACCGCGATCGCGGTCGGCCTGCTCGTCGCCACGGTGCTGTGGCTCGTGGCCGGTCTGCTGTTCACGCGGCTGACCGAGGAGCCCGGCGCCACCGACGGGGGAGTGGACGGGCTCGCGGCGGTCGTCGGGAACCTGGCGCTGCTCTGGCGTGACCGCCAGCTCGGATTGTTCGTCCTCACGCGCTCCCTGCTCACGGTCACGGCCATCGCGCCCCCGTACCTGCTGGCGGTGACCGCAGACACGACGACCGGCCTGGGTTCCCTGGGCCCGTTCGTCGTGGCCTCGAGCCTGGCGGCGATCATCGGCGGGCGGCTGTGGGGGCGGCTCTCGGATCGTTCCTCGCGCAAAGTGCTGATGGGCGCCGCCGCATCCTCGGCGGTCATGTTCGGCGTGGCTGGGGTGCTCCTTCTGGCCTCGCCCCCGGCGCTGACGGCGACGTGGTCAGCGGCGGCGCTGCTGTTTCTCGTGGTGCTTGCCTACCAGGGCGTGCGACTGGGCCGAAGCACCCACCTCGTCGATATGGCGGCGCCGGATCAGCGTGCGCTCTACACCGCCGTCTCGAACACCGTCGTGGGCGCCGCGCTGCTGGCGACCGGCGCCTTCGGGCTGCTTCAGCAGGCCCTGGGTCTCGAGTGGGTCTTCCTGAGCTTTGCCCTGTTCTCGCTGACGGCCCTCCTCACCGCGCGTGCGTTGCGAGAGGTTCAGCAGGCCTGATCAGGCCGCGCCGCTCACTCGTCCCGGGCGAAAACGGACATGACCACGAGCAGGAGAATCGCGCCGCCGATCGCCACCGCGAAGCTCCAGATATTGAATCCGCTCACACCACCGGCGCCGAACGCGGTGGCGATGAAGCCGCCGATCAGCGCCCCCACGACGCCGATCAGCGTGGTTCCGATACACCCACCGGGATGGTCTCCCGGCGCGAAGACCTTGGCCAGCGCGCCGGCGATCAACCCAAAGACGATCCAACTGAGAATCCCCACCGCTTCTCCCGGGTAATTGAGGCCTGGAGGGCAGATTGCCCGGCCCCGAACCCAAGCAAGACCGCGCGCGAAGCGCCCGAGGAGCATTGAGTGTGGATGGCAGCGGGGAACCGATCGGCGACGTCGGCGAGAGGCGTTGGGTCTCCCGCCCGCGGTCGTCATCGCCGCGATCGCCTTCGCGATCTCCTCTGTCGTGGGGCGACCCGTCCTGCCCGGTCTGCCCAACGTCGCCGAGCGCCAAGGCGGCGGGAGCACCGGGATGATCTGCGGTCGCGATCATGAGATGCACGATGTGAGACCCGACGGTGAGAGTGTTGTAAGGAGGGGGCCCCCGGACTTGTCCGGAGCGTCCGTGGGTCGGATGGTCGGCGCATGGCAACTCCTCGCGCCCTCCTCGCCCTTCTCGTTCCGGCCGCGATCGTCTCAGCCGGCCTCGTCGCGCCGTCGTCGGCGACGGCAGCGACCTGCGCCTACGGTTCGGGCTGGAGCGCGCCTGACCGCGCCGCAGCCGACCGGGTCATCGTCCTCGTCAACGAGCACCGCGCGAAGATCGGCGCGCCCAAGCTCGGCAAGGCGTCCGTGCTGGCGAAGACCGCGGAGTGGAAGTCCGGCCACATGGCCGCCCGCGGCTACTTCAACCACTCTGATGAGGGGGTGAGGGTCAACGGCGGCGCCCGCTCGCCCGGCCAGCGCCTCGATGACTGTGGCTACGGCGGCGGCACCTGGGGCGAGAACATCGCCTACGGCCAGCGCACGCCGACCGAGGTCATGCGCGGCTGGCTCGACTCTCCCGGCCATCGCCGGAACATCGAGAACCCGGCGTTCCGCTCGATCGGCGTCGGAGTTGTGGCCTCGTCCTCCGGTCGCATCAACTGGACCCAGATGTTCGGCGACGCGTCGGTCGTCGATGGCAGGGGTGGAGGCGGCACCGGGGCTCCGGCGCCGAAGCCGGCCCCCAAGCCGTCTCCGCGACCCACGATCTCCGGCGGCCTTCCCGTGCTGGCGCCCGGCACCACGCTCACCGGCAGCCCGCGCATCCGCGCGCGGCGAACGGTCGGCATGAAGTTCGCGTTGCGGGGCGTGCGGCGCTCCCGCCTGGTGGTCCGGGTCCGCGGCTCGCGCGGCCGACGACCGATCGCCGCCCGAGTCCACTGCAACGGCAAGCGTGTCGCCACCGCCCGCGGTCGCCGTGGCAGGGCGGCGGTCATCGCGCGCAAGCTGCCTGCCGGCCGATGCGCCCTGATGATCACGGCAGGCCGCCAAGCCGCCTCGGTGACCGTCACGATGAGGACCGGCTGACGCCGACGGGCACGGACGTCGGTCGCGTCAGCGGTCGGTCCAGCGACCGGCGCCCGCGGCCGGATCACTACGATCCGGGGAGTGGATGAACGCAGTCTGAGCCTCCTCGAGCTCCCGGCGATCCGGCGGGCGCTCGCGGAGGAGACGGCATCGGAACTCGGCCGCGTGCTGGCTGAGCAGATCGCGCCCGCCGCCGACGCGGAGGTCGTCGCGGCTCGGTGTGCCGAGACCGACGAGGCCGCGCTCCTGCGCGCCGAGGGCGTTGGTGGTCCGGCGGGTGCGGTCCACCTGGATGACGCCGCCGCTGCGGGCGCGCGCGGCTCGTCGCTGGAGCCGGATGATCTGCTCAACGTCTGGCAGACCGTCACGGCGGTGATCGCCCTGCGCGAGGCGGTCCTCACCGCCGAGGACATCGCGCCGCGCCTCGCGGAGCGCATGGCCGGATTCGATCACGGCGCCCTCACGCGACTGGAGGGCCTGCTTGCGTCGGCTCTCGAGCCGTCGGGGGAGATCCGCGACTCGGCCTCGCCGGAGCTGGCGTCGGCGCGCCGCCGCCTCGCCGCCGCCCGGGATGCCGCCGCCGAGCTGCTCCGCGATCTCGCCGGGCGGCATCGCTCCGCGCTTCAGGAGCAGTTCACCACCCAGCGGTCCGGGCGGCCGGTGCTCGCCGTCAAGGCGTCGTCCCGGCGGGAGGTGCCGGGCCTGGTGCACGATCGGTCCGCCTCGGGTGAGACGTTGTTCATCGAGCCGTTGGAGGTCGTCGAGGCCCACAACGCGATCGCGGAGATCGACGCGGAGGCCCGTGCCGAGGAGCGCAAGGTCCTCGCGCGCCTGTCGGGCGAGGTGGGCGCGGCAGCCGAGGACCTGCGGGAAGCGTGCCGCGAGGGCGGGGAGGTCGATCTGGCCCTCGCCCGCGCCCGCCTCTCGCTGTCGTGGAACGGCTGCACCGTCGAGATCGGGGACGACATCGAGATCGCTGCGGCGCGTCACCCGCTGCTGCCGCGCGACGAGGTCGTTCCGGTCGACTTGCCGATCGGTGACGTACGGGCGCTCGTGGTCTCCGGACCGAACACCGGCGGCAAGACCGTCGCCCTCAAGACGTTGGGGCTGATGGTCGTCCTGCACCAGTGCGGCCTGCGGCCGCCGGCCGAGCGTGCCGTGCTGCCGGTGGTCGGGTCGGTCCTGGCGGACATCGGCGACGAGCAGTCGATCGCCCGGAGCCTGTCGACCTTCTCGGCTCACGTGCAGACCCTGCGCGAGATCATCGCCGCAGCCGGGCCGGGAACGCTCGTGCTGCTCGACGAGCTCGCATCGGGAACCGACCCGTCCGAGGGCGCGGCCCTCGCCGCCGCGGTCATGGAGCGCCTCATCGAGAAGGGCGCCCGCGTGGCGGCGACGACGCACAACTCCGACATCAAGTCCTGGGCGGCCGAGACCGCAGGGGCGGCCAACGCGGCCGTGGGCATCGATGCGGAGCGTCTCGTGCCGAACTACACGCTGCGGATTGGCGAGCCGGGCGCCTCGCATGCGCTGGGCATCGCCGAGCACCTCGGGCTCGACGCCGGCGTGATGAAACGTGCCCGCGCGCTGCTCGATCCGGCCCGGATTCGTGCCGAGGGCCTGCTCGCCGACGCCGACGCGGCGCGCGCGAATGCCCGTACCGAGGCGCGGCGGGCGGAGGACGCGCGGGCGGCCGCCGAGGCGGCGCGCGCGCAGGCGGAGGAGTTGCGGACCGAGCTTGATGCCCGCATCGCCAAGGTCCGTGCCGGAGCCACGGCGGAAAGAGCCGCGGCCCGTGCGGAGGTCGAGGCGGAGCTGGCCGGCGCCCGCGCGGCACTGGCCGACCTCCGCGCCGAGGTCTCGGCGGCCCGCCGGGCCGAGAAGGAGCGGAAGGCCGCATCGGACCGGCCGGCGGCGCCGGGGGAGAGGGA
>JAHEIS010000117.1 GCA_024639225.1 Actinomycetes bacterium | reverse complement strand
CCGTCGGCGGCGTCGCCCGCGCTCTGGGCCGCATCCGCGGCGGCGTCGCCCGCGCTCTGGGCCGCATCCGCGGCGGCGTCGCCCGCGCTCTGGGCCGCATCCGCGGCGGCGTCGCCCGCGCTCTGGGCCGCGTCGCCTGCCCCGTCGGCCGCATCGCCGGCGCGGTCCTTTACCTTGTTGGCCATGTCTCCGGCTTTGTGGGCGGCGGCGCCGACCACATTGCCGGCCTTGTTCGCGACGTCACCGGCCACATTGCCCGCCTTCTCGAGCCCCCCCTTGACCTGATCGGGGGCGTGCTTGTCGATCAGCTCGCCGGCGCGGTCCTTGAGGTCCCCTGCCTTCTCGGCAGCGTTGCCCGCCACATCCTTGGCCTTGTCCGTGATCTCGTCGACGTCAACTTTGTTGAGGAGATTCTTGGCACGATCAGCTAGACCCATGACGGGCTCCTTCGGCTCTTTTTATGTGGTGTTTCGTCGTCAGCGGCACGAGATACCAGGGGATCGCTCGCGGAGCCCGCGTGCACTGCGCAGGCACCGCAAATTACATGACCCCGACCCCCGGGCGTCGGGTTGCAGGCCGCGTTCGGGTCACTCCGCCCCGGCCGGGGGGCGTCGAGTAGCATCGCCGCCATGCCTGATAACCCCTATTCCCGCCCCAGCGATCCCGCCAAGCGCCACTCGGCCGCCATCACCGACGGACCGGATCGGGCTCCCGCCCGTGCGATGTTGAAGGCGACCGGCTTCACCGACGAGGACCTCGCGCGGCCACTCGTCGGCGTCGCCACCACGTGGATCGAGACGATGCCGTGCAACCTCAACCAGCGCGATCTGGCTCAGCACGTCAAGCGGGGCGTCCGGGACGCCGGCGGCACGCCTATGGAGCTGAACACCGTCTCGGTCTCGGATGGCGTGTCGATGGGCACCGAGGGCATGCGCGCGTCGCTGGTCTCGCGTGAGGTGATCGCCGACTCCATCGAGTTGGCCGCCCGTGGCCATGGCTTCGACGGCCTCGTGTGCCTGGTCGGATGCGACAAGACGATCCCGGCTGCGGTCCTCGCTCTGGCACGGCTCGACATCCCGGGGCTGGTTCTCTACAACGGGTCGATCGCCCCCGGTCGCTACAAGGGCCGCGACGTCACCATCCAGGACGTCTTCGAGGCCGTCGGCGCACATGCGGCGGGCACGATGGACCCGGCCGAGGTCCATGCGCTTGAGAGCGTCGCTTGCCCGGGCGCCGGGGCCTGCGGCGGGCAGTTCACCGCCAACACCATGTCCATGGCCCTCGAGATGCTGGGCATCAGTCCGGCGGGACTGAACGGCATCCCGGCCAACCTGCCCGAGAAGGATGAGGCCGCGGAGCAGGCAGGGCGCCTCGTCATGGACCTGGTGCGCGCTGACACGCGTCCCAGTGAGATCATCACGCGAGGGGCACTCGACAACGCGGTCGCCGGGGTCGCGGGCTCCGGCGGCTCGACCAACGGCGTGCTGCACCTTCTGGCCATCGCCCGCGAGATGGGCATCCCGTTCGCGATCGATGACTTCGACCTCATCGCGAGCCGCACGCCGATCGTCGTCGACATCAAGCCCGGCGGTCGCTTCGTGGCCACGGACCTCCACGCCGCAGGTGGCGTCGCCGTGGTCATCCGAGAGCTGCTGTCGGGGGGTCTGCTGAACGGCGACGAGCGCAACGTCGACGGCCGCACCCTCGCGGAGATCGCCGCCTCCGCCGTCGAGACCGAGGGTCAGGAGGTCGTCGTCCCGATCGCGTCACCGCTCTCGGCCACCGGCGGCCTCGCCATCCTGCGGGGAAACCTGTCGCCGGAGGGTTCTGTCGTGAAGCTGGCCGGGCATGAGCGCCGAACACACACCGGACCCGCACGCGTCTTCGACTCGGAAGAGGAGGCGTTCGCCGCGGTGAAGGAACGCACGCTCGCGGCCGGCGACGTGATCGTCATCCGCTACGAGGGCCCTGCGGGTGGTCCCGGAATGCGCGAGATGCTGCACGTGACGGCGGCACTCGTCGGGGAGGGTCTCGGCGAAGACGTCGCACTGATCACCGACGGTCGCTTCTCCGGAGCGACCCATGGGCTCATGGTCGGTCACGTCGCACCCGAGGCGGCGCGCGGCGGGCCGCTCGCCGCCGTGCGCGAGGGCGACGAGATCACCATCGATGTCGAGGGTCGCGAACTACGCGTCGCGCTGACCGAGGCGGAGATCGCCGAGCGGATGGCTGGCTGGGAGCCACCGGCACCGCGCTACACCGCGGGCGTGATGGCCAAGTACGCGAGCCTGGTCTCCTCGGCTTCCGAGGGCGCGGTGACCCTGCCCGCGAAGGATCAGCTCGCGGCGGGGTGACCTAGCTCAAGTACCAGATGACCAGAGCCACGACGAGGGCCGTGAGGATGAACCACTCGGCCAGGGCGGCGCTCTTGGAGGGAGGAGGCAGCAGGCTCATGAGGATGCTCCTTTCGGTTCGTCGGAGTCCGGACCGGGTCGGGCCGGACAACTGAGATCAACGGAGTGGGCCGGGCACATCATCCGGCCCACTCCGTCGCCTCCGGCTAGCCGGTGACCGCCGGGGCGATCTGGATCCGCTTGCCGGGAAGGATCGTGATCTTCGCCCGGTCGCGGACCGGCCGGGTGTTGCTCCCGTCTGCCACGGCGACGTTGACCCGCTTGCCGCGAGCGTTCTTGGCGGCGCGCATCCAGACGCGGACGTGCTTGGTCCTGCCGCGAGCAATCGCGCCGAGCTTCACCGTGAGGTTGCCGCGCCGGACGGTGTACTTCACCGGCCGCCAGCGGTTGACCATCCTGCCGCGGACCTTGGTCCGGACGCGGATCTTGGCCCGGACGACCGAGAAGCCGTTGGGGATGCGATCACGCAGCACGACTTTGCGGGCGGTCGTGTTGCCCGTGCTCCGGACCCGCATGTGCCAGTAGGTGCGCTGGCCGGCGCGCACACGGGCCTTGCCGGCCTTGGTGATCGCGAGACGGGCGCGGCGCGGCGTCGTCACCATGACCGGGGTCGGCGCGGGGTCGGCGACGTCGGGCTCGGGGGCCGGCGCGGGAGGCTTCGGGGCGGGCGGAGGCTCCTCGCTCGAGGGGGTCCCGACGATGACGCAGGCACGCTCGCTCTGCTCGTCCTCGACGCGGTACTCCTCCTCGCGCTGCCCGTCCAGCACGCGGGGGTTGGTGGCCGTGGCGACGGTGCACACTTCCGGTGGCGCGGTGATGACGCGCGAGCAGGAGAGGCGCACGTAGGGGTCGGGGTCACCCGCGGGAAGATGGGCGATCGCCTCGCTGAGGTTGCAGTCGGGTGCGGTGACGCGGAGGTCGTAGAGGTCGATGTCGCCGGTGTTGAAGACCCAGACCTTGTAGTGGGCGGTGTCGCCGACACGCAGCGTGGGCCGGAATCCGTCGTTATCACCGCGGCTGAAGGAGTCCGCGTCGCCGTCGACGTAATCGCCGTTCGTGGGGTTCTGGACTTCGGTGAGGACCCGGAACCCGGGCGCGGGTCCGCTGTCGCCCTGGTGCGGAGGCGGCCCCTCGGTGGCGTAGGCGGGGACTGCGATCGCCGCTGAGGTGGCGAGCGCCGCCAGGATTACGGTGCGGCGGGTGCCGCGGCCCTGAAGCGCAGACATGCGTGTCTCCTTGTGGAACATCCGTGTCCGACGACGTCCGTGTCGCCCCGGCGATGCCGGTGATGTGAAATCCGCCGTGCGTCCTGCCCGGCCTTTACAGGGTGCGCCCGGTGTCGGGATCCGGGAAGGCTACGGACGGCCAGTCCGGCCTCGACGCCCGGGGGGTCGGCCGGCTCGACCGCCCGCTCTGCCAAGATCAGCGCGTGGTTCTCTTCGTCGCGGCAATGCTGGTCGGCCTGGTCCTGCTCGCCCTCGCTTCGGACCAGTTCGTCGCGGGTTGCAGCCGCCTGGCGAGCTCGTTCGCCGTCCCCCCCCTTCTGATCGGCGTCGTCGTGATCGGCTTCGGGACGTCGCTGCCGGAGCTCCTCGTCTCGGTCGTCGCTGCCTCACAGGGACTGACCGACATCGCCATGGGCAATGTCGTGGGATCGACGGTGGCCAATCTCACGCTCGTCGTGGGTGCCGCAGCGCTCCTCGCGCCGCTCGTCGTCCGCGGCTCGACGCTCCGGCGAGAAGCGCCGATCTCCATGGCGGGCATCGTGCTCCTGGCGATCATGCTGCAGGGCGGCGTCAGCAGAATCGAGGGGCTCATCCTCGTCGTGGCGATGGCCCTGGCGCTCACGCTCATCCTCGTCCCCGCGAGCCGCTCACCGACACTGGTGGACGATGACGAGGCCGAGGAGCCTGGCGCCCGCCCCGGACGCCTGCTCGAGGTAGGCCGGACGCTCCTCGGCCTCGTCGGAACCCTCGCGGGCGCTCAGCTCCTGGTGTGGGGGGCGACGAGCGTGGCTGGGGAACTCGAGCTGAACGAGGGTTTCGTCGGGCTCACCCTCGTCGCGCTCGGCACCTCCCTGCCCGAGCTCTTCACCGCGATCCAGGCCGCGCGCCGCAACGCCGTCGATCTGATTCTCGGCAACGTCCTCGGGAGCAACTTGTTCAACGTGCTGGCCATCGCGGGGATCGCGGCGCTGATCGAGCCCGCCGTACTCGATGAACGCATCACGCAGATCGCCGCGGGAGCGATGGTCGTCTCCGGCCTGGCGGTCTTCGTGATGATGCGCACCGGCCCACGTGTCGTACGGTGGGAAGGCGTGATCCTGCTGGTCGGCTACGCGACCCTGCTGCCCTTCCTGGCGTAGGAAGCACCGCCGCCGCGTACCGCCCCACGCTCATCGCCCGACGAGGGCGAGGAGGACCCGCTGAGACGCTGCCAGTAGCAGCGCCTCAGCGGAATTCGACGGTGCTGCCGAGGGCGACTTCCTCGAACAGCTCTTCCACATCGGAGATGTGCATCCGGACGCAGCCGTGGCTGGCGGCGGTGCCGATGCTGTAGGCGGCGTAGGTGCCGTGGATGCCGATCGCGTCAGCCGAGGTACCGATCCAGCGGGTGCCCAAGGGGTTGCCGGGGCCCGGAGGGATCGGGCCGAGGCCGGCGGCCCAGGGGGAGTTCGGCGGGTACCAGGCCGGGTTGTACTGCTTGTCGATGACCTCGTAGGTTCCTCGCGGCGTGGGGTGCGCCGCGGTGCCGACGGCGACGGGGTAGACCTTCTCGACCCTGCCGTCGCGGATGAGGCGCAGTCTGCGTCCGTCGACGTTCACCACGATGCGGCCAACCATCTTGTCGAGCGTCGCGCGGTCGACCCGGCCGCTGACGGGGATGCCACGCTTGCGCTGGTACTTCTTGACGGCGGCGACGGTCTTCATGTCGTAGCGGCCGCTGGGCTTGCCGGCGTAGAGCTTGAGACCCTTGAGTCGGCTCTGGAGCTTGGTGACGTCAGCACCCCGGGCACCGCGGACCATCTCTGACTCGCCGAACTGCTCGCTCGTGTCGACCGAGACCGTGACCTGTTCGCTGCTCACGTTGCCCGCGGCGTCCGTTGCCGTGACGGTGACCGCGTTGTTGCCTTGGGGGACGCTACCGACGTCGAGGACGAAGTCGTCGTCGCCGACGGCGAGGTTCGACTCGGCGGCAGGGTCGTAGTCCGCGAAGGAGAGCACGAGGCCATCACCCGCCAACGCGTCAGCGCGGCGACCCGAGGCTTCGGCGACCGTGCGGCCACCGAGCAGCGCGGCGTACTCGAGGTCGGCGGCGGGCTCGGTCGTGATCCGCCCCCGGATGACGAGGTTGTCGCTGTCGCCGGTGAGCGACAGCTCCGGGCCGCCGGTGATCTCGAGGTCAGGCGGGGCGGTGTCCACGATGACGGCGCGCTCGGCCGCGCGGGCATTGCCGGCCGCGTCGTAGGAGGTGACGGTCGTGGCGTTGCGCCCCTCGGTGAGCTCCGGGGCCAGAAGCCAGCGCCCGTTCTCCTTGACGGTCGTCTCGGCCACCTTGTCGTCCCACGAGATGCGGACGACCGAGCCTGGCTCACCCTCGCCGCGGTAGCGCACGACGCGCGCGCTCTCGAGGCTGCCCGCCGCGGGTTCAGCGACGACGAGCGCCGGTGCCGACGTGTCGACGACGAGCGTCCACGCGCGGGTGGATGATCGTGCGAAGAGGTTCGATGAACCGTACGAGATCTCGACCCGGTGCTCGCCGTCGGCGAGGCCCGCCACGGAGATGCGGGCGCGGCCGTCCGCGTCGAGCGAGAGGTCCGCCGGGGTGCCGTCGATCGTCGCCGAGAGGTCGCTGATCACGTGCGCGTTGGCCAGCGGGGCGATGATCTCAACGTCCGGATCAGCGAGCACAGCGCCCGGGGCGGGGGCGGGCACCTGCACGACCGGTCGCGTCGAGTACTGCTGGACGATGAGGCCGGCGGCGGCGATTCCGGCGAGCCCGACGGCGGACACGGCCACGGTGCGGCCGCGGGACGACTGCATGATCTTCATCTGGCGCTCTGCTCCTGAGGTGGGTGGGGGCGCGGTGCCGCCGGTGCGCACGGCGTATCGGGCGCGCCTCCGAACACGATATCGGTAGTACCCGACAAAGCTATAGTCGAATCGTGGCGACGGCCGGAGAGGTCACCAACGGGGAGATCGCGCGGGCCTTTCACCTGGTGGCGGACCTGCTCGAACTCGACGGGGCCGTGCGCCACCGGACCATGGCCTACCGGCGGGCGGCGGTCCGCGTGGCTGGCGAAGAGCGATCGGTCGCCCAGCTGGCGAGAGCCGGTCGGGCGACGGACCTGGCGGATATCGGTGACACGCTCGCCGCGAAGATCCGCGAGCTCCTCGAAACCGGAGAGATCGCCGCCTTGGAGAAGCTCGCCGCGCGGGTGCCTCGCGGACTGGCGGCGGTTGCGCGAATCGAGGGCATCGGCCCGGCGCGGGCCCGGGCGCTCTGGCAGGAGGCCGACGTCACGGACATCGAATCGCTCCGGGCGCGGGCAGAGTCCGAGGAGGGGCTGACGACGGTCTCCGGAATCGGGCCCCGCACCGCGGAGAGCATCCGCTCGCAGCTCGCGGGTCTGGCCGCCGGGCACGAGCCGG
>JAHEIS010000116.1 GCA_024639225.1 Actinomycetes bacterium | reverse complement strand
ACCATCTCCACTCGCGGCGAGCGCGGGCGGCGACTCCGGCGGCGGCGAGGACGGCGGAGTCGGGGTCCGCCGCTCCGCGCGCCGGGAAACGACGCCGGCCGGGCGGCTGGGCTGGGGCGGGCGCGCGACGGGAGCCGATGCTCCCGTAGGGGGGCGTGCGGAGGGACGCGGTCGCGGCTCCGCCGCGTTCTCGACAGGTGCGGAAGACACCACCTCGATGACCTCGGGCGCGTGCGGAGACTCTTCGATCGACGGGGCGAGGCGGCGGCCACCGGGCGTCTCGCCCCGGGGGCGCTCAGCCGACTCGGGCTCGAGCGGATCGATAGGCGGTGTGTCTGAGGATCGCTTGCGACTCAATGTCGGACCCGGACCGCGCCCGGTGGCGTGATGACGGCCCTGCGCTCTTTGGGGCGGCTCAGGAGCCTAGAAGGCGGCCATTTCTTCGTCGATGCCCCTGAAGCGGGATAGCAATGCTGCCACTTCCATCATTTCGAGGCCCTCAGCGGCGACGTCCGGGGCGGAGCCCGACCGCTCCGCCGGACGACGACACCTCGATCCGGCACCCGTCCACCCGGCGCCTCCGCCGCTCTCCATCTACCCTCGTAGCGAATGCCCACCGACGCCGAACCTGCGCCGCCCGTCATCCCCGGCCTACGGCCTCCGGAGAACGCACTCGATCCGGCGGTGCGGCGGATCTGGGCTGTCGAGAGGCTTCTCAGCGGTCTGCTGCTGACGGGGCTGGCCGCGCTCGCCGCCAGCCTGCTGGCGGAGTTCACCTCGCTCCCCGCTCCCCTCCTGGCCGCGGCGGTGGGGCTCGCGCTCGTGGGCACGATCGTCGCGGCGATCAGCATTCCCGGGATCAGCTACCGCCACTACCGATGGGAGGTGACCGAGGCCGGCCTGGTCGTCCAGCGCGGCTGGTTGCTGCGCGAGTTCATCGCCGTCCCCCACACCCGCGTCCAGACAGTCGAGACGCGGCGGGGACCCCTCGAGCGCATGGTCAACCTGGCCAGCGCCGGCGTGAGCACCGCCGCCGGCGAGGCCGTGCGCATCCCGGGGCTGAGCGCCGCCACGGCTGCGGAGCTGCAGGCCGAGCTCTCCGCCCGCACCGGCCGGGGTGAGGGCGCATAGAACCGGACGCCCCCCTCAGACGGCTGCACCCGCTCGGGGTGCTGCTCGCGGCCGGTGGCGTCGCCGGGCTGCCCGCCGTCATCATCGTCGGCCTTGCCATCGCCCAGGGCGAACTTGGCCGGATCGCCAACATCGTCCTCACGGTCCTGGTCGCGGGCATCGGCTGGGGCGTCGCCGAATGGTGGCGCTTCCGGTACGGGGTCGTCGGGGACAGCCTGGTCGTCGAGCGCGGGATCTTCACGCTGGAGCGCAAGGTCGTGCCGCGCGACCGGATCCGCGGCATCGATCTCAGCGCGCCGGTGATCCACCGCCTGCTCGGGCTACGACGGGTCACCGTGGACGCGGCCGCCGAAGGCGGGAAGGGCTCGGAGCTGTCGCTGTCGGCGGTCAGCATCGCCGACGGCGAAGCCTTGCAGCGCGAGCTTCTGGGAGATTCGACCGGCGCCGAAGCCGCCGCCCCGATCGCCGAGGCGGACCTGCGGACCCTGGCCGTCGCCGGGGCGACCGGACCTCGCTGGCTCGCGGTCCCCTTCGGCATCGCCGCCGCGACGGCCGGCGCCCTGGCCGCGGCCGGCGAGGACGTGTGGAGACCGCTGGCCGACGGCGCGCGCGACCGGGTCGGTGGGCTGGCCGACGGGGGCGTTCTCACGGCCCTTCTCATCGGGGCCGCTCTGCTCATCGCCGTCGTCATCACCGCCGCCGTCGCGAGCGTGCTGTCGGACGGGCGCTTTCGCCTGTCGACGCCGCCGGGTCAGCTCGTCAGCGAGCGCGGACTGCTACGTCGCCGACAGGTGTCGATCGACCGGGGACGCCTCGCGGCGCTCGAAGTCCGGGAGCCCCTCACATGGCGACCCCTCCGTCTGGCCGGCGTGCGCGCTCGGATCACCGGAGTCGGCGCCGACTCGGGGGCCGGTGCGGGCCGGACCCAGCTGCATCCGGCCACCGACATCACGGTCGCCGAGACACTGGTCCGGCGGATTCTCCCCGCGGTGCCGCGCGACGCGCGGGGGCATCCGCGGCGCGCCCTGTCACGACGGATCGTGCGCGCGACGGTTCCCGTTGCGCTGCTGGTGCTCAGCCTGGGGCTGGTCGGGAGGCTCGGCTGGGCCATCGCCGCGGCCGCGCTGCTGGTCCCGGCGGTCTGGATCGGCCGGGATCGGTGGCGGTCGCTTGCGACCGGTTTCAATGGCCGGCTGTTGCGCCTGCGCGAGGGCAGCCTGTCGCGCCGGACGACGATCGTCGACCCCGCAGCGATCGTCGAGTACCGTGTGCGCTCGTCTCCGTTCCAGCGCCGTGCCGACCTCTGCACCATGGAGGTGCGCATGGGCCGCGGCGCGGGCTCCGCGCGAGCACTCGACATCGACGCGTCACATGCCGCCGAGACGGCGCGGCGACTCGATCCGTCGCTGCTCCACAAATTCCTTACCCCCGTAAACGCCAGAACCCATCCCTGATTCCGGAGTGGCCGTGCGTTTCGTAACGCCGCCGGCTGCCATGGTCGCCGCACCGGGGTAGGCTCGCCCCACGGCCGAACCACTTCGGCTGTTCCCGCCCATGACTCTCAGCTCGACTTCGTCGCGAGCACGCGACCTGGCTGACCGGGATCTCGCGGATCACACGCGCATCCTGGTTGTGACGTCCGACAAGCCGTCGGGGCGGGGACTGTTGCGCGATCTCGATCAGCAGGGCTTCGAGGTCCGTGCGGCCGCGACCTCTGAAGACGTCATGCGCCATCGCGGAGACAACGATTATGACGTCGTGCTCGTCGACCTCAGCCTCAGCACGATCGACGGGTTCGCCCTGTGCCGGGAACTGGGTGAGGAACCGGGCCGGCCGATGGTCCTGATGATCACGCCGCCCGCGGGCGACACCCAGCGCCTCGAAGGCTTCGCCGCGGGCGCGGACGACTGCGTGTCAAAGCCGGTCGTCGGCCGGGAGGTGGGCGCGCGGTTGCGCGCTCTCGCCCGCCGGCGCCGACGCGATTGAGCGAGTGACGCCGGGTCTCAGAGCCCGGGCTTGGCGACCATCGCCCACACGGCGACGATCAGCACGAGGATCTCGGCGGTACCGATGAGCCCGCCGAGTCGGCCCACGCGCCGGGCAGCCCCCTCAACGCCGCCCTCCGCCACGGCGGCCCGGATCCGAGCACCCTCAGTGCGGTGCCAGAATGCTGCGATGCCGAGGCCGATGATCAACGCGGCGAAACCGATCGATACCCAGGTGTCGCTGAAGCTCCACGGGCCGTCGATCACTGCCCAGACCCCGGAGATGAGGAGGACCGCGGCGGCCGGCCCGAACACCCTCCGCCCGACATGGTCCCCCATCTCACTCAGCTCCAGCACCTTGAACTCATCGTTGGACGCCCAGGCCCGGGCGGCAAGGGCGGCGAACAGGATTCCGCCGCCGATCCAGGCGGCGGCCGCGACGATGTGGACCACGACGAGAGCTTCCTGAAGTGACACGGGGCCTCCTGGCAGAGCGGGACGGGCCCGTATTCTCATCGGCGCGAATCCCGCGCACAAGCCCGGAACGATCCTCTGGGTCGGGTCTACCCCATCCGGAGCATCTATCTCCGCGCGATCGAGCGCGCCCAGGAGCAGGTCCTCATCACCAACGCCTACTTCGTTCCCGATCCGCTGTTCCGGCACGCGCTGCGGATGCGCCTGGGCGAACGAATCCTCTCGCCCGTGTGGCCGTTCATCTGATCAGCGGGTGGTCACGGCGATGACGGCCCGGAAGCCGTCGCCGATCTCCATGCCCTCGCCGATCTCAACCAGCAGCGTCGTCGGCGACTCGACGCGGACGCGTGGCACGAGGGGGGCCGCGTCGTCGGCCACCGCTTCCTCGAGAACCCCTTCCGAGAACGTGAACCGGTAGCGGTCGGCTGTCCCGGCCTCGATCACCCGCGCGAGCTCCTCGCCGCCGGCGTAGTCCATCGAGATCTCTCCGTCGCTGATGTCGATGTCGTAGAGGATGAAAGGCGCGAACTCGATCTCCGGCCCGACGACGGCCGACTCGGGTTCAGCGAAAGGGACCTCTTCCCCGTCCGTCTGGTCGACGGACTCGAACGTGTTGGCGACGTCAACCGACAACCCGGTCAACCCGCGACGGCTCTCGTCGTCGCCCCCACACCCCCAGACGCCGATCAGCACGATGAGAGCGATCCCCCACCGCGCAGCCCGACGCTGCGAACCTCCGGACAGAACCCAGTTCATGCGCGGAGCCTAGGCCGACCCCCCGCTGTCGCCGAAAGAGGGACCACCCCAGGTCCGCAACGGCCTAGACGTTGAAGCGGAACTCCATCACGTCGCCGTCGACGGGCTGGTAGTCCTTGCCCTCGCTGCGGACCTTTCCCTCGGCTCGGGCCGCGACCAGGGATCCGATCGCCAGCAACTCATCGACGTGGATCGTCTCGGCCCGGATGAAGCCGCGCTCGAAGTCGGTGTGGATCACGCCCGCGCACTCGGGGGCGGTGGCCCCCGCGCGGAACGTCCAGGCCCGGCTCTCCTTCTCGCCTGTCGTGAAGAACGTCCGCAGCCCCATGAGGGTGTACGCCGCCTGCACGAAGCTCACGAGCGCCCCCCGGCCGAGGCCGAGGCCCTCGAGCATCTCCTGACGCTCGTCGGCGGGAAGCAGCGCGGCCTCGGCCTCGAGCTGGACACACATCGGGAGCACCTCGGCGCCGTCGAGTGCCTCGCCAACCGGAGCGACGAGCGCGGCGCTCTCATCGAGTTGCCCCTCACCGATGTTGACCAGCGCGAGCACGGGCTTGTTCGTCAGCAGGAAGAAGGGCAGCAGCGCCTCCCGCTCGTCCGCGGTCAGGTCGCTGCGGTAGACCGGCGTACCCTCGGCCAGCGCCGCCCCGGCGTGCTCGAGCGCGGTCACCGTCGCGCCGAGCGACGCGTCGCCGCGCGCCGCCTTGCGCTGCTTGTCGAGGTGTTTCTCCGCCGACTCGAGATCGGCGAGGCTGAGTTCGATCTCGAGCACCCGGAGCTGTTCGAGCGGGTCCGGGTCGCCGGGCACGTCGGCATCGTCGAAGGCGCGGAGGACGAACACGATCGCGTCGACCTCGCGGATACCGGCCAGGAACATGTTTCCCAGCCCCTCACCCTTGTGGGCGCCCTCGACGAGACCTCCGATGTCGGTGAACTGGACCGTGGCGGGAACGACGTTGGCCGAGCCGCTCATCTCTGCGAGCGCGTCGAGGCGGGTATCCAGGACCCTGGCCACCCCGACGTTGGGATCGGTGGTCGCGAAGGCGTACGGAGCAGCCAGAGCACCACCGCCGGCCAAGGCGTTGTAGAGACTGGACTTGCCCGCGTTGGGCAGTCCGACGAATCCGAAGCGTTCCACGGAGCCTTTCGCAGCCGCTGATGACGAGGCGCCGGGCGGCGCGGCGAATGTCTATCACGGGCGCCGAATTACCCGGCCGCGGACGGATGGCGGCGGGTGAGATGACGACGTAGCGTCCACCCCATGAGCGAACGCGACGAGATCTGGTGGACGCGCGTCAAGGAGCGCGACGCGGCGGCCGCGGGAACGTTCGTCTACGGCGTCGCGACGACGGGCGTCTACTGCGCGCCGGGCTGTCGCTCACGTCTCCCGCGACGGGAGAACGTCCATTTCTTCGCTTCGCCCGACCTCGCCGAAGGCGCGGGCTACCGGCCCTGCAAGCGTTGTTCGCCCCGGACGCCCCTGCCGCAGCAGGCCGATGTGCAGGCCGTCGTGCGAGCCTGCCGCCGGCTGGCGGAGGGTGCGAGCGTTGCCCAGGTCGTCGCCGAGAGCGGCTGGTCGGCCCGCCACCTGCGGCGGATCTTCATCCGGCACTGCGGCGTCGGCATGGGCGAGTACGCCCGCGCGTGTCGCGCCGATGCCGTCCGCCGCGAGCTTGCCGACGCCGAGAGCGTGACCGAGGGCGCCCGCGCCGCCGGCGAGGCGCCCGGTCGGGCGCTGTATGAGGACGTCGCCCGGCGGCTCGGCATGACGCCCGGCGGCTACCGGGCCGGCGGGGCCGGTGAGACCGTCGTCTGGAGCGTCGGCCCGTCCGCTCTGGGCGAGGTCCTGGTCGCGGCGACGCTGCGCGGAGTGTGTGCGGTCCGGCTGGGCGCCGCCACGGAACTCGCCACAGAGCTCGCAGCCGAGTTCCCGAAGGCCGATCTGCTGCGCGACGACGTGGCACTCGCCTCTGCCCTGGATGTTGTCGCCGACCTCGCCGCGGGGCGACCCGCGCGTCGGGATCTCCCCCTCGATCTCCGCGGAACGACCTTCCAGATGGAGGTGTGGAAGGCGCTCCGCGAGATCCCGGTCGGCGAGACGCGGACCTATGCCGGCCTGGCCCGGGAGGTCGGTCGGCCGCGCGCCCACCGCGCGGCGGCAAGCGCCTGCGGGGCGAACCCCGTCGCGCTGGTCGTGCCCTGTCACAGGATCATTCGTTCCGACGGCAGCCTTGGCGGCTATCGCTGGGGCATCGACCGCAAGCGGGAGCTGTTGATGACCGAGGGGCGGACCCCACCCGAAACCGAGAACTGAGCGATGCTCCTGGACCTCACCTGCCGTGGATGTCGACATCGGCATCACCCCGGCGCCCGCGCGATCACCTGCTACGCGGACGAACCGGCGGGTACCCGGATCGATGTCTTCCCCTGCGGCGAGCCCGTGGTGCTCGGGACCGGGCGCGAGCGCGACCCGCTGACGCCCTGAGCCCCCACACTGAGCCGACCGCCGCAGGCTTGAGGCCAGCCCGCGACGAGCCGATGGATCACTGTGCACCTCAGCATCCGCCTGGTCGTCGTGGCAGTTCTGCTTCTCATCTTTCTCCGGATGCTCTGGGACGCGCGTCACGGCGGCGGACGCCCCGCCGTGATCGGCCTCGTCATGGTCGCCGCCGGGGTCCTCGGGATCCTCGAATTCCGCGCCCAGGCCGCCGAGCAGCGGTTCGGCATGGTCGCTTCGGAGATCGCTCGGCGCAGCGTCAGCGTGAGGTGTGAAGGCTTCTTCGGACGGCTCACCGCGGTCGGGCCCGAGCTCGGCACCGTCCGCTTCAACGCCGACGGCACGCCGGCCGATCGGACTGATCTCGTTGCCGAGGCCTGCGACGACCTCAAGCGCTACGCCGGCGGCGACCACCGACCGCGCGTGGCGACGGCCACGGCCG
>JAHEIS010000115.1 GCA_024639225.1 Actinomycetes bacterium | reverse complement strand
GCTCAACCATCTCGGCGGCGAGTTCGGTGTGCCGCTCTGCCATCTCGGCCAGCGCGTCGGCGAGCTGATCCGTTGTGTTGTCAACGAAGAGAGCGCCCTGGGAGAACGTCTCGCGCAGCAGGCTCCAGCCACTGCAGATCAGAGGCTTACCCAGCTCGAGCGACTCCTCGCCGGCCCGCTGCATGGTGTGGTCACGGCTGGTGAGCGCGAGCACACCGTCGCACCCCTTCATCAGTGCCGTGTACTCGTCGTCCGACAGCCAGCCGGCCAGGCGCACGTTGTCCGGCGCGCCCTCGAGGTGCGCCGCGGCGGGGCCCTTGGGGCGGCCGGTGATGTGGACCGTGACCCCCGGGGTCCGGCGGGCGGCCGCGACCAGCCGGTCGACGGGCTCATCGAAGGACCAGGTGCAGGGAAACACGATGTGGACGCCGGGGCCGAGATCGGCGGGAGCGACCTCATCGCGGAAGCGGCAGGGGACCGCGCCGATGACGAGCGGCCGCGCGCCCCACGAGGCCACCAGGTCCCGGTAGTGGTTTCCGGTGACGATGGTGGCGGCGGCACGCCGCGAAAGGAAGCGGTTGATCCGCGTCGCCCAGGACCACCGCGGGTCGTTGAACACGCCCGAGTGGGCGTCGATGGCGAAGGGGACGCCGCGCACGGACGAGTAGATCCAGGCGGCGAGCGGCGCCAGGAAGGGGGGCGAGGCGACCATCACGGCGACCGGGCGGTCGCGCCAGAGCGCGCGCAGGCTCTGCGCCAGCTGCACCGGGTAGCGGAGCGGGGCGCGGTCGGGTCGTTCCGGCCGGATCAGATGCGAGGGGCCGTTGAGGGCCTCCGCGATCGTGTCGCTGCGCCGGCAGTGCTGCATCCAGGAGATGAAGCTCGCTCCGGTGGGTCGTGCGGCCGGCAGGCGCGCGTCATCCGGGGTGGCGCTCAGGGCCACCGTAGTCCTCGTGTTCGACACACCCGGATCGAACCGGCCGGGGTTTTGGGGCGCAACCTCCGGATGGGCCGGGGGACCCATCCGAAGGAGCAGGTTCGCACCGGGTCGCCTCAGACCCGCTCGGCGACGATTTCGGCAACCTCGCTCGGGTTCGTGCCGACCCGGACGCCGTGGGCCTCGAGGGCCTCCTGTTTGGCCGCGGCCGTGCCCGAGGAGCCCGTGATGATCGCCCCCGCGTGCCCCATCTGCTTGCCGGGGGGCGCCTGGAAACCGGCGATGTAGGCGACCACGGGGGTCGACATGTGTTCGGAGATGAAGGCCGCTGCCTTCTCCTCCTCGTCGCCGCCGATCTCGCCGACCATGACCACCAGCTCCGTCTCGGGGTCCTGCTCGAAGAGTCCCAGGATGTCGATGAACGAGCTGCCGACGACCGCGTCTCCGCCGATGCCGACGACCGTGCTCTGGCCGATGCCCTTGAGCGCCAGCTCCTTCGAGATCTGGTAGGTCAGCGTGCCGCTGCGGCTCACCAGACCGACCTTTCCGGGGCGGAAGACCTGCGTCGGCATGATGCCCACGCTGGCCTTGCCCGGGCTGATGATGCCGGGGCAGTTCGGGCCCACGAGGATCTGCTGCCCACGCTTGAGGTGGGTGTAGACGCGGAGCATGTCGTGGGCGGGGATGCCCTCGGTGATCGTGATGATCAGCTCGACGCCACTCTCGATCGCCTCGTAGATCGCGTCGGCCGCGAACCGCGGCGGCACGAAGACCATGGCGACGTTGGGGTTGGTCTCGGCGACGGCCTCGGCCATCGAGTTGAATACCGGAATTCCCTCGACGTCCTGGCCGCCCTTGCCGGGCGTGACGCCGGCGACGACGTTGGTGCCGTACTCCTTGTTGCGGGTCGCGTGGAAGGCCCCCTCGCGTCCGGTGATGCCCTGCACCACCAGACGGGTGTTCTCGTCGATGAGAATGCTCATGCGGCCTCCTTTGCGAGGTCGACCGCCCGCTGGGCGGCGGACAACATTGTCTGCTCCACGACGACGTTGTCGGGAGCCTGTTCGGCGATGATCTTCCGACCCTCGTCCTCATTCGTCCCGTCCAGACGGACCACGATCGGCAGGGTCGCCCCGAGCGTCTCGAGCGCGGTGAGGAGGCCCTTGGCGACCTCATCGCAGCGGGTGATGCCACCGAAGATGTTCACCAGCAGCGATTTGACCTTGGGGTCGGAGAGCGTGACCTCGAGTGCGGCCACGACCTCGTCGGCCTGGGACCCGCCTCCGGCGTCGAGGAAGTTGGCCGGGCGGCCACCGGCGAGGGCGACGACGTCGAGGGTGCTCATGACCAGGCCGGCGCCGTTGCCGAGGATGGCGACATCGCCGTCGAGCTTGACGTAGGTCACGCCGCGCTCCTGGGCCATCCTCTCCTGGGGGTCCTCGGTCGTCGTGTCCTGCAGCCCGGCGATGTCGGGCTGGCGGTAGAGCGCGTTGTTGTCGATCGTGACCTTCGCGTCGAGCGCCAGGACATCGCCATCGCCGGTGACGATCAGCGGATTGATCTCCATCAACATCGCGTCGCTGGCGATGAAGCCCTCGTAGAGCCGGCCGAGGATGTCGACAACGCCCTTGATCGCACCCGGGTCGATGTTCGCCTCGAAGGCCAGCCGCCGCGCGTGGTGCGGCTGGAAGCCGCTCAGAGGATCGACGTGGAGTCGTGCCAGCGCGTCGGGGTTGTTCTCGGCGACATCCTCGATGTCGACCCCGCCCATCGCCGACAGCATCACCAGCGGCTTCTTGACGCCCCGGTCGAAGGTGACGGAGGCGTAGTACTCCTTGGCGATGTCCGAGGCCGCCTCGATCCACACCCGGTGGACCGTGTGCCCCTTGATGTCCATGCCGAGGATCTCGCGCGCCTTGGCCTCGGCGTCTGCGGCGTCGTCGGCGACCTTGATGCCACCGGCCTTTCCGCGCCCGCCGACCTGGACCTGAGCCTTGACGGCGACCTTGCCGCCGATCTTCTCCGCCGCCGCCCGCGCCTGCTCCGGCGTCTCGGCGACGTCGCCATCGGGGACGGGGATCCCCTGTCGTGCGAAGAGCTGCTTGCCCTGGTACTCGTAGAGATCCAAGCCGTGACCTTTCCTGATCGACAAAGACTGCGGCGGCGCGCCACCGGCGGTGATGTTACCGCCCACGACCGGTGGTCAGGTGTCCCTGAGCGACCGTGTCCGGGCGAGGTCCGTCTCGTGACCGCAGGGACCGGACTGGCGCTCGGGGTTGAGGGCGTCCGGAAGCGCGACGGAGCCGTCGAGGCGGTTGGCCGGCGTCGACCATCCTCCCGCTCATCATCGGGACCGCCACGTTCCGTTCCCGGGAGATGGCAGTGACGGCGATGATGCCGACCCGGAACGCCGCGCGCGCCCGTGCGAACGCGCTCGTCCTCCCTGAGCGTCAGTCGTCGGCGATCAGCTCCGAAAGGAGGGCGGCCGAAGAGGGCACGAGCGATCCCGGGGACATCCCCGTCCAGCACGATTCCGGGTCGTCGAGATCGATGACCCGCGTCTCGTCGAACTCCTCGGCGTCGAGACGGCCGAGGTCGTCGGCCGTCGCGTCGATCCGGGTGGACGCCAGCAGCGACGGGCCCAGCCGGCCGAGGCTGAAACAGGCTCCGTGAACACGGGCCCCGCTCACGAGCTCGCGCGCGTCGGCCACGGAGATCGCCGGCATCTCCTCGGTGAGTTCGCGGCCCAGGGCGGAGGCGAGCGGCCGCGGCCCGTCGGTGGGCTCGATGTTGCCGGCGACGAACGACCACATCCCCGGCATCGCGGCCATTGAGCGGCTCCGACGACCGATCAGCGCAGACCTCCCTCCGCCGCCGACGGCGACGACCGCGATGTTGAGCCCCACGGCCGCGGCCCGTCCCCGGCCGGAGGCGATCGGGTCCCCTCCCGCCAGACGGATGGCACGGCGCCGTAGCGGCAGCTCCGACAGCGGGGCATCGGCGCCGGTCACCGCCAGCTCGGCACCGACCGCGGCGCTCGTCGCCAGTACCCGGAAGTAGGACGATCGGCGGCAGATGACGGCCCCGTCGGCGACCCGCTCGTAGACGAGCACGGGACCATCCCAGAGCGTTGCACCCGCCTCCCGGAGTGCGTCGACATGGCTCGCGCCGGCCGCCTCGAGCTCCCGGTCGACATCCGCAGCGACGTCGTCGGCACGGACGGCGCGCCCGGGGTCCGCGGAGATTCTCGGCAGGAGAACCGCGGGGTAGGCGTGTCCGCCGGCCTCGATCAGACCGGGTGTGTCGCGGGGCAGGGTCGAGGACACTGGCCCTCAGGCGCCGATGTTCGCGACGATCGCATCGCGGACCCCGGCCGCGATGCCGGGGGCGAACGCGTCGTGGTGGGCGTGGAACCGTGGGTCGGCGTCCGGATCATCACGCCGGGCCGCGATCTCCTCGAGCCGGATCCCGAGCTCGCGGTCACTCGGCAGGCCGTGCAGTCGCTCGAGTTCGCGCGCCGCGTAGCGGCGGCCGCCGCTCACCCGCCCCCAAGCGCCGACCAGCGCGCTGCGGTGGCAATCGTACGGCGTTCTCGCCGTGGTGCCGGCGATCCGGGCCGCTTCTCGGGCGGTGTGGCTCGGGTCTCCCATACGCCCGACGCTAGACCAAGATGCTGTGCCGGGGTCGAACCTGCATCCGCGGGCCCGTGACCCGCCCGGCCTCAGCCGAAGGTGAAGGCGAAGGCCCGTACGCCGGGATCAAGGCGGAGCACGAGCCGGTGACGGCCCCGCTCGGGTAGCCGGATGAGCGAGTAGAGGCGCGAGTCGCCGACGGTGACCCGTCCGTCCACCAGGTCATCTCCCGCGCTACCGGCCGGCACCGCCTCGCCGTCGAGTAGGACCTCGACCCCACCGGTGGCCCCGGATCTCTCGAGGACGAGGAAGACATCCCGGCCCTCGAAGTTGAGGTGGATAGAGCCGTCGCGGACGGCCTCGGTGTACTCGGCGGTCATCACCAGCCGCCCGTCGAGCGCGACGTGGTCCGCCGGGAGACTGAACGGCGCGGCGTAGTCGGCAGGTTCATCGCGCCGCAGCTGCTCAGGTGCGCCGAAGCGGTCAAGTCGCTGGTAGCCCAGATAGGACTCCGGCGTCTGCCCATCACCGTGCACGACGCTCGTGTCCCGCTCCTCGGGGATGGCGGCGGATCGGGTCGCGGCGGTCTCGGGCTCTCCCAGCAGGAGCCGGATCAGGTTCTCGGTCTCGGAATAGGCGCCCTCCCCGAAGTGGGCGTACCGGACATCGCCGTTGCGATCGACGAGGTACTTGGCCGGCCAGAAGCGGTTGCGGTAGGCCGTCCACGTCCCATAGTCGGGATCCAGGGCGACGGGATACTCGATACCCAGATCCTCCACGGCGTCGCCGACGTTGCCCGGGTCTGCCTCGAAGGCGAACTCCGGCGTGTGTACGCCGAGGATGACGAGACCGTCGTCGGCGTACTCCGTGTGCCACGCCCGCAGGTGCGGGAGGGTGCGCACGCAGTTCACACACGAGTAGGTCCAGAAATCGACGAGCACGACCTTGCCGCGGAGGCCGGCGAGCGTCAGCGGTTCCGTGTTGAACCACTCGCTGATCTCCCTGACCTCGGGGGCAGGTCCCGCATTGGGCAGATCCGCCACGGCCTCGGCCAGAGCCGCGTCGTCGCCATCGCTCTCGGCGACCGCCAGGGGCGAGGGGCCGGCGGGCGTGCCCGAGAGCCCGTCGATGGCATCGCGTGCGGCGTCGCTGCGCTCGATGGCCTGGATGGTCGATTCGTATCCCGGCAGATCGGCGAGTGCTCGCGCGGTCAGCCGGACATCCAGCCCGGCGAGCATCACCGTCGCGGCGACGATCATGAGCGCCCCCATGGCCTGGCGGAAGATCCCCGAATACGGGCCGAGCCGGCTCGAGAGGCGGCCGCCGCCCCAGGCCAGAGCGGTGATGGGCAGCGCCGCGCCGATGGCGTAGGCGACCAGAGCGAGGACGACATCGGCGCCGCGGCCGGCGGTCGCGATCGCTGCAGTCAGGCCGGCGAGGATAGGGCCGGCGCAGGGGGTCCAGGCGAGGCCCAGAGCACCGCCGAGAAGCATGCCGCCCCCGAGACCGTCCCCCCCGCGCGGCAGCCGCTCGGACAGTCGCGTGGCGGGTGAGAGCGCGGCGCCCAACCGGCGATCGAGCCACGGCAGCAACAGCGCGAGGCCGAAGGCCAACAGCGCCACGATCGCGATGGTGCGGATCGTCGATGCCGACAGGCCGAGAAACTCGAGCGCCGCGGTCACGCCGAGGGCCGCCAGCACGAAGCTCGCAACCAGCCCGATCCCGATCCCGACCGGCCGCCGCCGGCCGCCGCCCATGCCGCCGCCGAGCACCAAAGGGAGCGCGGGAAGGATGCAGGGCGCCAGCGCGGTGGCGAGGCCCGCGAGGAACGCGAAGATCAGGAGAGCCACTGCGCCATTCTTACCGGTGGACCTTACGAGCCGCTTAAAGCTCCCGACGGCTCCGGCCGTGGCGGAAAGCGCAGCGTGGCCAGGCCCGCGAGTATCACCAGAACGGCGAGGACGGCGCCCGCGTGGCCGAGCGTGTCGAATCCCTGTGAGCCGAGCAGAAAGCCGGCGGCGATTCCCGACGCCGCGCCGAAGCTGTTCATCAGGAGGTCGGCGACACCCTGGGCGGCGACCTTGCGACCCAGGGGCACCTGGTTGGCGATGACGCTGCTCGCAGCGACCAGCTCCGCGCTCCACCCGAGGCCGAGCAGGAACAGGGCGACGAAGATCTCCGGCCGCTCGTTCGGCCCGGTCGCGGCGGCCATCTCGGCGGCCAGGAACAGCAGGATCCCACCGCCGACGATCACCGCGGGGGCGCCAATCCGGTCGGTGAGCCACCCCATGATCGGCGAGAACGCGTACATGCCCAGGATGTGAACCGAGATGACGAAGCCGATGATTCGCAGGCCGTTGTGCCCGTCGCTGAGGTGGAGCGGGGTGACGGTCATGATCCCGACCATCACGATGTGGGCGGTCACCAGGCCGCCGGTCGCGACGGCAACCCGGGACGAGGCGCGAATGGCCGCCCAGCCGGTCGCCAGCGACGCGTCCTTGCGCGTCGGGACGGCCTCACCGCCGGACCGGGCCAGGAGCAGCGGGTCCGGTCGCAGGCTGTGGCCGACGACGACCGCACCCAGGGCGAGCACCAGCGCGCTGAAGAGATAGGTGCCCACATACTCCGCCGCGCCGACGGCGGTCGCGACGGGCTCCGCCACGGAGGTGGCCAGGATCGGCCCGAGCACCGCGCCCGCCGTGGCGGCCCAGATCACCACGCCGATCGCGCGACCGCGGGCGCTCGGCTCGGCGAGATCCGCCGCC
>JAHEIS010000022.1 GCA_024639225.1 Actinomycetes bacterium | reverse complement strand
ATCGGCTCGGTGGCGCTGGTCGCCGGCATCGGGACGCTCATCCTGGTTCGCGGAAGCGTCGCCCCCACCGCCGATCCTCCGATCGGCTACCTGAAGGTCGCCGACGGCGCCACCCCCACGCCTCCGTCCGACGGAGACACTCTTCCCGGCCGAGTCCTGAACGTGATCGTGGTCGACGCCGACAAGGACGTCGACGTCGGCCTGCTGTCCGACGGCGCGATCGTGCCCCGGGGCGATCTACCCGACGAGGTCGCGATCCGGGCTGACACTTCTCCGCCCGAGGTCGGCAGCGTCGCCTTTCAGTTCAATAGCGAGCGCACGATCGAGGACACCGCCCCCTACGCGGTGGCCGGCGACGTCACGGGGAGTCGCGACTACCTCCCGCTCGTCCTCGACGTCGGGACCCACGTCCTCAGCGCCACCCCTTGGAACGAGGCGTCGGGAGAGGGCATTCCCGGCGAAGGGATCGAGGTGACCTTCGAGGTGACCGAGGGAACATCACGCGGACGCGAGGCGAACGCCTTCGACGACCTGGCGCCCTGGATCATCGTCACCGCCCTCGTGATCGCGCTCCTGTCGGCCCTTACCGCCCTGCGGACCGCCGGTCGTATCCGGAGCGCGGTCGGCAAGGAGGGCGCCGCCTGACAGACGCCGCCCGGGCGATCGTTGCGGCTCGGACGAGACACGGCCGCGGGCAGGGCACGGGCCGCGAGCAGATCAGGACTCGTGGAACTCGGTGTCGATCCAGCTCATCATGCCCCGGAGTTCCTTGCCCACCGTCTCGATCTGATGGTCGGCCTGCTCCTGCTTCATGGCATCGAAGTTGGAGCGCCCGCTCTTGACCTCGTTGATCCACTCCTCGGCGAACTCGCCGGACTGGATCTCCTCGAGGATTTTCTTCATCTCCGCGCGGGTATCGTCGGTGATGATCCGCCGGCCGCGAGTCATGTCGCCGAACTCCGCGGTGTTGGAGATCGAGTAGCGCATGCCGCTGATGCCCTTCTCGTACATGAGATCGACGATCAGCTTGAGTTCGTGGAGGCACTCGAAGTATGCGAGCTGCGGCTGGTAGCCCGCGGCCACCAGCGTCTCGAACCCCGCGCGCACGAGCTCGGTCGTTCCCCCGCACAGCACGGCCTGTTCGCCGAACAGGTCCGTCTCCGCCTCCTCCGCAAAGGTCGTCTCGATGACGCCGGCGCGGGTGGAGCCAATGCCCTTGGCGTAGGCGAGTGCGATGTCGCGCGCGCTCCCGCTTGCATCCTGCTCGATCGCGACCAGGCCGGGCGTGCCCTGACCCTCGCTGAACGTCCGCCGCACGAGGTGGCCCGGCCCCTTCGGCGCGACCATCGCGACATCGACGCCGGCGGGGGGGGTCACCTGACCGAAACGGATCGCGAACCCGTGGGCGAACAGGAGCATGTTGCCCTCGCTCAACCCCGGGGCGATGTCGCTCTCGTAGAGCTCGCCCTGGTACTCGTCCGGCGTGAGCATCATGACCAGGTCGCCGGCGGCGGCGGCCTCGGCGGGCGACATGACCGTGAGGCCGGCCTTCTCGGCATCGGCGACCGACCCGCTGCCGGCGCGCAGGCCGACGACGACATTCACCCCGGAGTCGTGAAGGTTGAGGGCGTGGGCGTGCCCCTGGCTGCCGAAGCCGATGATGGCGACGGTCTTGCCGTCGAGGTGGCCGAGGTCGGCGTCGTCGTCGTAGATCATTCCTGGTGTCTCCTGTTGTTATTGCGCTCGGACGGCATCGTGCCCCGGTCGGGCACCGCGATGCAAGGTCCGCTCTCTCGGGACGTGACGGTCTAGGTCGTCGAGGAACCGCGACTGAGCGCGACTACCCCGGTCTTCACCAGCTCGACGACACCGAACGGCTGAAGCAGGCGCTCGAAGTTCTCCAGCTCCTCGGCGGTGCCGGTCACCTGGATGGTGACCGAGTCCGCGGTCACGTCAACGATCTTCGCCTCGAAGATCTCAACCAGCTGGATGACCTCGCTGCGGGTCTCCGCGGTCGCGGCGACCTTCACCAGGCCCAGCTCGCGGGAAACCATGTTCTCGGGGTCGAGATCGCGGATCTTGATGACGTTCACGAGCTTGTCGAGCTGCTTGGTGATCTGCTCGACGGGGAATCGTGAGGCATCGACGGCGATCGTCATCCGGGAGCGGTCTTCCTGCTCGGTAGGGCTCACCGCCAGGCTGTCGATGTTGAAGCCGCGCCGGGTGAAGAGGCCGGCGATCCGCGACAGCGCGCCGGGCTTGTTTTCCACGAGGACAGAGAGGGTGTGCTTCACGACGCGGCAGCATAGCGTGCGCGACGCCCCTCCGGTTCTCAGGGTTCCCGAACGTTTGAGGACCTGCGGTGGCGGTGTCCTGAGCTACGCTGGGCCCATGGACGGACGCCTCTTGGTTGTCGAGGACGATCCCCAGGTGCGCGCCATGCTGGTGCGCAGCCTCGGCTATGAGGGCTTTGACGTCGACTCTGTCGAGGACGTCGCAGGCGCCCGTGGAGCGGTCAAGCGGGAGCGACCGGACCTGATCCTGCTCGATCTCATGCTCCCCGACGGCGACGGTATGGAGGTCTGCAGCGAGCTGCGGGCGGCCGGCGACCGGGTGCCGATCATCATGGTCACGGCGCGCGACACCGTCGGGGAGCGGATCGTCGGCCTGGAGGCCGGCGCCGACGACTACATCGTCAAACCATTCTCCACGTCGGAGCTCGTCGCCCGGGTGCGTTCCCTGCTGCGGAGGATCCGCTCCACGCCGGCCGACGGGCCGATGACCTTCAGCGACATCGCCATCGACGTGGCCACGCGTGAGGCGACGCGTGGTGGCGATCCCATCGAGCTGACCCGGCGCGAGTTCGATCTGCTGGCGACCCTGGTCGAGCACGCGGGCACGGTCCTGTCGCGCGACCGCCTCCTCACCGACGCCTGGGGCTACCGCAACCCGGTCGAGACAAACGCCGTCGACGTCTACGTGGGCTATCTGCGACGCAAGCTCGAGGAGAGCGGGCGCCCGCGCCTGCTCCACACCGTGCGCGGAGTCGGCTACGTGCTCAGGGAGCCCCGCGCGTGAGAACGATGCGCCTGGGCAGTCGCCTGGCGCTCGCAACCGGTATCGCGGTCTGCCTGGCCGTGCTGCTCGTGTCGGCCGTCGGCTTCGTCGTGATCCGTGACCAGGGGCTCAACGCCGTCGATGAGGCCCTCCTGGAGGACGCGCGGGCCAACATCGCCGGGCTCGAGGACGGGGATCTGGGCGAACGCGACTTCCTTGAGGCCCCGGCGGACGGCGCGTCGACCGAGGTCGCCCCCGATGACGGCGCGCTTCCGCCGGGCACCCGCGTGGACGTGGGGGGCAGCGGCGGCGAGCGACCCGCTGAACCCGGTGCACCCATTCCGGAGACGAGAATCGACTCCGCGCTGCCGGGCGAGACCGGAGCGCCGACGGGCCGCACGCCGATCGGCGAACCCTTCACCATCGAGGAGAACGGGCGGACCCTGAGGCGCCTCGTCCTCCAGCGCACGGGGGCGGACGGGGTCGTCGAGACCTTCACCTTCTCCCGATCCATCGCCGACACCGAAGCGATCATCCGCGTCGCCCGCTATGTCCTGCTGACCGTCGCGATCGTCGCCAGCCTGCTGGCCATCGCTTTCATCCTCCTGCTGGTCCGCGCGTTCCTGCGCCCACTCGAGGCCGCCCAGGCCGCGGCTGAGCATGTCGCCCTGAGCGGAGATCTGTCGATCCGCATCCCGGAGGGCCGGCCCGACGAGGTCGGGCGCCTGGCGGCGGCCATGAACACCATGCTCGGACGGCTCGATCATGCTCGCAGCCGCCTGAAAGAGACGCTCGAAGAGCAGCGCACCTTCGCCGCCGACGCGTCGCATGAGCTGCGCACGCCGTTGACCGCACTCCGGGGCGACATCGATCTCCTGTTGACGCACGACATCCCCGCCGACGAACGGCGCGAGGTGCTCGAGGAGATGTCCCGCTCGAGTGACCGGATGGGCAACCTCATCGAGGGCCTTCTCTCGTTGGCCCGTCTCGACGCGATCCCCACGCGCACACCGCAGGCGGTCGACGTCGTGACCCTCGTCGAATCGCTGCTCGCGGAGGGGGGATCGCTGACCGCCCCCGCCCCCGAGAATGCGCACGTCCTCGGAGATCCCGAGGCGATCCGTGGCGTCTTCGCGAATCTGATCGACAACGCCAACAAGTACGGCGGCACGATCACCGTGGAGATCCGAGCCGAGGAGAACGAGGTCATCGTCGTCGTCGCCGACGACGGGCCGGGCATTCCCGTTGAGGACCGTGAGCGCATCTTCGACCGGTTCCACCGCGCGCAGGCGGTACGGACCCGTCCCGGAGCGGGTCTCGGGCTCGCGATCGCCCGCGGTGCCGCCGAAGCGATGGAGGGATCACTGGACCTCGTGCCGTCTGAGCGCGGCGCCCAGTTCCGGGTCCGCCTGCCCCGGGCGCCGGCCCCCGAACGCCAACCCCAGACCGCCGCAGAGCGCGTTCGCCAGCCCGATCTTTGAGGGCTCGCAACGTCGGCGCTATCCAACGTCGGCGCTATCGTCGACGGTCGACTCCTGTGCCCGCCCTGCGTCTCCTCGTCATCGCCGCGTCTCTATCGGCGCTGCTGCCCGCCGCCGGAGCGGCATACGAGGAGTCCCTGTACATCGACTCCGGGCGGCCCGTCACGGCCACGCCGGAGGTGCGCCTGACCCTCGCCGGCCCCGAGGACGCCGAGTTCGCCCTCGTCGCCCGCGACCCGCAGCTGCGCGGCGCCGTCCGCCTCCCCGCCCGTGGCGAGGCCGACTGGCGGCTGGATACGGGGCGCGCCGACGGGACCCAACGTCTGTTCGCCCGCTACTTCATGGCCGCCGGCCAGCCGCTGCCCGAGTTCGACACCTCCGACGGGATCGTGCTCGACCGGACGCCGCCCGCGGCCGATGATCTCCGTCTCGCCATCGCCGACCGCCCTCTGGTCTGCCGCCGCGGCGGCCCGGCGGTGGCCGGGACGTCAGCAAAGCGGGTTCGCTCGCGCGTCGCGGGGACGATCAGCGACCGGGCCGGGGGCATTGAGGTCCGCTTCGCGGCCCGTCGCTCCCGGCCGGGTCCGTGGCGGCCGCGTGGCCGCGCCCGAATCGCAAGCGCTCCGCGGGCCGCACTCTGGACCCAGCTGCGTGACGGCCTCGGGAACACGGGCCCCTGGCGACGCCTGACGGCCCCGCGACGCGCGGCCCCCGTGGTCGTGCGCGCCACGGACCGTCCGTTCACGTGGTCGCGCCACTGCGCCGTGCGCGCTCCCCGCGCCGAGATCCGGCGGATCAACGCCCGCTGGCGGGCGAGCGGCCGACGGCCACCCGCTGACCGCGCCCGGGTCCGGCCTCCTGGCTCGGCCCTGGTCTGGACGCAGTACGCCGGCCAGGGGCTCTACCCGAACTGGGTACACGCGACGACGGCGCTCAACGGCCAGCTCGGACGAAGCGGTCGCCGCGGCAGTTATCGCGCGGGCGTCGCGGAGATCCTCGCGGGCTCACGGGGCGACCGGTCACGTGGGGGGCGGGTGTTCCGGGTCAACGAGAACCACTTCCGGACGCCGGACGATCATCGGGCACCGCCCTGGCGCGACGCGATGGGCAGCGCGCTGATCCTGGCCCACCTCCCCACCGCAATGTCCACGGCCGACGGCCGGGAGCAGGCGATCGCCCTCGAATACGCCGAGCAGTACCTCGCGGCGTTCACGGTCGATCACTCCGAGGGCGGCCTGCGCTGGAGCGGCCCGCGGCCGGGTAGCTGGTACCTGGAGTACACCTACCGGACTCGTTCCCGTGTCCTGAACGGGTTCATGCAATCGCTCGTCAGCCTCGACCGGTTCCACGACCAGGCCCGCCGCCTGTCGCGGCGCGACGCTCGGTGGGCGCCGCTGGCCTCGCGCGCCCGCCGCCTGACCCTCGACGGAGCGCGCGCCCTCCACAACTGGCTTGCGGCATATGACCTGGGCCCCGGCAGGACGCGGTACGACCTCCGCTCGGGACCCGCGAGCGAGGAGTACCGCGTGTTCCACGTCGCACTGCTGCGCAAGCTCGCCGGGGTCAGCTACCTGCCGCGCGCCTGGCGCGCCCGGCATCGCCACTACGCGGCCCGCTGGGACCGGCGCCCTGGCTAGTCGCGCCGACGCCAACGGGCGGAGCGCCCGGTTCCCAGCGACTCGATCACGCCCTCCCGGCGGAGGCGGGCAAGGACCTTGCTGATGTGGGAGTCGCTCGCCTCGAGCGCCGCGGCGCGGACCTCGGCGACGGTGAACTCCGGAGAGATGCGCCCCTGGATGAACTCCTCAATCGCGCGCGTCTTGGCGCCCCGCCCCTCCGCCAACAACCGCGCCCGGTCCTCGAACTCCCGGTAGGCGGCGCGGAGGATTCCCAGGTGGTATTCGAGCCGGGGCCAGATCGAATGGCACCCCTCCGCCCACCCCTGCCCCGAGGCGGCCAGTGCCCGGTAGCAACTCTCGCGCGACTCGCTGATCATCCGCTCGACGCTCACCCAGCGGCCCACCGAGTATCCACTCTGGAACAACAACAGCAGCGTGAGCAGCCGGGCCATCCGGCCGTTCCCGCCGAGGAACGGGTGGATGGCCAGGAAGTCGAAGACGTAGGCCCCGGTGAGCAGCAGCGGGTGGTGACCGCCGTGCTCACGGGCGGCAGTGAAGCCGGTGTGCAGATCATCCATCGCCGCCGGCACCCGGGCGGCCGGAACCGTCGGGAACTCGACGCGCTCGCTGCCGGACCCGACGCCGGCGATCACGTTCTCGACGGTCTTCCAGCGCCCGCCCGGTGAGGCGGTGTAGCGATACAGGTCGCGGTGCAGCCGGCGGACGACGTCCGGCGCGAACGGCATCTCGGTTGCGCTCTCGTGGATGTGGCCGAGCACACCGTGGTACCCCGCGATCTCGGCCTCACTGCGGTTGCGTGGCTCGGGGTTCGCGACGCTCAGCGCCTCGAGGCGCTTGCGCGGCGCACGCACGCCCTCGATCGCGTTGGAGGCCTCGGTGCTCTGCAGACGCGAGCGGGCGGCGAGCCCGGCGAGGCGTTTCGGGCGCTGGGCCTGGAGAGCCTGCTCACGACCCTGGGCAGAGTCAATCTCGCCGAGGATGCATGCCTGGGCGGCCGGCACCATGCCGAGCGTGCGCTCCACGTCACGAAAGGTCTGCATGTTCACCCCCGTATGGGCGTGAACACAGCACCAAGGCCATCTCAGTACGTTGTTTGACGTCCCAGTGGGGCGTTCTCGACGAGGATCAGCGGTTCGCCTCGGCCCGGATCAGCTCGTTGAGGCGCTTCGGATCGGCCTTCCCCTGTGCCGCCTTCATGGCCTGCCCGACGAAGAAGCCGACGAGCTTGTCCTTGCCGGCCCGGAGATCGGCCGCCTCGTCGGGATTCTCGGCGAGCAGGGTCGCGATCATCTCCTCGAGTTCTCCATCGTCCGAGACCTGGCCGAGATCCCGCTCGGACACGACGCTCTCGGGATCCGCGCCGGAGGCGATCATCTCGGCGAGCACCTCCTTCGCCGCAGGCACGGAGATCGCCCGCTCCGCGACCAGCCCGACAAGAGACGCCAGAGCCGCCGGGGTCACCTTGCTTTCCCACGGCTCCTGACCCGAGTCGCGCAGCTGTGAGCGCAACTCACCGCGAATCCAGTTGGCCGTCGCTTTCGGGTCGGCCAGGGCCGCGGCTTCCTCAAACCACTGCGAGAGCTCGGGGGTCGCCGACAGGACCTCGGCGTCCTGGTAGGTCAGGCTCAGCTCGGACATCCAGCGGCGCCGCCGGGCGAGCGGCAGCTCGGGCATCGAGGAGCGCAGCTCCTCGACCCAGGCCGGATCGGGCCGGAGCTCGAGCAGGTCGGGCTCGGGCAGGTAGCGGTAGTCGTGGGCTTCTTCCTTGCTCCGCAGGCTGTGCAGGTCGCC
Organism: Actinomycetes bacterium; assembly: GCA_024639225.1. Lineage (GTDB taxonomy): Bacteria > Actinomycetota > Thermoleophilia > Miltoncostaeales > Miltoncostaeaceae > JAHEIS01. The sequence continues at coordinate 18,260 of JAHEIS010000022.1, read as the reverse complement.
GGTGGCGGGATCGAAATGGAGGGTCTCCTGTTCGATCCGTCCTCCCTCGGCCACGATCGCGGTCTGGCGCGCGATCTCGGCCTCGACGCCGCGCTCGAGGAAACGGAAGGAGTTCATGTTCTTGAGCTCAGTCTTGGTTCCGAGCTCACGGCTGCCGGCCGGCCGGACGCTCACGTTCGCGTCGGCCCGCATCGATCCCTCGTCCATGTTGCAGTCGCTCACCCCGACCTCGCGCAACGTCTGGCGCAGCTGCCGCAGGAAGGTCCCGGCGTCGGCGGCGGATCGCAGATCCGGCTCACTCACGATCTCTGCGAGCGGCGTGCCCCCGCGATTGAAGTCGACGGCGCTGGTCTCAGCGCCTGCGCGCCTGCCGCCACGACCGGCATGGATCAGCTTGGCGGCGTCCTCCTCGAGGTGGACACGCGTGATGCCGACCTCCAGGTCGCTCCCATCCTCGCGAAGGGCGATGAACCGGCCCTCGCCGCAGAGGGGCTCGTCGTACTGGCTGATCTGGTACGCCTTCGGCAAATCCGGGTAGAAGTAGTTCTTCCGGTGGAACGTGGATCTTGGGCGGATCTCACACCCCAGCGCCAAGCCGGTGAGGATGCCGAGCCGGACGGCCTCCGCATTGACGACTGGCAGCACCCCCGGATGTGCGAGGCAGACCGGACAACAGTGCGTGTTCGGCTCGTCGCCGAACGCGAGCCCGCACCGGCAGAACATCTTGGTCCGGGTGGCGAGCTGGACGTGGATCTCGATCCCGATGACCGCCTCGAGCTCGGTTGAGGTCGTCGTCACGCGGCCATGACCTCCGGGGCGTCGCGGAACCCGATCGCACCCTCGAGGGCGTGGGCCGCGGAGAACAGCTGGTTCTCGCTGAACGCCTTGCCCGCGAGCTGGAAGCCGACGGGCAGCCCGTCCGACAGACCGCAGGGAATGGATATCGCCGGCAGCCCGGCGAGGCTGGACGGCAGGGTGCAGATGTCCGAGAGGTACATCTGGTACGGATCATCCGTCCGCGAGCCGAAAGGAAACGCGACCGTCGGCGACGTCGGCGAGGCGACCAGGTCCACCTTCGCGAACGCGGCCTCGAAGTCGCGGAGGATGAGGGTCCGGACTCTCTGTGCGCGCTGGTAGTAGGCCTCGTAGTACCCCGATGCCAGCGAGAACGTGCCGAGCATGATCCGCCGCTTGACCTCGGGCCCGAAGCCGTCCCCCCGGGTGCGCTCATAGTGCTCGAGCAGCGTCTCGTGATCCTCGCCGCGGGGTCCGTACCGGATGCCGTCAAAACGCGCCAGGTTCGTGGATGCCTCGGCAGGGGCGATCAGGTAGTAGGTCGCAACGCCGAAGCCGGCGTTGGGCAGGCTGATCGGCACGACCTCGGCCCCGAGCCCCTCGGCCAGCAGCAGCGTCGCCTCGACGGACTTGCGGACGCCGGGCTCGACGCCGTCGGCCATCAACTCCTCCACCACGCCGATCCTCATGCCGGCGAGGGTGTCGGTCTCCGGAACCTCGATCGGCTTCCACCAGTCGAGCGAGGTGGAATCACACGGGTCACGACCGACGATGTGCTTGAGGAGCATGGCGCTGTCACGGACGGTCCGGCTCAAGGGGCCGACCTGATCCAACGAAGAGGCGAAGGCGATGAGCCCGTAGCGAGACACCGCGCCGTAGGTCGGCTTCATGCCCACCACGCCACAGAGCGAGGCGGGCTGACGGATCGAGCCACCCGTGTCGGAACCCAGCGACCAGGGGGCCTGGCGAGCGGCCACGGCGGTCGCCGAGCCGCCACTCGATCCCCCCGGTACGCGCCCCGAATCCCAGGGGTTCAGGCTCGGCCCGTAAGAGGAATTCTCCGTGCTCGAACCCATGGCGAACTCGTCCATGTTCGTCTTGCCGATGACGATCGCGCCCGCCCGCTCGAGCCGCTCCACACAGGTGGCGGTATAGAGAGGTTTGAAACCCTCGAGGATGCGCGAGCCGGCCGTCGTCGTGAGATCGCGGGTCGAGAGGACGTCCTTGATCGCGATCGGGACGCCGCCGAACGGCGGGCGCTCCGGCGCGGCGTCGATGGCGGCGGCGCGCGCGCGCGCCCCGTTGGCATCAACGGCCAGAAACGAGTTCCAGGGGTCGTCGCTCGCCCGGCCGACGGCGGCCTCGACCATCTCCGTCGCCGACACCTCGCCGGAATGGAGCGCCCTGATGCTCTCCTCGGCCGTCAGATCACGCACGGCGATGCCGCCTAACCGATCCGGGAGACGGCGAATCCGCCGGCAGCGGTGCGCGGCGCCTCGCGGAGCGCCTCGTCTGCGGACAACTCCGGGCGCGGCACATCCTCGCCGAGCACGTTGGGGAGATCGACGACATGGGTCGTCGGCGGAACGCCCTCCAGGTCGAGGGACTGGATCACCTCGATGTGGCCGAGGATCGCATCCATCTCCGCCTGCATCTTCTCGAGCTCATCGTCGTCGAGGCCCAGGCGTGCCAGGCGCGCGACGTGGCGCACGGTGTCGAGGTCGATCACGGCTCGGGATGCTAGCGAACGTCGACCGACGTCCGGCGGGACCGCAGACGCGTCGCCGCGTGCGGTCCTGCAGGAGAGTTCGGCGGTGCCCGGCCGGAGCCGGGCACCAGGTCCGGGGTTACTCGACGGTGAGCGTCCCGACCATGCCGGCCTCGCGGTGGCCGGGGACCGAGCAGTAGTACTCGTAGGTACCCGGCTCGAGCGTCGCGGTGACGGTGGAGACTCCGCCGTCAGTCACGACCTCACCCAGGACGTCGCCCTCGGGAGTCTCGATCGCGATGTTGTGCGGGACCGACTGGTCGTTCACGCTGGTCAGCGTGATCTCACCGGCGGGGGCCGCGACTTCGGTGACCGCGTAGAGGAGACCCTCGTCGGCCACCGGGATGTCCACGGTCGTGGTGGAAATCGCGTCGGCGGCGGGATCCGCCGCGTCGTCAGCAGCGTCGGCGGCCTCGCTCGCGGCCTCGGTCGCATCGCTCACCGAATCGTCGTCGTCACCGCACCCGGCGACGAACCCGACCGCGAACACGGCGGCGATGACAAGCATGAGCGCCTTCAGGCGCATGGCAGAGAAGAACACGTTTCCTCCGGGGTTGGTACAGACACGTAGGCGGCACCCTATGGGCGATCGCGGACCCGAAGCGCCCGCGAGGGTCCGGACGGGACAACCGACAGGTCGCCTCGGAACGTCGTGTCAGCTCGGCGGGGCGCTGCCGATCAGGCCGGCAATCAGGCCAAGGAGCAGGGCTGCAAGTACCAATTCGGCCTTCACGCTCCGGGTCAGCGCGCGGTCGGCACCACGGGCGTCGGCACTGAGACCGAGCGCGGCGCGCTCGAGACGGACGTGAAAGACGAAACGGTTGGCCACAGCCAGGCCGAGCATCACCCCGAAGACGACCAGCTTGAGGAGCAGCCAGCGTCCGTAGCCCGTTCCGGTCAGGTCTCCGAGCCCCTCCAGTTCCGCCAACGCGCGGTAGACCCCGGTCACGACCAGTGCGCCCACCGACCAGATCGCGACATTCGAAAACCGGATGACGACGCCGGCCGCAAGCGCCGTCTGTGCCCGTCCGGCGATCCGCCGCAGCGGTCCGGTGAGCAGGAGCGCCAGCCCCACCAGACCACCGAACCACGCCGCCGTGGCCAGGGTGTGGAGCAGGTCCACGGAGACGTCGAGGCCGGGCTCCGGCCCCGTCGCGGCGTGACCACCCCGGGAGACGGCCCCGAGCCCGACGATCAGGGGGGCGCCGAGCGCGACCGCGCTCCCTGTGCTGAGCACCGCGCCGGCGGGACGATCCCGGCGCGCGAGGAAGACCCCCACCCCCGCGGCCAGGATCAGTGCGGTCGCGATCGCGACGAGGGCCACCCCGGAGCGCGTGGCACCGAAGAGGTCTCCCGGCGAGACGTCGAGCGCCGCGCCGAGCGCCGCGCCCCAGAGCGCCGCTCCTGCAGCAGCGGCGCTGATCGCCAGCCACCACGCGGTCCACCAGGACCGTCGCCCCCCGGACAGGGGGCCCGTCGCGGCGCGGCGGACCGCATCCGCCGTCAAGGCACTGGCGGGCGGCCGCACGCCGCCGTCGCGCCAGGCCGGCGCCAGCACGAGCGCGTCGAGGACGACGAGGCCGAGCGCGATCAGGAGCCCCGCGAGAGCGAGGCCCCGTCCGGCGCTGAGGGCGACGCCGTCGGCCTGATCGCCGGCGGAGAGCAGGCGGGCCTCGCCGTCGCCACCGAGGCCGGTGGGCGCCAGCACGCGCGCCGAGCCGCGCCCGACATGTCCGTCCCGCGACAGGACCGTCCACCGGACGTCCTGCACGAGTGGCCGCAGGTCGCTGAGCGCAATGAGCACCGCGGCGGGGTCCGCCGGGTCGCGGCGGATGGCGGTCGGGGAGGTGATCCCCGACAGGTCGATCTCCGCCGACAGGCCTTCGGCCTCGACGGGTGCGTCGAGGGCCACCCGGAGGACTCCGGCGCCCTCCGAGAAGTCCGCCTCGACGGCCCCTGCCCCGGCATGGCCGGCCGCGATGGCCGGAAGCGCGAGTAGCAGCGCGCACAGGAGCGTCCGGATCACGGCGCGACGCTAGCAGCGCCGCGACACGCCCGGGTCAGTTGATGATGCCGTGCGCGAGGATCAGGACGAAGGCGGTGAAGCTGAAGGCGGCGGCGGCGTGACGTGCGGCGGCGGTGGCCATGGGGTCTCCGAATGGATCTGTGGAAAAGGCTCGTGTCGCCTCTGTGGATACGACATCGGCCCGCGCCCGATACTCCGCACCCCCCGAGCGAGGTATCTTCTGCTGTCCGGGCCGACTGGTAGCTCCTGCGGCCGGATTTCCCATGCGCGCGTTTCTCTCATCACCGACCGCCTACCGCCCGCTCTCCTTCGGGGCGCTCGCCGGTCTGTGGATCATCGTCCCGTCGGGCGCGCTGGTCCGGCTGACGGACTCGGGCCTCGGCTGTCCCGATGTCCCGCTCTGCGACAACAGAACCGTTGTCCCGGCCCTCGATGCGCACGCGGTCATCGAGTTCGTGAACCGCATCCTCTCGGCGGCCGTGGTCATCGCATGCGTACTCGCCTGGTACGCCGCGCGGCGCGCCCTGGCGGCGGGGAGCCCCGTCCGACTGTGGTCCGGGCTCGCCGCACTGATGACGATCGCCCAGCTTCCACTCGGGGCGGTCACGGTGCTGACGGAGCTCCACCCGGTGGCGGTCGGCTCCCACTTCCTCCTGTCCATGGCCGCCCTCGCCGCCGGCACGCTCGCGACGCTGCACGTGCTCGACACCGGCGTGGTGTCCCGCGGAGTCGACCGCGGCCGCGCCCCGTACGCTCTGGTGACCGCCATCGCGCTCGGGGCGGTGCTGGTGAGCGGCGTGCTCGTCACGAGTTCCGGACCCCACTCCGGCGACCGCGAGGTGCTCCACCGGTTCTGGCGCATCGACGAGGCAGCGGCCCTCCACGTGCGGGTGGTCGCCGTCTTCCTCGTCCTCGCGCTCGTGCTCGCCCTCTGGCTGTGGATCGAGGGCGCGCCCCCCGACATCAGTCTGCTCTCAGCGGCCGGCGGGCTCGCGCTCGTCGCCCAGATCGCGGTCGGCGAGTATCAGTACCGCGCGGGCCTGCCCTGGCAGTGGGTCGCGGTCCACGTCTCGGTCGCGGCGCTCGTGTGGGCGATCGGGATCGCGCTCGCCTGGCGCATCGCGCGACCGGCGAAGCCCCTGACCGCGTCCGGCTCCGGCTGAGCATCGGAACAGATCAGCGGCGGCGCGATGCGAGACGCTGGCATTCGACGCAGCGCTCGGCATCGGGGAGGGCGTCGAGTCGACCCTCGGGGATCTCGGCGCCGCAGTCGACGCATATCCCATAGGTCCCCGCCTCGATCGCCTCGAGGGCCCGCTCGAGCTGGGTCCGGCGACGCTCCCAACGCACGCGGTCACGCAGGTCCTTCTCACGCTGGTCGGCGTCGGTCGCCGCCTCGGCGGGGTGATGGTGACCGTCCCCACGCTCCTCGCCCTCCTTGGCGAGGTCGCGCTCGCGCAGACCGTCTTCCACCTGAGCGCGGAGCCGATCGAGCCGGCTGAGCTTCTCGAAGTCCTGTTCGGCCACGGCGACGATTCTACCGCGCGGGACCCGTGACACCCCGTCCGAGCGGGTCCAGGCGCTAGTGTCACGCGTCGGCATTCCGACGGAGGAGACCCGTGGCGGCAGCAGTCCTGGCAAGCCAGCTCGCGCGAACGTTCAAGGGCGACGTCACGGCCGTCGCCGGCGTCGATCTCGAGGTCAGCGCGGGCGAGATCTACGGCTTCCTCGGCCCCAACGGAGCCGGCAAGAGCACGATGGTGCGGATGCTGACGACGCTGCTCCGGCCGACCTCGGGCCGCGCGGAGGTCGCCGGACATGACGTCGCGGACGAGGCGGGTGCCGTCCGCCGCCAGATCGGGGTCGCGCTGCAGGACGCCGCGATCGATCCCTACATGACCGGACGCGAGCTGCTCCGGCTGCAGGGCGTGATGCACGGCCTGTCGCGCGGCGACGGCGCCACGCGTGGCGAAGAGCTGCTCAGGAGAGTGGACCTCGTCGAGGCCGCAGATCGACGCATCGGGACCTATTCCGGAGGCATGAAGCGCCGGCTCGATCTCGCGCTCGCGCTCGTGCACGAACCGCGCGTGCTGTTCCTCGACGAGCCGACGACCGGCCTCGACCCGATATCGCGGCGCACGCTGTGGGAGGAGGTCCGGCGGCTCAACGACGAGGGCACGACCGTCTTCCTGACGACCCAGTACCTCGAGGAGGCGGACCAGCTCGCCGACCGGGTCGGGATCATCGACGAAGGCCGCCTCGTCGCCGAGGGCACGCCGGCCGCCCTCAAGGCGCAGATCGGCAACCCGACGCTGACGGTCGCGCTGGCGGACGTCGCCCGGGCCGACGACGCCGGGGCGGCCCTCGGACCGCTGGGAGCTCCGCTACCGGCCGCCGACGGCAGCGTCGCCGTGCGCCTCGCCGATGCCCGGGGCGGACTCCCCGAGGCCGTACGGCGGCTCGATGCGGCGGGCGTCGCGGCGGAGGGTCTGGAACTCACCCAGCCGAGCCTGGACGATGTGTTTCTGGCGGCGACCGGCCGCCGCCTCGGCAGCGAGGAGAACGATGACGGCGGGGGCGACGCGTGAGCCTCGCCATGAGGCAGGCCGCGATCCTCGGCCGGCGGGCCGTCGTCAACACGTCCCGCATCCCGCAGTCATGGGTGCCGGGCCTCTTCTTCCCGCTCATCCTCATGACGGTGTTCAGTGGATCGTTCGCCGCCGCGCCGGCATTCGTCCGGGGCTTTCCCGAGGTGAACGGGTTTCTCGACTTCGTCATCGCCGGCGTCATCCTCCAGGCCACGCTGATCGGCGGCACGGTCGCGGGCACGGCGTTCGCCTTCGATCTCCAGGGCGGCTTCCTGGACCGCCTCATCGCCTCCCCCGCATCGCGGGCCGCGATCATCTCGGGTCGGCTCATCGGCTCCGTCGTGATGGCGCTCGCCCAGACGACGCTTTTCGTGGGCCTCGCGCTGGTCTTCGGCGCGCGGATCGATGCGGGGGTGCCGGGCGCGGCCCTGGTTCTGCTGTTCGCGTCCCTGCTTGCCGTGGCGGCGGGGGGCCTGGGGGTGACGCTCGCGCTGCGCACGCGCTCCGCGGAGGTCGTCGAGGGCTCCTTTCCCCTCTTCTTCGCGCTGATGTTCTTCTCATCAAGCTTCTTTCCGCGGGAGACCATGTCCGGCTGGTTCAAGACGGTCGCCGACGTCAACCCGATCTCGTGGGTCGTGGAGGGCATGCGCGTGCTGATCGTCGGCGGCGAGACCGGCGACCTGCTGCTGGGCCTGGCCACCGCGATCCTGCTCGCGGCGATCGCCGTCGGCGCGGCCGTGCGGGCGATGCACCGTTACCTGGGGCCCGACGCATGAGGCGCGGCGCCGCAATGACCGCCGCGATCGCCGGGCGGAACCTGATGCTCGTGCGTCGCATGCCGTCCGTCTTCATCCCGTCGATGGTGATGCCGCTGTTCATCCTCATCGCGACGGCCGGGGCGTTCGCGGGCGTCTCCGCCCTGCCGGCGCTCGATGGCGTCTCCTATCTGGCATTCACGGTCCCCATGGCCGCGCTGATGGGCGGCGCCTTCGCGGGAACCAACTCCGGCATCACGCTCGCTCGCGACATCGAGACGGGTTTCGTCGATCGGTTGATCGCCAGCCCCGCCCCGCGGCTGTCGATCATCGCCGGGCCGCTGATCGCCGCCCTGGCGCGCAGCGTCTTCACCACGACCCTGATCCTCACCGCGGGCGCGATCGGCGGTTCCACCCCTCCGAGCGTGCTCGCCGCCGCGGTGCTCTACCTGATGGCCGCCCTTTTCTGCGTCGCCGGAGGGTGCTGGGCGATCGGCGTGGCCCTGCGCGCCGGGACAGTGCAGGCGGCGCCCCTGATGACCGTGGTCATCTTCATCTCGATCTTCTCATCGGTGATGTACGCCCCGCGCGAGGCGATGGACGGATGGCTCCGCGCCATCGCGGACCGCAACCCGGTTACCTACCTGCTCGAGGCGGCGCGCGATGCGCACCTGGACAACGTCACCTGGGACGGATTCTGGCCCGGGGTCGTTGCGGGCGCGCTGCTGATCGTCGTGCTGGGCGCATGGGCCATGACCGGCCTGCGCCGGCTCGCCCGCTGACCGGGCCCGGCCGGGCCCGTCTCCGCGGAGTCAGCCCATCGCGTCGTACTCGACCCGCCACTCCCCCCCTCCCGGCGCGCGGTACGAGCGGCTGACGCCCTGGGCGAGGCTGAGGGCCGCAATCGACTGGTCCACATCGAGAAGCTGGTGGGTCACGTGGGAGGCGAGCCGCCCGGAGCTCGTCACGGTGGCGGAGAATGCCGCGGCTTCGACCTCGCTGGGCATCGTGTAAATGACCAGCCCGTCGTACTCGCCGAGCATCCAGTGGAAGACGTCGAGCGTGCCGCCCGCTTTCTCGATCGCTTCCCGGGCGGCCTCGGCGCGATCGGCCGGGTTGCGGACCATCCTCCCGAGGGCCTCGGGGGTGTAGCGGAAGAGGCTGACGTAGCGTGGCATGCGGGCTCCGATCCTGGGGGATGTGATGACCGGGGCCGGACGGCGCTCGGGGCGCCGGCGCCGACGCGCGCCGCGGTGCCTGCTCAGGCTATTCCCGTCCACGCCCGCGACGCCAGCCATCAGCCGCGGCGCTCCGCCCTGCCCCAGAATCGGGTCCCGGGACCCCGCCCCTGCTCGGCGACGCGGTCGTCATCAACGCGCGGACCACCGCGCGCGGCGCAGGAGCCGGTGTCAGTCGTCCGCGGCCCGCTCTCGCCGCTTGACGATCGAGCGCATCACGAACCATGCGACGACGAGCAGGACGGCACAGACCACGGCCACGCCGAACCAGCCCATGATCAGCGCGATCAACTCGAGCAGGAAGAGGCCCGCGACGGCGATCAGGGCGATCAGTGCCAGACGCCGTGTTGGATCGGGAGCGGAGGTTCCCATGGACCCGAGCCTAGCCCGACGGCGACTCTGCATGTGCTCACATCCCGTGGGTATGCGCCACCGCCTCATCGCCGGGCTCGCTGTTCTCGGCCTGGCCCTGACCCCGCTGGCTGTGGCAGAACAGGCGCAGCGGGCGCCGGCCGACCCGTCCGCCCACCTCAGCTGCACGGCTCCCGGCGACGTCCCCTCCCTCGATCGCATGCTGCTTCGCGCCGGCAGTCCGCTGGCCGGCGAGGCCGCGACGTTCGTCCGAGCGGGCACGGCCCACGATGTCGACCCACGATTCCTCGTCGCCGTGGCGGCCCACGAAACGCTTCTCGAGACCTACCCACCGGCCCGTGAGATCCACAATCCCTTCGGCCTCGGACCGGGGATCGTCTACGCATCCGAGGAGGCGGCCATCACGGCAGCGGGAGCGATCCTCGCCGGTGGCTATCTCGCTGAGGGCCGCACGACGATCGCGACGATCGCCCCCAAGTGGGCCCCGGTCGGCGCCGCGAACGACCCCACCAACCTGAACACGCACTGGACGATCGGCGTGTCGCACTACTACGGCGCGCTCGGAGGCGAGGCGGACTCCGACATCCGGCTCTCCGCCCAGACCGGGGATCTCACCTGCGGCACCCCGGCGACGGGCGGCCTCGACGGCAGCATGGTCTGGGTCTGGGACGGGCGCACCCCACCCGCCTCCGGACCTGAAGGCGTCGACGGCGGCGCGCCCGGGGGCGACCCGGCCCGGCCGGGGTCCTTCGTCTTCCCGGTCGCCGCCCGCCCGGACCAGCCCGTCACCTACCTCCCCCCGGCCTGCGAGCCGGACGGTCCCTGCGGGGTCTCACTCACGCTGGCGCCCGGCACGCCGGTCGTCGCCGCCGCCGCGGGCACGCTGCGCGCCGCCTCCGCGGATGAGCAGACCGACGGCATCGGCTTCTGGATCGATGCGGGGCGCGACAGCTTCGGCTATAGCGCCCTGGCCGAGTACGCGCCCCAAGCCCGCGACGGGGCGAGGGTGAGCGCCGGCCAGGTTCTGGGCCGCCCCGCGCGGGATCTCGCGTTCCACTGGCGGCAGGACGGCCACGCCATCAATCCTCAGCCGCTGCTGCGCGCCACGCGACCCGCGACACACTGACCAGGGGGCTCGCCGCGATCGCGCGGCCCAGGAAAGGCCTTCTCTGTCCCGATAGCCGTGGTGGCCCCCAGGCCGGCCGTGAACCCGCGAGCGGGCTGCTCATCCGAGGGCGGAGACCGCCTCCAACTCACGGCGGCCGATCAGGTCGACCAGCGACGCCGCGACCTCGGGATCGAACTGTGTGCCGGAGTGATCGCGCAGCTCCGCGAGCGCGGCCTCGGTCGTCAGAGGTTGACGGTAGTGCCGGGCCTGTGTCATCACGTCCCAGGCATCAGCGACCGCCAGCAGCCGAGCCCCGTCAGGAATGGCCGGCCCGGTGAGCCGTTCGGGGTACCCGGTGCCGTCCCAGCGCTCGTGGTGGTGGCGGATCCACGCCGTCTGATCGACGTCGAGGACCTCCGAGGCGATCTCCGCCCCGGCCGCCGGGTGGCGCATGACCTCGGCGAACTCCTCGTCGGTGAGCGGACCGGGCTTGGCGAGGATGTTGTCGGAGACGAGCAGCTTGCCGACATCGTGCAGCAGCGCGGCATCGGCGATCCGCCTCAGATCCTCGGCGGGCCAACCGACCTCTTCAGCGAGGCGCTCGGCGATGAGCGCCACCCTGCTCGAGTGGCGATGGGTTGACGGGTCTTTGGCGTCGACGGCCCGGGCAAGGGCCCGCAGCGCAACGAGGGCCTGCGCATGCACAGACGCTCCCGGCGGGCGGGCGGTCGGCGCCGGCACGCGGTCCGATCGTACGACCCGGTCGCGCCCCGTGGCCTTGGCCCGGTAAAGGGCGGCATCCGCCGCGGCGACCAGCTCGCCCGCGCCGAGTTCGCCCGCCCATTCCGCGACGCCGAAGGAGACCCGCACCCGGCCCGCCAGCGGGAAGTGGCCGCCGGCAATCTCCGCCCGGGCGCGCTCTGCGGCGCGGGCCGCTTCGGCTCCGGTGGCGCCCGGCATCGCCCAGCCGAACCGCTGCCCGCCGATCCGCGCGAGCAGATCGCTGCCACGCGCCGCCGCCGACAGATAGCCGGCGACTCCGACGATGGCCCGGTCCCCCGTGGGGCGGCCGGCGGTCGAGTTCAGAACGGCGAGCGCGTCGATGTCGGCCAGCACGAGGCTGAGCGGCTCGTCATGGCGATCGCTGTGGCGCAGCGCACGTGTCAGTCCCTCCTCGAAGACGCCGATGCGCGCGAGGTCGGTGAGCGGATCACGGACGGCCCGCTGGGCAAGATCTCGCCGGCGCTCGGTCTCGGCCAACGCGCGCGCGACGACCCCCGCCATCTCGTCCAGCCCGACATCGGGATGGGAACGTAGCGCCCGGATCTCGCCCCAGGTGTGATCACCGAGGCGTATCGGAGCCCGTTCGGTCAGGCGGGTGCTCTCACTCGACAGGCGGGCCCCGATGCGCAGTCCGGTGCCGACCTCTCCCGCCACCTCATTCCCGCGATCAGCGTGCCGCAGGATCAGGACCTGATCGCTCGCCGTGATTGATGACACGAGATCAGCGGCGGCGCACGGGGCCGCCCCCGCCGACCACTCGCCGGATGCAAAGCGCACCATCTCCCGAAGCGCATCGACCGCCGACGGCGTAACAGCGGCCCGATCCTGAGACGGCGCCGGGACGATGCGTGTTGATTCTGGCGTCAGCGCTTCCCGAGGTCCGCGGGTGCCCGGAACATTCGAGCCTCAGACGAAACATACGTCGTGTGTGATGAGGAAGGGGGCGCGAGACGCCTCGCCATCGGCCCTTTAGATGTTTTCGGCGGTTTCGCCGACACGAGGGCCAACGCCGGACGGCGCTGACGCCGGGCAATCTGTAGGGCGGGCCGGCTCGTGGGAGGCCGCTACAGTTCTCGCGTGCACCGTACGCCCGAACCCGCGCAACCCGCGCCCGCCGGCCCGCTATGACCGGAGACGATCTCGATCTCGCCCTGCTCGGCGAGCTCTGTGAGGTGGCCGGTCCGTCGGGTCGCGAAGAGCGTGTCCGCGCGATCGTGGAACCGCGCCTCGCGCAGATGTGCGACCGCGTCGAGGCCGACCCGCTCGGCGGCGTCGCCGGGGTCCGGGGAGACGGACCCCGCCTCATGCTCGCCGCTCACCTGGATGAGATCGGGCTCATGGTGACCCACGTCGATGACGCCGGTTTCATCCGTTTTCTCACCCTCGGCGGATGGGATGCGAAGACCCTCATCACCCAGCGGGTGACGGTCCACGGACGCGAGGACATCCCCGGAGTCGTCGGGACGCCACCCGTCCATGTCCTGACCGCGGAGCAGCGCACCAAGCTGCCGGAAATCGGGACGCTGTCGATCGATGTCGGTCTTCCCGTCGAGCGGGTGCGCGAGCTGGTGCGGCCCGGCGATGTCATCACGCGTAGCCGGGAGCTGCTCCCGATGGGCGACGTCCTGACGGGCAAGAGCCTCGACGACCGAGTCGGGGTCTTCGTGATGCTCGAGGCCGTGCGCACCGCAGGCGCGTCAGCGTGCGAACTCTGGGCGGCGGCGACCGTCCAGGAGGAGGTTGGCCTCCGTGGATCGCGGGTGGCGGCAGAGCGCGTCGAACCCCGGATCGCGATCGCGATCGACACATGCCCGGCAAACGACGGCGCGGGCGGGGACCGCGAGGGCCCGGGTACGACGCTCGGCGACGGGGCGGCGATCCGGATCATGGACGCGAGCGCCATCGGCTCCCCGGAGCTCGTCGAGCACCTCACGCGCATCGCCGAGGAGCGGGACATCCCCCATCAGTTCCACGTGGCGAACCGCGGAGGCACTGACACGCGGGAGCTGCAGCTTTCCGGCCGCGGCTCCATCGCGGGCTGCGTTTCCATCCCGAGCCGCTACGTGCACTCGAGCGTCGAGGTCTGCCACCCCGCCGACATCGCCGCGGCGATCGACCTGGTCGCCGCGGCGATCGAAACGGTGCACGTGCTGGCCGATGACACGACCGGAGACGGCTGACTCAGCCGAGGCGTGCGTCGACCCTCCGGGACTCCGACCCGGGGGTGTCGTCGTCAGGATCCTCGGGCGGACGCACCGGATAGCCCGCCTCGTCGAAGACATGGTGGTCCCCGGTGATCGCGATGTGGACGTCGTCGCCCCGCGCCGGCGGCGCGGCGCCGTCGGTGCGGACCATGAGGGTTTCGGTGCGATGGAGGTGCTCGAACTCGACGAAGACGTAGGCGTCCGCCCCGAGCTCCTCGAGGATCGTCACCCGCCCGGGAATGCCCTCGTCGGCGAGGCTCAACGCCTCGGGGCGGACACCGATCACGAGGTCTTCGCCAGAGCGAGCCCGGAGCCCCTGGAGCGGGATCGGCGTGCTCCCCAGGCGGACCTGCCCACCGGAGATGGGCGCAGAAATGAGGTTCATCGCCGGTGACCCGATGAACCCGGCGACGAACAGGTTCGCGGGACGCGCGTAGAGCTCCCGTGGCGTGCCCACCTGCTGGAGCCGGCCGCCGTCGAGTACGGCGACGCGATCGCCCATCGTCATCGCCTCGACCTGGTCGTGGGTGACGTAGACCGTCGTGACGCCGAGCCGCGCCTGGAGCTGAGAGATCTCGGTGCGGGTCTGGGTGCGCAGTTTCGCGTCGAGGTTGGACAGCGGTTCGTCCATGAGGAAAGCGCTCGGATCACGGACGATGGCGCGGCCCATGGCGACCCGCTGGCGTTCCCCGCCCGACAGATGCTTCGGTCTCCGGTCGAGTAGGTCCTCGAGGCCGAGTATCTTCGCCACCTCGGCCACCCGGCGGTCGCGCTGCCTGCGGGGCACACGGCTCTGCTTGAGGGCGAAGCCCATGTTGGCCGCCACGGTCATCGAGGGATAGAGGGCATAGCTCTGGAAGACCATCGCCAGATCGCGGTTGCGGGGCGGAACGAGCGTCATGTCGACGCCGCCGATCTGGATCGCGCCGCTGTCGATCGGTTCGAGCCCGGCGAGCATCCTCAGCGCCGTGGACTTGCCCGACCCCGAGGGACCCACGAGCACGAGGAACTCGCCGTCGGCGATCGCGAGGTTCAGCCCGTCGACGGCCGGGGTCTCGAGCCCGGGGTACGTCCGGCTCGCCATGTCGAAGCGGATGTCAGCCACGTCGCCTCACTTCACCGCTCCCATCGTCAGACCACGGATCATGCGCTTCTGGACGACCCAGCCGGCGAGGATCACCGGCAGCGTCGCGAGCGTCGCTGCGGCGGACAGCTCCGCGATCGCACCGCCGCGCGCGCCTGCGTTGCCCGCGACCCAGACCGGGATCGTCGACGCATCGACCGGGTTCAGCTGCACCGCGAGGAAGAACTCGTTCCAGGCGAAGATCACACACAGCAACGCCGTCGCGGCGATCCCCGGCACCGCGATCGGCAGAATCACCGAGCGGATCTGCGTGATGAGGCTCGCGCCGTCGATCTCGGCCGCTTCGACGAGTTCCCGCGGCACCTCGAGGAAGAATGAGCGGAGCATCCAGACCGCGAGGGGGAGGTTCATCGCCGTGTAGAGGACGATGAGCGCGAGGCGTGTATTCAGCAGCTCGAGATCACGTGCAATCAGCCAGAGGGGCAGGATCGCGGCGACGACCGGCAGGAACTTGGTCGAGATCAGGAACAAGAGCGCATCCCGGGCGCGCGGTATCGGGCGGACCGCCAGGGCGTACGCCGCGGGGATCGCCAACGCCATGACGAGCAGGGTCGACACCCCGACCGCCCACAGCGAGTTCGCCAGCGCCTCCTGAAAGCCGAGCAGGCCGGACGTGTCGGCGACGACGTCCCGGTACCGGTCGAGTGTTGGGGTGAAGATGAAGGTGGGCCCGCCGTTGGCATCCGCCTCCTGCTTGAAGGAGTTGAGCACCATCCACGCGATCGGGAACACGAAGACGAGCGCGACGGCCCAGGCGGCGACGCCGAACAACAGGGAGCGGACGGGTCCTTCACCGGGCCGGCGGGCCCGGCGGCGGCGAACGCGGCCAGCGATCATCGCGCAGCCTCCTCCCCGGCGAGCAGGCTGCCCAGCAGGCGCATGAACATCGTGGCCAAGACGATCGAGCCGACGACGACGACGAGGGCGTACGCCGACGCCTGACCGAAGTCCCAGCCGCCGCCGAGCGATCGCTCGAGGATGAAGAAGGGCACGTTCGTCGAGTCCGGCCCGCCCCCGGTGATCACGTCGATGTGGTCATAGACCTGGATCAGGTAGATCGCGCCCAGGAGGATCCCGAGCTGGAAGTACGGCATCAGATGCGGCAGCGTGATCTGGAAGAAGATCGAGTGGCTACGCGCCCCGTCGACGCGGGCCGCCTCGAGCACTTCGGTCGGCTGGCTCTGCAGGCCGGCCAGCATGATGAGCATCATGAACGGGGTCCACTGCCACACGAGCACCGCCACGATCGACCACAGTGGATACCTGCTCACGAACTCGATCCGCTCGGACCCCAAGCCTTCGAGCCCCCAGTTCAGCGCGCCGAAGGCGGCGCTGAGCATCTGGTCGCGCCAAATCAGTCCCCCGACGACAGGCATGACCAGGAACGGGGTGATCATCAGGGTCCGCGCAAGCCCGCGTCCGAGAAAGGCGTGGTCGAGCAACACCGCGGCGAGGGTTCCGAGAAAGAGCGAGAGCAGGACGGCGGACACCGTCATGAGCAGGCTCACCCACACGGCCTCGCGGAAAAGGCCGTTACTCAGCGCCTCGGCATAGTTGCCCACGCCGATCCAGCGCCGCGGCGAGGGCGGCACGATCGTCCACTCGGTCAGCGAGTACCAGAGGCTGAAGAGCACCGGGACGACGCTGACGATCGCGACGAAGGCGATCGCCGGCATCAACGGCAGGCGCCGTGCCCAGCTGTCTCGGCGCTCGGCGCGCCGGATCGCACGCCGGTGGCCGGGACTGCGACGGGCGACGGGCAGGGCCCCCGCCTCGGCATTGGTCGCCATCAGGAGGGCCTGATCCCGCGGCGCTAGCGCACCGCGCGGGTGGCGACGTCCTGGCAGGTGGCCAGCGCGTCGTCAACGCTCTGGCTGCCCGCGATCGCGGCGGAGATCTGCTGGGTGCAGAGGGTCCCCACCTCCTGGAACTGGGGGATCGCGACGTACTGGACGCCGGGTCCGCCCGGGCGCGGGGTGGTGCCGGGGTCGTCGATGGGCGCGTCCAGCATGGCGTCGAGAGTGATGTCGACGAACGGCTCGGCCGCCTCCTGGTAGCCCGGCAGGTCGTAGGTCGAGCGCCGGGTCCCCGGCGGGATGACGGCGTAGCCGCCCGGGAGCCTCTCTCCCGCGGCCGCGGCGTAGTCCTTGCCGGTCGCAAAGGAGATGTACTCCCAGGCCGCGTCGGGATCATTGGCGCTCGTCGGTATCGCCAGGGCCCAGCTCCACAGCCAGCCGGCCGCGTCGGTGACCTTGGTCGGGGCCAGCGCGTAGCCGTTGAGGCCCTTCACCGGGCTGTCGTCGGCCTCGAGGTTGCCGGCCGCGACCGTCGCGTCGTACCACATGGCCACCTTGCCCTCGCGATAGAGGGACAGGCACTCGTTGTAGCTGTGCGCCGCCGCGTCCGGCTGACCCGCGTCCTGCACGAGATCGACGTAGAACTGCACCGCGTCCCGGAACTCCTGCTCCCGGATCCGTGCCGCGCCCGGCGTGCCGTCCGGGTTCGCCTCCCACCAGGTGCCGCCGAAGGTGTTCACCACCGTCGTCAGGGTGGCGCCAAGGTCACCCCAACCCGGCTTTCCGCGCAGACAGATCCCCGCGACGTCATCGGTGTGAATCTCGCGGGCGATGTCGGCGATCTGGTCCCAGGTCGGCTCCTTGGGGATTGCCATACCGGCCTCCTCCAGGAGGTCCTTGCGGTACATCAGAAACGAGGACTCGGCGTAGAAGGGGGCCGCGTAAAGCGTGTCATCGAGCGACAGCGCGGTCCGGACGTTGGGAATGATGTCCTCGAGGTCGTAGGACGCGTCGCCCTCCGCGTACCCCGTCAGGCCCCGGATCCAGCCGTTCGCCCCGAACTGGGGCGCTTCGTACGGTCCGATCATCACGGCGTCGAACTGGTCGCCGCCGGCGCCGACGTCGCGGGTGACGATCTCGCGCAGGGTCTGCTCGTCCAGGACCGTGTAGTTCACCCTGATCCCCGACGTCGCCGTGAACAGCTCGTCGGTGAGGCTCTGGATGTCCTTCATCTGCGGGTTGTTCACGACCGCGACGCTGATCTCACGATCGATGGCGGCCGACACCGTGTCCCCGCCACCTCCATCACCGCAGCCGACCAGGAGCATGGCCAGGCCGACGATCCCCGCAAGCGCGAGGCCGGCACCCCCGAAGCGGCGGCGGAAGTAGGACATCTATGCAGACTCCTTGCTCGCCCATGGGCGACGAACGACTTCGACAGTCCCTGCCTCAACTGGTTTCGGCAGCTGTGCAGGCCGTCTTGAGCCCGTGCGGCACCCGTCGAAGCGACGGCGAGGCCCGATCGGGCCATGCCGAGGGTCCGGTGGCTACGCCGTCAGAGTGGGGTGATGGCGGTCGGCCCAGGCGGCCAGCCGCGTCATCGCCTCGGACATGTCGGCGCCCGTCCCGGCGAAGGAGAAGCGCATCCAGTCGCGGCCCCGGCCCGGATCGAAGTCGATACCC
>JAHEIS010000114.1 GCA_024639225.1 Actinomycetes bacterium | reverse complement strand
AGGTCGCCGACAAACTCCACCGGAACCGGGCCTCGAGTCGGCAGCGTGCGAGATCTCTGTGAGATCCAGAAGACAAGAAGGAGGCTCACACCGACGTGCGAGCCTCTGACCAAGGTAAATGGTGGCGGGGGTAGGACGTGGCCCTACGACCTTCGGGTCATGAGCACACTGGGGCTCGCCGGCCGACCTGGGGAAACCCGCGAGATCGCTGGTCGGCGCAGTGCGGGCCTGCCCGGTGTTCCCCGCTGCTCCCACTGTTTCCCGCTGGTCCGTGGGTCTTCTGTGAGCTTTTCGAGGCCGTCTCAGGCGACCTGCACGGCGTCGCGGTGGTGTTGTCGTTCCCGGCCGAAGCCCCGACGCTCACCCCGGGGTTCAGCATGGCCACCACCAGTACCTGCTCGCGGCATGGGCGCTGCCGGTGCCCACCAGTTGAGCCTGCTGATCGCTGCCAACCGGTCGGCATCTACGCACCAGGAATCTGGAAGATCACGACGACGGCGAACATCGCAACGATGATCGACGCGAGCAAGGGCAGCACCAACAAGAGGCCCCGATCACCCTTGCGTACGGCCAGGACCAAGAAGATGAGGGCGCCGAACATCGCCACGCCAAGGACCGGGAGCAACACTGCGAAAAACACTGCGACGCGTCCTTCAAGCGTGGTCGGCAGAACCGAGTGACCCCGCACCGTCCAGCGGGGGGTCTCATCGGGCCGAGCTGGCATGGACGAGATCAGCCGGACGCCACCGATCGCCGCCACGAGCCCAACGACCAACAAGGCCAAGCCGAGCGGGACAAGAGCGGAGGGCGCCGGAACTCCAAGCTGGACATCGGCCGAAACCCCGGACGAGCCGTCGGCGTTCATGATCACCAAAGCCCACTCACCGCTCTGGATCGTCCAGTCGAGGGTCTGTTCACCGCTGCCACTCACCGAAGCCACCCAGAAACCCTCGGTCCCCGGAGCGGCAGGATCGGTGGTGCCCTCGTTCCTGGTGTACACCACATCCTCGGCGTCGTTCTTGAAGAAGTCCCAGTCGGTGATCTGGTCGTGGGCGACGCCGTCGAGGTACCCGGCAACCGCATCGGCGGGAGCGATACCCATGAAGAGTGTCTCGGACCCCGTCGCAACACCCTCCACCCGGAGATCATCGGACGAGTACGAGTTCCCCACTCCAGAACCCGAGAACCACGACACGAACCGATATGTGGGCAGCTCGAGGTCGTCTGTGACCACTGCATGCGACGACACCTCGATCGGCAACGGATCGGTCAAGTTGTACTCGCCAAAGAGGCTAGAGGAGAAGAACGCCCCGACACCGCTCAGTGTGAGGACCAGCCCTGCCAACACCAGCCCGACTCCGATGATCACCTTGCTTACACGCGTCACCGGAACCACCGCTTTCAGTTCGTGAGCACCCGGAAGGTCGGGTGTCTCTACCTTCCTCATGCTACGTCCGCATCATCGTGACCAGGCGCGAACGACCAGGTCTTCTTCCACGTCCATGCGTAGACCGCCAGGCTGAGCCCAGGCCCCGGATTGGGTCAACCTTGTCGCCCGATCGCAGATCCAAGCCGGCATCGAGTCGCAGCAGGTTCGTCGGGCAACCAACCCCAAGGTGCCGACAAACTCCACCAAGACCGGGCCTCGAGTTGGCGGCGTGTGACGTTCCCCCGGAGCCGGTCGGCGAAGCGGTCAGGCGGCAGGGCGGGATTCGAGGAGACGGACCAGGGCCTGCTGGAAGGGAGCGACCGGCACGCGGGCGATGCCCGCCCCGATCTGGCCCCCGTCGCGGGCATGGAGGATCCCGGTGTTCACCGTGGGTCCGTAACCGAGATCGACCACCGCGCGGGCGTCGACGCCCAGGGGCGTCCCGCGGCCGTCGAGCACCGGCAGCCCGAAGCGCTCGCTCTCAGCAATGCAGATCGCGTCCATCTCGTGCGTGCCCGCGACGGCGTCGGCCAGTCCGCCCCCGAGGAACGCGGCGACCGCCGGACTCGCGGCGCTGGCCGCGGCGCCGAGACCACAGCATTCGACGAGCGCCGAGTCGCCGATGTCGCCGGCCGCATCATCGTCGCTGTAGCCGGGCCGGTAGAGCGGATCGCCGACCAGGGGCGCGGGAGCAAGGAACCACTCATCGGGCAATCCCGCGATCTGGACCGCGGCGTCGACGCCGTTACGGCTGATGAACGTCACCACGCTGGAGGGGCCGATACCCCGGATGGACTCCAGCGCGGTGCGGGCGGCCGCGATGGTGATCGTCAGCGCGAAATGCCCGTTGGTGCCGACCATCCTGGCAGTCTCGGCCACCTTCTCCGGGGTCTCTTCCGCCATCGCGGGCAGTAGCTCGCGCATCAGCAACATGGTCGTCGCCTGGTGGCGCATGTGGCAGTCGTCACCCATCGCGAGGCCCTGCGCGAGCAGGCCGAAGATGTCGAGCGGACCGTGGCTCGTGAGGGCGGCCGCGAAAGCCGGCGCGACCACCTCGGCCATCCGGCGTTGCCGTTCGACCGCCTCGGGGCCGCCGACACCGAGCCAGAAGGCGTCGCCCGGCCCGTCGTTGAACGGCGTCCAGGCATCGATGCCCGACACCTCGTCACGAACGTGCCAGGCAGCGGCCGAGGGCGAGATGATGCCCGCCATCGCTCCGGCCGAACCGAGGGAGTGGGCGGGGGCCATCTCGACGTCCCCGCTCTCGAGGAGGGCGAGGCCGGCGTCCAGATCCTCCGCCCAGCCCTCGAGCACGCAGGCGCCGGCGGCTGCCAGGCGCTGGGGAACACAGCGCCGTTCCCACTCGATCGGTGGCCCGGCGTGGAGGATCATCCTCCCCTCGAGCCCGGGGATGAGGTCGCCGGCCCTCCCGGCACTGATCAGGTGGGGTTGGGCCGCCTGGAGGCGCACGACCGCGTCGGCGATCGCCGCATCGATCGCCGGATCGGCGTAGGCCGCAGCCAGCGGCACGAGCGCGTCGGGATCGCCGCCGGCCGGCGGCGACCAGTCGACGCGGGTCGTCGTGACACCTTGAGCCTCGATGGACTCCGCCATGAGATCGAGACCGGCACTGACCACGCGTAGGCTGCTCATGTGGATCTCCCCGGAATCGCGGACGCCATCCGTACCCACCCCGGGCTGACCGGCAAAGCCGTCCTGTCGGCGATCGCCGAGGCCATCGGAGGCGATGGCGATGACGGGGCCATCATCTCAGACGGCGACGGCCGGCTGGCACTCGCAGCGGAGGCGATCAGCCCGGCCTTCATCGCGCGGGATCCCCGTGCGGCAGGAATCGCAGGCGCCGTGACCGTGGTCAGCGATCTCGTCGCCTCGGGCGCCGAGCCGCTCGCGCTGCTGGACACCGTCGTCGCGGCTGATTCCGCTCACCTCGCCCCGCTGCTCGACGGACTGCGGGCGGGAGCGGCGATGGTGTCGGTCCCGATCGTGGGAGGGCACACGACGCTGGAGGCGGGAGGGCCAGGCCTGTCGACGTTCGGCGTCGGCCGGGTGGTCGCGCCGTTGCCTGCCGCGGCAGCCCGGCCGGGCGATCACGTCTGCCTGGCGACGTGTATCGACGGCGAGGTCTTCTCCGACAGCGACGGGCAGCACTTCTTCAGCCACCTGCGCGGGCCCCGCCGCGTACGGCTCCGTGAGGATCTGGGTGTGGTGCTCGCCGCGGCGGAGGCCGGTGAGGTGTGGGCGGCGCGGGACGTGTCGATGCCCGGAATCCCCGGCTCGCTGTTGC
The DNA here is from genome assembly GCA_024639225.1 of Actinomycetes bacterium. GTDB lineage: Bacteria > Actinomycetota > Thermoleophilia > Miltoncostaeales > Miltoncostaeaceae > JAHEIS01. The sequence continues at coordinate 3,676 of JAHEIS010000114.1, read as the reverse complement.
AGCTGCTCGAGAGCGCCGGAGGGCGGGGGTGCATCCTTGATCTGGCGGCCGTGCCGGTGCCGGCCGGGATCACCTTGGAGCGATGGCTGGTCAGCTACCCCTCGTACGGGTTCCTGCTCGTCGGCGACGCGGAGGCTCTCCGCCGCCGCTTCGCGGCGGCCGGCCTGACCTGCGTGGACCTGGCCGTCATCGACGACACCGGCACTCTGCGCATCACCGACGGACGGGCCGAGGAACTCGTCTGGGACCTGGGCTCCGACCCGCTCACGGGCCTCGCCCCGGCCGGCTAACCGACGAGCGCGGGGATCGAGTCCGTCGGCACCTCGGCCCGGGCCCCGGCGAGCGCGATCGACATCTGTTGGTGGGAGATCCCGTGGTGCTCGCGCGGCGGCCCGGCGGGCTCCCAGCCCAGCCGCGTGAAGAAGGCAACGTTGTCTTCCTGGATCTGAGCGAGCATCTTCAGCCCGCCGCGGGTGCCGGCCGTCCCGACGGCGAAGCGCACGAGCGCGGCTCCCACGCGAGCCCGGGCCTCGGGGAGAACCGCGAGACGATCGCCCTTCCACAGACCGAAGTTGTCCAGCGGGTACAGCCTCACCGCGCCGACGATCTCGCCGTCGAGCTCAGCGATGACGTGGATCGCGCTGTGGTCCCATTCGTCGAGATCGTGCTCGGGGAAGATGCCCTGCTCATCGACGAACACCGCGTGGCGGATCCTGTGATGGGCGGTGAGCTCGTCCGGACCGGCGACCTCGCGCACCGTGATCGGCGGGCGCCGTTCGGCCACGGCGGGGGCGGGTGCGCGTTCGGACGTGGCCGTCGTGAGCGGTCCGATCGGACCGGCTTCGTTCCGGCCCCCGCCGTAGGTGCGCTCGAACGTCGAAAGCGCGGAGCACGCCTGGCAGCGCACACACCCGGCGCGGGCGTTCTGGCTGAGCATCTCGGCGTCGGCCAGCAGCGGCGCGATCTGCTCGTAGACCTCGGTCACGTGAGCGACCGACGGCGGCACGTCTCCGAAGCGGATCGATCCGGGCGACGGCCGGAGCGGGACCACGAACGGGTAGACGCCGTGATCGATGGCGACTTTCGCTCCCTCGACCGCCGAGGCAACGCTCTCACCGAGGCCGAGGATGAAATAGGTCGAGACCTGGCCGTGGCCAAACGTCTCGACGGCGGCGTCCCAGGCCCTGACGTAGTAGTCGCGCCCTTGGGCATGCTTGCCCGGGGCGACCCGCGCGAGCACATCCTCATCCCACACCTCGAGGTGCAGGCCGAGCGCCTCCACCCCGGAGTCCTTGAGATGGGGGAACCAGCCGAAGTCGTCAGGCGGCTCGATCTGGACCTGGACAGGCAGCCCCGACGCGTCGCGGATCGCCTCGGCGCATCGCGCCATGTAGGGCGCGCCCCGGTCGCCGCGGTTGGGGCTTCCCGTCGTGAGCGTGACGTCCTTCGCCCCATCCAGGCGCTGTGCGGCGGCGGCTACCTCGGCCAGGAGCTCGGGGGTCTTCACCGGGACGGTGCGGCCGTTGGCGAGGCTCGTTCCGATGGCGCAGAAGTGGCACTGCTGGTCGGTGCCCCAGTACACGCAGTGCTGCATCACCGTGGACGCGAAGCTGTCCAGGTGCATGAGCCCGATCTTCCAGTACGGGACGCCGTCGGCGGTCTCGAGGTCGTAGATCCTGGGCCGCGGATGGAGCCGGATCGGCCCGACCTCGACGTCCTCCCGATAGAGCGTGCCGCTCTCGCCCGAGTCCTTCATGCGGACCTCGAACGGACTCGCCTCCACGTAGTCACCGTGGACCGGCACCGTCAGGGGCGCCCCGTCGAACCAGACGAAGCCGGCATCGGAGGGTCCCGCTCCGCCGGCGCGCGTCTCCTCGCGGGGAGCGCCGCCGACGGTACGAACCCCCAGCGACTGGAGCTCGACAGCGAGCACGCGGATGTCGAGCGTCTCGCTCACCAGCGATCGCCGTGAAGCGTCTCGAAGTTCTCGTACAGGACCTTCCTCTTCAGGTCCTCGGAGACGGGGGCGCCTTCGATCTTCCAGTACTCGCTCATGAAGTCCGACCATGGCTCATCCGAGCCGAAAAGGACGTTCTCCGCCCCGACACCCTGCTTTTCGATCTCCACCAGCAGCCAGCGGGCGCCGAAGCCGATCGCCCAGGACGTGTCGGTGTAGACCTTGTAGCCGTCGCGGATCCAGTCGAGGAACACTGGGACGAGCTTGATGTGCCCGCTGACCCCTCCGCCGAAGTGGACGAGATGGATCTTCACGCGCTTGCCGTACTTCTCGACGAGCGGGATGAAGTTGTTGATGTCGCTCGCGCCACCGGGCGAGGTGTGGAAGTGGAAGACGTAGTCATGCTTCTCGGCGACGTCCATGAGCTGGTCGACGATGCGCTGGGTGTCCTCGTCCCACTCATCCGGGTTCGGGCTGCCGCCCAGGAGGAAGGTCGTCTTGAGACCGAGGATGCCGTCCTCCCCCGCGTGCTTGAGCGACTCCATGGTCTGCTCCTCGTCGCGCGGCAGGAAGGAAACCCAGAGCAGGCCGCGGATGCGGTCGGAGGAGGTCGCGGCCTCCATGACGACCGGGTTCAGCCCGAATGGCTGCTCGGGATCCGGTATCCCGTAGTTGGACATGACCAGGCTTCGCTCGATGGCGTACTTGTCCATGTACTTCAGGAAGTCCTTGGTGCGAGGGAAGTCGTAGACGATCGGCTTGACCGGCTCTTCCAGCCCGTAGAACGGGTACGAGCCGATCTCGCCGATGTGGCTGTGACCGTCGATGACTTCGCGCTTCATTCCTTCGGGCAGTCCCACGTCGGTGCTCCTTAGTCGGTGAAGAGGGCGCCGCGCAGCTGGTCGGCTGCGGCGTGCCAGGTCTCGGGGTCGTCGAAGACGCGCTCGGGAGCGAGTGGGTCCTCATCGGTCGGGTCCCCGGTTGCGGGGTCGAGTTGTACGGCGCTGAGCGTGAACATCGGCATCATCGTCTCGGGGCTCAGCTCGGTCGTCGTGATGACGGCGCGGCCACTGGCCAGCTCCATCTCCACCCGCCGGAAGGGCGGCCAGAGCGGATTCTCGCCCTCGCTCCAGAGGAGCGCGATCGGGTCTCCCGCACGCTCTGCCCGTTGGAGTCGGTGGGCCGTGAGGGCGGCGCCTTCCTCCTGGGTGATCTCGCGGGAACGCACCGCATAGGCCGACTGGCGCACGAGGCTCTGTTCGATCTCCGGCGAGAGGCTCGACGGATCGAGGCCGGCCGCGACGATATCGAGATCGAAGTCGGTCGAGCGGTAGGTGGCGACGAGCGCGTCGAGGTCGGGAACGTTGCCCAGATGGTCGGCGAGCGAGCGCACGAGGCCGGTACAGGCCTCATAGAGATCGGGTCGGGTGGTCACGACCGGATACAGGCGCTCCTCGCCCTGCATCCACTCGCGTACGACCGCGTCGCGCTCGCTCACTGATGTTCTCGTCATCGGTGTCGCCTCAGACCGTCCAGGTGTTGAGCTGGAAGGCCTTGTTCTGCCAAGCGGTGAGCGCGGCGTCCAGCACGTCGAGCGGATTGAACGCCGTCACGCCGGGCAGCAGGTCGTCCTCACGCATCCCGTAGAGCGCGCCCATGGCGAAGCGGCACGCGTAGATCGTCGCGCCCTCGTCCAGCAGTGTCCGGAGCTGACGGTTG
>JAHEIS010000113.1 GCA_024639225.1 Actinomycetes bacterium | reverse complement strand
AGTAGACCGTCACCCGAACAGAAGGCCTTCGCCCTATGGGCGGGGGCCTTCGTCCCCTTAATCCCGAGTACCCCCGGTCGCAGCGCTCGACACGAACGCACCATCGAGCGCCGGGCCTTTCCGGGGGAACTCAGAGCCGACGAGCGGATTCGAACCGCTGACCCCTTCATTACGAGTGAAGTGCTCTACCAACTGAGCTACGTCGGCACCGGCGCCGTGGCGCGCTCTGCAGAATAGCGCCCCCGGCACCCGGGCTCAGGTCAGGCGTTCCGGTTTCTCGCTGACGTAGATCGCGGAGGCGAATCCGGCCGCGCAGACCACGAACGGAACCACGTAGGTGAGCATGATCTTTGCGACCACCAGCGCGGTGACGTCGCCGGCGAGGATGGTGTCGCCGTGGTTGATGAGGGCGAGGATCGTCCCGACCACGGCCGCGACCCTCACACAGCGCCGCACGCACACCCCGTCTGTCACGGCTCTGCGGTACTCGGCGATCACCCCCGGAAGGCTAACGGCCGCCAGAAACGCCGGTCACGAGTCTCGACCGTCGGGGGGAGACCGAGCCGGGGATCGTCGCAATGCTCCCCTCCGTGTCCCAGGAGATCGACACCACCGTCGCGTCCACCGGTCCGTTCGCCCCGGGAGATGTCCACGAACTGGCCGAGACCGTCGATCGCGTTCTGCCGGGCGCCCGCGGTCATCGCTGGCGCGTCGCGCGCATCGCCGACCTGATGGCCGTCGAGAGCGGTTGGTCCGACGAGGACGCCGACCGCCTTCGCGAGGCCGCCCTTCTGCACGATGTCGGCCGCATCGCCGTCCCCTGGGTGCTCCTCGCCCGGGACAGCGCGCTGAGCCCCGAGGAGCTCTCGAGCATCCGGGAGTACCCGGAGATCGGTGCGGAGCTGCTCGCCCAGTCACTCGATGAGCAGCAGCTCAGCTGGGTCGCCGCCCATCTCGAACGGTGGGACGGCAGCGGCAGCCCGACCGGGCTCGCCGGCCGCGAGATCCCCTCTGGCGCTCAGGTCATCGGGATCGCCGACACATGGGACGCGCTCACCAACCCCCGCCCGTTCCGCGGCGCACGCAGCCCCGAAGACGCCCTGGCGGTCATCGGCCGGGCGCGCGGAGCCGAGTTCGCACCCGGTCTGGTGAACCTGTTCTTCCGGGTGCTTCCGCAGCTGAGCCCGGACTTGCACCGCGCGATGCCCGTTCAGACCCTGGCCTGAGCCCCCGCGCCCCCTGGCGGGTCGGTCGGCCGCAGCAGAGAAACCAGCGCCGACGCCGTGATCACGACGGCGACGGTGACCAGGGTGAGCCAGGCGGGAACGTGCCAGACATCGCTGAGCACCATCTTCACTCCGACGAGTACGAGCACCAGAGCGAGACCCCACTTGAGGTACTCGAAGCGGCCGAGCAGGTCGGCCAGCAGGAAGTAGAGCGCGCGCAGGCCCATGACCGAGAACGCATTGGCGGCAAGCACGACGAACAGGTCATCGGTCACACCGAATACCGCCGGAATCGAGTCGATCGCGAACACGACGTCGGTCGAGGCGATCACCAGGAGCACCGCGACCATCGGTGTCACCGCGAACCTGCCGTTGATCCGGGTGGTCAGCGCGTGGCCCCGGTAGTCGTCGCTGATCGTGAAGAAACGCTTCAGGCCGCGGAGGAAGATGTTCCTGCCGGGATCGACGTCGCTCTCGTCGACGAGCGCGAGTCGGATCCCGGTCGCGATCAGGAACGCTCCGAAGACATAGATCATCCAGTGGAGGGTGGCGAGAAGGCCGGCCCCGGCGAAGATGAAGATCGCCCGGAAGACGAGCGCGCCGAGGACGCCCCACAGCAGTGCCCGCGGCTGCAGCTCGGGGGGCACCACGAAGTACCCGAAGATCACCGCGAACACGAACACGTTGTCGAGCGAGAGGCTCCGTTCGAGGAGATAGCCGGTCAGGTACTCCTGGCCGGTCGTCCCGCCCTGCGCCGTCCAGACCGGGATCGTGAAAGCCAGTCCCAGCGTGAGCCAGACGACATTCCAGAAGACCGCGGCGCGCAGGCGCACCTCGCCGCGCAGCGTGACCAGGTCGACGACGATCGCCACGACGAGCACGGCGCACAGCAGCAGCCATATCCAGAGCGGAGCGTTCAACGGGGATCCTCCGACGGGTCGGCCATCCGGATCGGCGGCGCCCCGGCGGGACTCTAGTGCCCGCACCACGGATCCTGGCAGGTACCGGTCGACGACATGGAGAATGTGCAGAAGTTCGGCGGGTCTGCGCCCGCGCCCTGACCTGCCCCGCCAGAGGAAAACGTCGTGAGCACGATCGTCCCCATCGAGTTGATCAGCGCCGGCGGCCGGGGCGCATCGGCCGACCAGGTCGAGATCACGATGAACGAGATCACCCTCCTGCGGCAGGGGATGATGGGGACGCTGCGCACGGAGTCGCGACCGCGCCCCATGCTCCGTCAGTGGGAGCCCGGCGACGCGATGGAGATGCTCGCCCTCGAATGGCTTCCCGCTCCGGCCCAGGCTGCCCTCCGCCGGGAGGCCAAGCCGGACGACCACTACCTGGCGATGCGCTTCGGCGACCACGCGGGCAGCGAGACCTGGCTCTTCCGCGGCGATAGCGCCGGCATCGCGGCCGCCGACGCCGCGTTGCAGGGCAAGGTCCTGCCCGTCGTACTGCCCGACAGTGCCGAGGGGCACACGCGCGACCTGCGCCCGGCACCACTGCTCGTGCTCGCCGGCATCCTTGCCGTCCTGGGGATCCTGTCGCTGCTCGCGTCCCGGGGCGACGACGCGCCACCCGGCGCCGCCATTGCCTCGGAGGAGGTCGCCTCGCCGCTGTCCGACGGTCAGCTCGCGAGCATCACCGTCAGCCTCACCCGGGAGCTGGGGTACAAGCCCACGTTCAGCCGCATCGAGGCCACCCGCGACACGGTCGTCTACGACCTCCAGACACCCGGGACATTCGACACCCTGGAACGGCGTGTGTGGCGCGCCGGTTCCTTCGAGGAGCCCCGCGTGGTGTCCGTGCGGGCACCGGCCAAGCTGCGCCAACGGCTCTTTCTCGAGAACCAGGTGCGCCTGAACGAGGTGTCGCCGCTCGTGGCCCGGTTGCAGGACCTACGCCCTGACGCCGAGATCCAAAGGGCGATCATTGGCCGATCGGCCACGGGGGCCGACGGTCTGCGGATCTACGTGACGTCCACCGAAGGGGGGACGACACATCACATCAGGGCCACCGCCTCCGGCGAGGTCCTGCAGATCGGCTCGACGCCCTAGGCGGGGCCGATAGCCACGCCGACCAGGAAGACGGCGATGGTCAGAAGTCCCATGGCCGTGAGGGGCCAGAGGCGACGGGCTGTTGTGAGTTGTTCGCGCATTCCTTCTCCTGGTCGGCTCTCTTCGAGCCCATCTGAATAACTCCTCTGGGGCCGTCGGGCACCAGTAGCGCGTGACTGGGTGGTGGGGTCAGCCCGTGGCTGCACCATCACTCGCGGAGCCCCCCATGCGGAGCGGCGGAAGCCTAGTCTGCTCCCCGACCGACGCGCAAGGGACGGTTGTCGCGAACGCCCTGGTCCGTCAGGGTAGGCGGCCCGGCGCGACCAGCCCGGGCTCCCCGCCGGCGCGGATCTGTGCCGCCCGGCTCAGAAGGCCCGAGACCCACAGGGAGAAGTCCGGGTTGAGGACCAGGTCAGCCCGGGCCTGATCGATCAGGCTGAGCAGCGCGGCCCGGCGCGCGGGGTCCAGATCGGGATGGCGGGCGATGCTCCCGGCGGCCGCATCGACCACCCGGCGCCAGCCCGTACCGCTGAAGCGACGCAGTTCGCGCTTGAACTGGTCGTCGAGGCGCTTGGTCGCCGTCTTGACCCCGCGGGCCCCCTGGGCCTGCTTGTCCTCGAGCTCCTGGCGCAGCCGGCGTCGCTCCGCCGATTCATCGGCCGTGACGATGCGCTCGAACTGGGCGTCGATCGGCGCGACGATTGCCCACGGATCGGAATCCCCGGCGAGGGCCAGCCCCAGCTCGTGCCCCGTGACGGTGAGATCCCAGTCGGCGGGCCCGCCGGCGAGGGCGGCCGGGCCGGCGGCCTGGGCGACGATCGTCGCCCGCTCGGGATCGCATCCCTTCTCGCGCAGCATCGCGATCAGCTGCTCGCGTCCCGGCGTGCGGAAGGGGACCGGCAGGCAGCGGGAGCGGATGGTGCCGGCGACCCGCTCGAGGTGGTCGGTCACGAGGATGATCGTGGAGCGCGGGCCGGGTTCCTCGAGCGCCTTGAGCAGTCGGTCGCGACCGTCCTGGGGGCGCAGGCGCTCGGGCTCGTCGATGACCACGACGCGCCGGCCGTCCCCGTGCGGAAGCGTCGCCAGGTCGGCGAGGGCAGGATCGATCTCCTCGAGCCGGAGGTCCTCACCGCTCGCGGTGACCCAGCGGAAGTCCAGCGACTGGCTCTCAGGGCCGTGTTCGGCGCCCGGATCGATGAGGCTCCACGCCAGCGTCCGGGCCGCTTCGCGCTTGCCGACACCGGGGGGTCCCCAGAACAGGAGCTGGCGCGCTGAGCCCTCCCGCCGCAGAACCGCCCCGAGGACGCGCGAGGCCAGTGGCTGTCCGGCGATCTCCACTACGTCAACCCCCCGACGATGCCCAGGATCTCGGCGTGGACCTCCGCCTCGGGCCGATCCGCATCGACTCCGCGGACCCGGTTGGGTTCCGCTGCGGCGATCTGATCGTAGGCCGCGGCCACGCGCCGCTGGAGCGCGATCCCTTCCGCCTCGATGCGGTCATCGGCGCCGGCGCGCCGGACTGCTGCACTCTCGGGGTCGATCCTGAGCAGCACGGTCACGTCGGGCATGTTCTCACCGACAGCCAACGTGTTCACCTGCGCGACGACGTCGATCCCGATCCCGCGTCCGCCGCCCTGGTAGGCGAGCGAGGAATCGAGGAAGCGATCACACACGACCCAGCTCCCCGATGCGAGGGCAGGGGCGATGACGTCGCCGACCAGCTGGGCGCGCGCCGCCGCGAACAGCAGCACCTCGCTCGCGTCTGAGACCGGCGCCTGATCCCCGAGCAGGATTCCGCGCACCGCCTCTCCGAGGGGTGTCCCCCCGGGCTCACGTGCCCGCACGACCGGCGTGCCGGCGTCGTTCAGCGCTGCGGCCAGGAGATCGGCCTGGGTGCTCTTGCCGGACCCGTCGATCCCCTCCAGCGTCACGAACCGGCCGCGGCTCACCAGGGGTTCGCCCACGCTGCTGCCAGGACTGAGACGACGATCAGTGCGACCACGAGCAGGGTGCCCACGGGGCGCACCCAGGCCGGCGTGTCGACGAGACGCGGCGGTCCCGCATTCTCCAATTCCCTCAGGCGCTCGCCCGGGCCGTCCTCCGGGGCGCCAGTCACTGGACGCCGGTCGGGTTGAGCCGAACCGCGAAACGCGCAATCGTCCAGTGAGGGTGTCGCACCGACGCCACCGGACCATCTTCGCACGACGATCACAGGGAGCCCCGTGTCCAACGGACCAGTCCTCATCACCGGCGGCGCCGGGTTCATCGGCAGCAATCTCGCCGACGCGGCGATCGCGCGTGGCCGCGAGTGCCATGTCGTCGACAACCTGCACAACGGACGCCGCGAGAACGTCCCCTCGGAGGCCCACTTCCACCAGATCGATATCCGTGACGCCGAGGACCTCGCCGCGGTGGTCGGCGAATCGGGCGCTGAGACGATCTTCCACCTCGCCGCGCAGGCGGACGTCCGGGTGGCCGTCGACCGGCCCACGTTCGACGCCGACGTGAACGTGCTCGGCACCGTGGCGGTCCTCGAGGCCGCACGCGAGCACGGCTGTGCGGTTCTGTTCGCCTCCACCGGCGGAGCCGGATACGGCGAGTACCCCGGCCTGCCGGTGCCCTCGCCGGAGACGGCCGAGACCCGCCCTCTGTCGCCGTACGGTGCCAGCAAGATGGCCGCCGAGGGCTACCTCTCCATGTACGGCCGCCTACATGAGACGCCGACGGTCTCCCTGCGCCTCGGAAACGTCTACGGACCGCGCCAGGATCCCCATGGCGAGGCCGGCGTCGTCGCGATCTTCTGCGGCAAGTTGCTCGACGGTGAGCCGCCCCGCGTGTTCGGCGACGGCCTCCAGACTCGCGACTATGTCTACGTCGGCGACGTCGTCGAGGCGTTCCTCGCCGCGGAGGCCCGGATGCCCGCGGGAGAGACGATCAACATCGGCTGCGCCGACGAGGTCACGGTCCTCGATCTGGTCGAGGGTCTGGGCGCCGGCGAGCCGGTGCTCGAGGACGCTCGCCACGGTGAGCTCCAGCGCTCCGCCTTGGCGAACGACAAGGCTTCCGATCTACTGGGCTGGGAGCCGGCGATGGCGATCGGCGACGGTCTTCAGGCCACGCTGGAGTCGGTCAGGGCCCATCGGTCCGATCCGAACTCGCGCGCTCCAGGAGCCCTTGAGGTGGCGTCCGCGGAGACGGGCTGACCCTCTCCCCGGCGAGGATCTTCGCCGGGGTGTCCTGGACCAGGTCAACCAGATCGTCGGGTTCGCACCGGAGCACCATCGCGGCCTCGGCGAGGCCAGGCTCCATCTCGGGCGGCCGCCATGTCGCGGAGTGGCTGTCGGAGGCCAACAGGTGGCACAGGCCCGTGGCGATGAGTTTCTTGGCGGTGCGCTGAGGCGCTGAGCCGTGCTCGCCGGTCAGGCTGCCGGCGTTGATCTGCACCAGGGCACCGCGACCCACCGGATCCCAGAGCCGGTCCGGTGCGCGCTGCACGGCGGCGCAGCGCTCGGGATGGGCAAGGACCGCGCCGATGCCCCGGACCGCCAGGCCGTCGAGGATCGATCCGAGCTCGAGCGGCCAGCCTTCGGCGGGCATCTCGAGCAACAGCCAGCGGCCGGTGCCCGCGATGCTCGCCGCCAGCAGCTCCTCGTCGCCCAGCTCTCCGAACCAGTCGAGCCGGATCTCCCCCCCGGAGTGGATGTTGAGCGGTATCTCCGCCGCGTTCAGAGCCGCGCGCAGCTCGACCACGGACTCGGCCATCCACTCGACGGGCGTCGGATAGCGCTGCGACATATGCGGGGTGCAGACCACGTCGGTGATGCCCGCGGCGAGGGCGACGCGGGCCATCTCCAGCGAGTCGTCCGTCGTCCGCGGGCCATCGTCGATTCCCGGAAGCAGGTGGGAGTGGAGATCAATCACTGCGTCGGGAGGGTAGCGACGTCGTGGGTGCCACCGTTCGAGTCGGCATTGCTAGGATCCTCGGCCCGTGGGGCATTAGCTCAGCTGGAAGAGCGCCTGGATCGCACCCAGGAGGTCAGCGGTTCGAGTCCGCTATGCTCCATCTCCCGCTGCCGACGGGCTGTTCAGCAAAGCGCTCGACACCGACAACAGTCGCCGCCAGCGTGATGAGTTCATCCGAAGGATTCGCCGCCGGGCGTCGGTCGGCGTAGCGCTCGGGGACGCCTCACATGGCACCGACGAGGCCGTGGACCTCACATCGTCCGCGGCCG
>JAHEIS010000112.1 GCA_024639225.1 Actinomycetes bacterium | reverse complement strand
GCGTCCGAGCCGCGGGGCTGGACCTCACGCTCAGCTCGAGCCCCGAGCCCTCGGACTGGGAAGGCGCTCTGCGGAAGTTTCATCGCCCCGTCGTGATCTCGGGTCGCCTCCGGCTCCGTCCGCCATGGCACGTAGCCGAGCGCGATCTGATCGATGTCATCGTCGATCCGGGCCTCGCCTTCGGCACCGGCCAGCATGCGACCACGCGAATGTGTCTGGCCTTGCTGCTCGATCGCCCACGGGGAAGTCTGGTCGATGCCGGCTGCGGCTCCGGCGTCCTCGCCCTGGCTGCCCTCCGCCTCGGTCATGGGCCGGTGCGGGCGGTGGACCATGATCCCCATTCGGTCTCCGCGGCACGAGCGAACGCCACAGCCAACGGGCTCTCGCTCAGCGTGGCCGAGGCGTCGCTCCACGATGCACGTCTGCCGGCCTCCGAGGGCGTGATGGCGAACCTCACGCTCACCCTGATGCCTGCGCTCGCATCTGCCCTGTCGAGTCCTCCGCGGTGGATGATCCTCAGCGGGCTCCGCTCCTTTGAGGCGGGGGACGCCGCGGAGCTGTTCGCGCCCCGCCTGGCGGTGGAGCAGCGCCGGTCGGAGGACGGGTGGTGTGCTCTCCTGCTGACGGGCCGGGCCTCCTGAGTCTGGGAAGATCGGCCGGTGAGACATGTCTTCCGCTACCGCCTGGAGGCCGAGGTCACGGGCGGCGAGGAGGTGGTCCTCGACGAGGACGCCTCGCATCACCTCGCACGGGTCGTGCGTCGCCGTCCCGGAGCGGCGATCGAGCTCGTCGACCGCGAGGGCCGGATCTGGCCGGCCGAGGTTCTCGCGCCGGGCCCGCCGACCCGCGCGCGGGTCGGCGATCTGCCCCGGAACCTTCCGGACCGTCCGCGCGCCCGACTCTTCGTCGGCGCCGCCGAGGCGCCGCGCCTCGACCTGGTGGTGGAGAAAGCAACCGAGTTGGGCGCGCGGGAGATCGCCGTCTTCAGCTCCGAGAGAGCGGATCGTGTGCCGCGGGACCGAGCATGGGAGAAGCGTCGTGATCGACTGGAGCGCGTGGCCGCCGCCGCCGCTCTGCAGGCGGGGTGGGGCGTGCCGCCGACCGTCTCGGGGGTGCTAGCGTTCGACGACGTACTTTCCACGCCGGCGCCCGGCCACGGGTACCTGCTTGACCCGGAGGCCACGACCGCTCTTGATGCCGCCCTCGACCGCTCGCCCGCCGGCGATGCGGAGGTCTGCCTCGTGATCGGTCCGCCCGCGGGCTTCAGTCGCGGCGAAGTGGCCGCGGCCGCCGAGGCCGGTCTGAGCGTCGTGCGTCTCGGCGACGGCGTACTCCGCACCGAGACCGCCGCTATCGGCGCGCTCGCGGTTGCGCTCGCCATCGGGGCACGGCACTGATGGCCCGTTTCTCGGTCAGGTTTCTCGGCTGCAAGGTGAGCCAGGCGGACGCCACGCTCATCCGTGACGCTCTGCTGGACGCGGGCCACGAGGAGGCCGAGCGCGAGCAGGCCGAGGTTCACGTGGTCAACACCTGCGCCCTGACGGTCGGCGCGGAGAAGAAGAGCCGCAAGGAATCCCGGCGCGCGGCCCGCGACGGCGCGACGTTCGTCACCGGATGTGCGGTGAATCTCAACCGGGATCAGTTCGCGGGTCCGGGCATCACGCCGGTACCGGCATCGGCGGAGCGGGCAGCCGACGAGATCGTCGCCCGGCTCGCCCGGGTGCCCGTCGCCGGCGCCTGCACGGACGATCGGGTACGCTCGCGTGGCCGCACGCGGGCGTTTCTCAAGGTCCAGAACGGCTGCGACTACCGGTGCGCGTTCTGCATCATTCCCACGACCCGGGGCCCGGCGGAGAGCCGACCGATCGAGAGAGTGCTTGACGATGCCCGGCGCCGCATCGCCGAGGGGCATCCGGAGCTCGTCCTGACGGGGATCAACATCGGTACCTGGCGCGACCCCGCCGGCCGGGGGCTGGCCCATCTGATCCGACGGGTGGGCGCGCTCGAGGGGCTCGGCCGGCTGAGAGTCTCGTCCATCGAGCCCGGCGATGTTGACGATGATCTGCTCGCAGCGCTCGCCGACACCACCGTCGCGGCCCCACATCTTCACGTGCCGCTGCAGTCCGCCGATCCGCAGATCCTCCAGGCGATGGGTCGCACCTACACCGTGGGCGAGTTCCGACGGGCGGCAGAACGCGCCCGCGCCGCACTGCCCGCGCTCAATCTCACGACCGATGCGATCATCGGTTTTCCGGGCGAGGACGGGCCCGCCTTTGAGCGCACCTGTGGTCTCGTCGAGGAGTTGGGGATGAGCAAGATCCATGTCTTTCCCTATTCGCCCCGCCCGGGAACCCCGGCCGCGGGCCTGCCGGACATGGTTCCGGCAGAGCTCAAGAAGGAGCGGGCGGCGCGACTGCGGGACCTCTCGGACCGGCTCGGCATGGCCCACAGGACGTCTCGCCGCGGAAGCGAGGACCGGGTGCTCATCGAGGCGATCCACGAGGATGGCTCGCGCAGTGGCCTTGCCGCCGACTACACCCGTGTCGTGCTGCCTCCGGGGCCTGAACGGGCGGGAGAGCTCGTCGCCGTGCGGATCGCCGGCGTTGCCGGCGTCCACCTCGCGGGCGAGGTGATGGCGCATGTCTGAGGACTGCCTGTTCTGCCGCATTGTCGCGGGTGAGATCCCGGCGGAGATCGTGGCTCGCCGCGACGGCTTCGTGGCGTTCCGTGACATCGACCCGAAGGCACCCCAGCACGTTCTGGTGATCCCTGAGACCCACGTCCCGTCGATCGCCGGGACGGATGGACTCAGCGCCGCCGAACGCGCCGAGATGCCGCTGTTCATCTCCGAGGTCGCCCGCAGCCTCGGTCTGCAGGACGGTGGGTACCGCGTGACCACCAACCATGGGGCCGACGCCCGCCAGAGCGTGCTCCACCTGCACTGGCACGTCATGGGAGGCGCCGAGCTGTCGGCGAGCATGTAGCCGTGGGTACCGGAACCCAACGCGTCATCGATCTTCCCGACCTCGTCGCGGTTGAGCTCGCCGGGGCCCACGACCGGATCCTGCGGGCCCTCGAGGAACGCCTCGAGATCGATGTCCACCTCCGGGGCAACCGTCTGACCCTCTCCGGCGACCCCGAGCGGGTTCGCGCGGCCAAGGTCGTCATCGGCGAGCTCAGCCAGCTCGTGGGTCGGGGCGAGGCTCTGGGCGAAGCGGCGATCGAGGCCGTCGCGATCGGCGTCGAGGACTCCGAACCCCTCGCGGAGATGCGTGACGATGTCCTGCTGACCCATCGGCGTCGGCAGGTATCGCCGCGCACGGCGGGGCAGAAGCGCTACACCGATGCGATCCGCGGGCACACGATCACATTCGGCATCGGTCCGGCGGGCACCGGCAAGACCTACCTGGCGGTCGCACTCGCCGCCGCCGCGCTCAGGGCGGGCGAGGTGTCCCGGGTCATCCTCAGCCGCCCCGCCGTCGAGGCCGGGGAGCGCCTCGGATTCCTGCCGGGCGATCTCAGCGAAAAAGTCGATCCCTACATCCGCCCGCTGTTCGACGCGCTCTACGACATGATCGACGCCGAGCAGGTCGAGGCGATGCTCGCCCGCGGGCAGATCGAGATCGCCCCGCTGGCTTTCATGCGCGGACGGACCCTCAATGATGCCTTCGTCATTCTTGACGAGGCCCAGAACACGTCGGCGGAGCAGATGAAGATGTTCCTGACGCGTCTCGGCTACGGGTCGAAGATGGTGATCACCGGCGACGCCACCCAGGTCGATCTTCCCGCCGGCAGTCGCTCCGGCCTGCACGAGGCGCCGCGCGTTCTCGCCGACGTTCCTGGCATCGCGTTCATCAACCTCGGCAAGCGCGACGTCGTGCGACATCGCCTCGTCCAGGGCATCGTCGCCGCCTACGAGCGCGACGAGACCGCGGACGGTCCCCCCGGGTGATTGAGGTGACCGTGGACAGTCGCACCGCGACCGACACCGACCCGCTGGCCGAAAGACTGCGCTGGACGCTCGGGCGGCTCGGCGTCGCCCGGGCCGAGGTTGGCCTGATGCTGGTCGGCGCCCGCGAGATGAGCGATCTCAACACCCGTCACCGCGGCGTGGAGAAGGCGACCGACGTGCTGTCGTTTCCCATCGACGGGAGCGACGCGCGCGACTGG
The DNA here is from genome assembly GCA_024639225.1 of Actinomycetes bacterium. Taxonomy (GTDB): domain Bacteria; phylum Actinomycetota; class Thermoleophilia; order Miltoncostaeales; family Miltoncostaeaceae; genus JAHEIS01. The sequence continues at coordinate 3,361 of JAHEIS010000112.1, read as the reverse complement.
CCCGCCGATGGGCCGCCTCCGGAGCTCGGTGACATCGTGATCTGCCCGGAGGCCGCCTCCGACCCCCTCGAGGTCCTGGTGATCCACGGTGCGCTCCACCTGCTCGGCTATGACCATGAGTCCGACGACGGTGAGATGCTCCGTCTCCAGGACGAGCTCGTGGCCGCCGCGACGTGAGCAAGCGCCCGCGCTTTCGGCCGTTCCGGCGGCCGCCGCCGATCGATACCCGCCAGCTCCCGCCGCAGGGGAGCCTGCTCTGGTCCTTCACCTGGGCATTCGAGGGGATCGTGTTCGCCCTCCGCACCCAGCGCAACATGTGGATTCACGTGTCCGCCGGTCTCGTGGCCCTGCTGGGGGGGCTGCTGGTCGGGCTGACGCGGATCGAGCTGGTGCTGCTCCTGCTGGTGGTCTCCCTCGTGCTGATCGCCGAGATGATCAACACCGCCCTCGAGGCTGCGATCGACGCGGTGGTCGAGGATTTCCGCCCGCTGATCAAGATCGCCAAGGATGTCGCCGCCGGCGCCGTCCTGGTGGCAGCGGGCAACGCCCTGATCGTGGGCTTCCTTCTGTTCGAGAGCCACCTCGCCGAGCTGCGCGGTGCCTCCCTCGACGCGGCCCGCGAGTCCCCGAGCCTGCTCGTCGTCGTCATCCTGATCGCGACCGTACTCGTCACGGTCGCGATCAAGGCCCACAAGGGATCGGGCACTCCGCTGCGGGGCGGTCTGCCATCGGGGCACACCGCGGCGGCCTTCGCGGCCTGGGCGTCGATCAGCATCCTCGCCGATGACGTCGACGGAGCGACGATCATCTCGGGGCTTGCCCTGCTGATGGCCCTGCTCGTCGCGCAGTCGCGGATGGAAGCGGGAGTCCATTCGCTCACGGAGGTCTTCGCCGGAGCCGTGGTGGGCGCCGGGATCGCGTTGCTGCTGTTCCAGCTCTGGGCCTAGACGCTCCCGAGCCTGAGAGAGACTGCGACGCGCCCCCGCCGCGGTGACGGATATTCACCAGAAACGCCCGTTGCGGGCCCTCCAGCGGGAGAAAGAGTCGGCCGGGCTCCGGCGAAAGCGCAGTTCGGGCCTACGATCCCCGTGGACCCGCTCCCCACCCCGGAGATCCCCGATGCCGTCGTCCCTGCGCCTTCTCGTGCTCGCCTGCATCGGTGTGTTCGCCGCCATCGTCGCCCCGCCCGCCGCGGCCGTGCCCAGTGAAGATCCACTGCCCCCGCCGCCGAGCTCGGTCTCGTGCACGATCGAGCTTGACGGGCCCAAGCTCGTCCGCGGACCTGTAGCGGCGGGAGCGAGGGTCGTCGCGGACCGGACCGAGCCGGTGCTTCTGCCCCAACCGCTCGGCCCGGGCCTGGTCGGCATCGCGGGCGTGTACGAGGACGCGGATCACGCCGACCCGTCGAGCCCCGACGAGCTCGGTGAACGTTTCGCCCTGCTGTTCGTCGACGCGGATGGCGCCCCGGTCGGCCTGAGCGCCCCCACGCCCGACCTGCCGGCAGACGTCGTCCGCTCTGACTTCCGTCTGCCCCCGGTCGCTCTCCGCGGCACGGCCAGGGCCGTGATCCTCATCCACGCGGGTCCGGGAATCGGCCCGAACAGCGTGCGGCCCGTGTGTCTCGAGATCGCGCCTGTCATCGAGCTGCCGGTACTCCAGGTCGGCCTGCCCCCGCAACAACCAGCGGGGACGTCGGGCGTTCGGGAGGTCCCCTGCGATGCCGGGCTCGTGCCCGCGCGAACCCGCTGCCTGAGGCTCGCCGTTCCCGAGCGTCACGGCGACGCCGCGTCGCGTGAGATCGCGATCGCCGCCTACGTGCTGCCCGCCACGGGCCCGGCGCCCGCACCGGACCCGATCTTCTATCTGCGCGGGGGCCCGGGTGGCTCGGGCATCGGAGCCGTCCCGACCGTCGCCCGGCTCAGCGCACTCCGACGGGACCGCGACATCGTGGTGGTGGACCAGCGGGGCACGGGGTTCAGCGAGCCCGCCCTCACATGTCCGGAGATCGCTGCCGCTCGGGGGCCCGCGGTCGTCCGCGCCGATGCGTCAGCCGCAACGGCCTGGCGCGCGTGCAATGCGCGACTGCGCGCGAGCGGCATCGATCTCGGCGCCTACACGACCGCCGCCGCCGCGCAGGACCTCGAGTTGCTGCGCGCGGCGCTTGGTGCGCCCGCGGTCAACCTCTACGGGACCTCCTACGGGTCCAGCGTCGCGCTGGAGATGATGAGGGCCCACCCGCGGTCGGTGCGCTCCAGTGTGCTCGACGGCCCCTATCCGCCCGAGGTGAACGGTCTGAGCGATGATGCGCCCGGCCTCCACTGGCTGCTCGACATCATCCCGGCCGTCTGCGGCGCGGATGCGGCGTGCGCGGTAGCGCACCCCGATGTGCGCGGCGACCTCGTGGCGGCGGTCGCGACGCTCGACGCGGAGCCGGCGACGATCGTCGCCGCGGGCGGTCTCCGGCGCATCGACGGTCTTGCGCTGCTCAGCCTCGTCGTCTCAGACATCTCCCAGCCGGACCTGCCCGCGCTCTTCCGCACGCTCGCGTCGGATGACACCGTCGCCCGGTCGGCGGCGCTGACCGCCGCCGTCGCCGCCGGTGAGCGGGGGCGGGGCGCGCTGCTGCTCAACACGATCGGTCGCGATGCCGACCGCGATCAGCGGCTCACGCTGGCTGAAGGCGCATTCGCGAACGTGACGTGTGCGGAGGAGGCGCCCTACGACGCCCGTCCGGCGACTCGTTTCCCGGCAACAACCTGGTCGCCGCGGATCAACGCCATCCTGCGCTCCCGCGCGGACTTCGTCCGGTCGATCTGCGCCAACTGGCAGGTCTCTCCCGCGCCACCGGCGGCAGCCGCTGCCGTGCGTAGCGCCGTCCCGACCCTGATCCTCGCCGGCGGCGCCGACGCGCAGACGCCGCTGCCCTGGGCCGTGCTGGTCGAGCGCGGGCTGACGAACTCGACGCTGGCGGTCATCCCCCGTGGGGGCCACGTGGTGGGGTTCTCCAACGCCTGCGCCCAGTCACTCCACCTCGCCTTCACCGGCGACCCGACACGGTCCCCGGATCTTGCGTGCACCCGCGCCGAGCCCCCGATCGCCTATTCGGCGGGCCCGACGCTGCCGCGGCGTGGAGCGCTAGCGGAGCTTCCCGGCCCGCCCGTCTGAGCCTCAGCCGTCGGCGACGGGCATGATGCCCGGTGATGGCCGAGCCGCCCAGAGGGTCCCGATGAGCTTCCGATCGGGCGTGATCGCCCTCGCCGGGCGTCCGAACGTCGGCAAGTCGACGATCGCCAACGCGCTCGCGCGGGTCCACGTCGCGGCGGTCAGCCCCCGTCCCCAGACGACCCGGCGACGGGTGACC
>JAHEIS010000021.1 GCA_024639225.1 Actinomycetes bacterium | reverse complement strand
AGCCGACCCCGCCGGGCCTCGAGGTACGCCAGCACGCCGTAGAGCGCGAGAATGAGCGCGGCGAGCTCGAGGCTCTCCTCGAGGGCGACGATGGCGTCGTAGATCAGGTTGTCCATGCCGCTCCCCGAGGCCCAGGCGCCCCCGAGAGCCTCGACCCCCAGAACCGCGGTCGCGTAGATGAGCGCGCTGGTGATGAGCATCCGGCGCGTCGCGCGAGGCAGCCGGGCGACGAACCGGCCGAACAGGAGACCGACGAGCAGCACGACCACCGCGCCGGGGATGATCCAGGCGAAGTAGAGGATGCCCTCGTTGCCCACCACCGACGCGGTTGGGCGGATGAGAAGCTCGTGGATGCTCGCCGCCTCATCGACCGCCATGAACCCGGCGACCGCCGCCATCGCGTACCAACTCCGGCGCGCCCGCCCGTCATCGAGCGTGGTCATCCGGCCCGCCACGAACAGGCACACCGCGATGGCGACCAGGAGCAGGGCGGAGAAGAAGGCCGGTACCATGTTCTCGAGGTCAAGGTCGAAGAGCGGCACGAGCCCGAAGACCATGGGACGTCCGAGTCCATGGTCCGCAATGCTGCCGGCGCCGGCGAGAACGACGAGCGCGGCCGCGACGTACGAGAGCGCGTGCGCCACGCGGCGGGGCGAGATGCGGATGTCGCCCGCCGACGGCGCCGCGGCGGATCCCCGGCGGCGCCCGGACCCCGGAAAGGGAGGCAGATCCCGGTCCCTCCGGGTGACAGGCCCCCCGGGCGCGGCCGCGCCTCCTCGATGAGCGTCGTCGCGCCCGCGCGTTCGGACTCTGAGTTCACGCTGTGCTCCTCGCCGTACCCGGCGGCGGCATATCTCCGCAAGGGAGATCGCGCCGGCTTTCGGGCCCCATCGGCCGGGGCCCGGGTCGGACTTAGCGACGTCCGGTCAGGTATCCCCCGGACATCGCCGGGAACTCCCGGCGAAATTCGCGAACGGGCAGGAACGGGCCCGCCGAAGGGCGGGCAGGAGAACCTCGCCTTGCCGCGAGGGCGGAGAGAAGCCCCGGTGGCCCCGGAGGCTCAGGCCTCCGCGGTGCCGGCCTTCTTCTTGATCTCCTCGGCGATGTTGCCGGGGACCTCTTCGTAGTTCTCGAACTGCATCGTGAAGGTCGCGCGACCCTGGGTGGCGGAGCGCACCGACGTCGCGTAGCCGAACATCTCAGCGAGCGGCACCGTCGCGTTGACGACCTCGTTGCCACCGCGCTGGTCCATGCCCCCGACCCGGCCCCGGCGGGAGGTGAGGTCACCCACGACCGCCCCGACGAAGTCCTTGGGCACGACGACCTCAACGGCCATGACGGGCTCGAGCAGCACCGGCTTGGCACGCTTGGCCGCTTCCTTGGCGGCCATGGAGCCGGCGATCTTGAACGCCATCTCCGAGGAGTCGACGTCGTGGTAGGTGCCGTCAACGAGGCGTGCGGCGATATCGACCATCGGGAAGCCGGCGATGATGCCGCCCTCCAGAGCCTCTTCGATGCCCTCCTCGACCGATCCGATGTAGTCCTTCGGGACAGCGCCACCGGTGATCTTGTTCTCGAAGGTGAAGCCCGACCCGGTCTCTCCCGGGAAGAGGTCGATGTAGACGTGGCCGTACTGGCCGCGACCACCGGTCTGACGGACGAACTTGCCCTCGATCTTGTTGACCTCCTGGCGCACCGTCTCGCGGTAGGCGACCTGGGGGGCACCGACGTTCGCCTCGACGTTGAACTCGCGCCGCAGGCGGTCGACGATGATGTCGAGGTGGAGTTCGCCCATGCCGGAGATGACGGTCTGGCCGGTCTCCTCGTCAGAGCGCACCTGGAAGGTCGGGTCCTCCTCGGACAGTCGCTGGAGACCCTCCGAGAGCTTCTCCTGGTCGACCTTGGTCTTGGGCTCGATCGCCAGGCCGATGACCGGCTCGGGGAAGGTCATCTGCTCGAGGATCACGAGCTCGTTCGGGTCGGAGAGCGTGTCGCCGGTGGTCGTGGACTTCAGGCCGATCGCGGCGACGATGTCGCCGGCGCGGGCACCCTCGACATCCTCGCGGTGGTTGGCGTGCATCAGCAGCAGACGCCCGAGGCGCTCCTTGCGGCCCTTGGTCGCGTTGGTGATGGTCGCGCCGGTCTCGACGCTGCCGGAGTAGACGCGCATGTAGGTGATGCGGCCGGTGTGCTCGTCGCTCATGACCTTGAACGCCAGCGCGGAGAACGGAGCTTCGGGGTCGGCCTCGCGCAGGACCTCGTTGTCCTTGGCGTCGATCCCCTCGGCCGGACGGACGTCCAGGGGCGAGGGAAGCAGATCGACGATGGCGTCGAGCAGCGGCTGGACGCCCTTGTTCTTGAAGGACGATCCGGCGAGCACCGGGGTCATAGCGATCTCGAGCACACCCTTGCGCAGCGCGGCCTTGAGGGTGTCGACGCTGATCTCCTCGCCTTCGAGATACGCCTCGGCGAGATCGTCATCGACGTCGGCGAGGGCCTCGATCAGCGTCTCGCGGGCGGCGTCGGCGTCCGCCTGCAGATCCTCGGGGATCTCGGCGTCGTCCATCTCGGTGCCGAGGTCGTCGGTGTAGATGATCGCCCGCATCGTGACGAGGTCGACGATGCCCTGGAAGTTCTCCTCGGCCCCGATCGGGATCTGGATCGGAACAGCGTTCGTGTTGAGCCGCTCCTTCATCGTGTTGACCGACATCTCGAAGTCGGCGCCGGTGCGGTCCATCTTGTTCACGTAGGCGATCCGCGGAACGGCGTACTTGTCCGCCTGGCGCCAGACGGTTTCGCTCTGGGGCTCAACGCCGGCGACGGAGTCGAAGACGGCGACCGCTCCGTCGAGTACGCGCAGACTGCGCTCCACCTCGACGGTGAAGTCGACGTGACCCGGGGTGTCGATGATGTTCACTCGGTGACCGCGCCACTCGCAGGTCGTGGCAGCGCTGGTGATCGTGATCCCGCGCTCCTGTTCCTGCTCCATCCAGTCCATCGTGGCGGCGCCGTCGTGTACTTCACCGATCTTGTGGGTGCGACCGGTGTAGTAGAGGACGCGTTCGGTCGTCGTCGTCTTGCCGGCGTCGATGTGCGCCATGATCCCGATGTTCCGGGTCTTCTCGAGGGAAATCTTGCTCGCCACTGTGGTCTCCTGCCCGGCCGCCGCGCGGCCGTGAGCACGTTCGTCGTCGCTACTTCCTAGTTCTCAACCATCGGAGCCGCAGACTCCGGCGGCGCTACCAGCGGTAGTGGGCGAACGCCTTGTTCGCCTGAGCCATCCGGTAGAGGTCATCCTTCTTCTTGAAGGCGCCGCCCTGGGATCCCAAAGCGTCGAGCAGCTCGTTGGCGAGGCGCTCGCTCATGTGCTTCTCGCGCCGGTCACGGGCGAACTGCACGATCCAGCGGACCGCGAGCGTGCGCCCGCGGCGGGCGGGGACCTCGACGGGCACCTGGTAGGTGGCACCACCGACGCGCCGCGAGCGGACCTCGAGCACGGGGGTGATGTTCCGGACGGCCTCGTCCACGACGGTGACCGGGTCGCGCCCGGTGCGTTCGCGGATCGTCTCCAGCGCGCCGTAGACGACGCGTTCCGCCGTCGACTTCTTGCCGTCGAGCAGCACCTTGTTCACGACCTGCGTGACGAGCGTGCTCTGGTAGATGGGGTCGGGCTCAAGTGAGCGCCGCGGTGGTGTCGAGCGTCGCGGCATGACTACTTGGGCTGCTTTGCGCCGTACTTGCTGCGTGCCTGGCGACGCTCGTCGACGCCCGCGGCGTCGAGGGCGGCCCGGATCACCTTGTACCGCACGCCCGGCAGGTCTTTCACGCGACCGCCGCGCACGAGCACCACCGAGTGCTCCTGAAGGTTGTGGCCCTCGCCCGGGATGTAGCTGGTGACCTCCATCCCGTTCGTGAGCCGGACACGCGCAACCTTGCGCAGCGCCGAGTTCGGCTTCTTCGGGGTGGTCGTGTAGACGCGGGTGCAGACCCCGCGGCGCTGGGGCGCGCCCCGCAGTGCAGGAGTCGCGACCTTGGAGGCTTTGGGCGTGCGGCCCTTGCGCACCAGTTGATTGATCGTCGGCAAGAGGTTCCTCGGGAAGGCAAGTGTGATCGGCCCCCATCTGGGGGCAGCCGGGGGAAACTAGCACGCGGCGAGCCGCGGTCTCAACGGCGGGGCCGGTGTCAGCCGTGCGGGCTTCCCCGACGCAAGACCTGGTAGAGCCAGGCCCCGAGGACGGCGCCGAGAACGGGGCCCGCAAGGTAGACCTCGATCGCATCCAGGTCCGTCGAGACGACCGCGGGCGCAAGCGACCGCGCGGGGTTCAACGACGCCCCCTGCACGGGGCCCATCACCAGGGCCGCCGCCGCGACCGTGCCCCCGATGGCGACGGCCGCGAGCGCTCCCTGGACCCGGGTGTCCGTCGCGACAGAGACGATCACCAGCATCAACACGGCCGTGAGGACGATCTCGATGGCGATCGCCCCGCCCTCGCCGACGAGCGACGGGCGCGTGACCCCGGCATCGGCGTCCGCTCCCAGGACCGCGCGCAGCCCCAGCGACGCCGCGAAGGCTCCGCCCACCTGACCCGCGATGTACCCGGCCGTATCGCGGGCGCCGATCCGCCCGAGCGACCAGAAGCCGAGGGTGACGGCCGGGTTGAGATGCGCCCCCGAGACATGACCGAGCGCGAAAACCGCGATCATGACGCCCAGGCCGAAGGCTGCGGCGACGCCCGGGGACCCGATCTCCCCGCCGAGTGAGGCGACTCCGACCGCGCCGGTCCCGGCGCCGACGAGGATGAAGGTCCCCACGGCCTCGGCCAGGGACCGCTGAGCCAGCGACTGATCCCAGTCCGGCGGTGTCGCCCTCCAACCGTCGCGGTCGGTCACTGAACCGGTCGGAGGTCCGCGAGCCGCAGTGACACGTCGGTGATGAAGGTGAGGGCGCCGGCCTTCTGCGTCCCGACCAGGGACATCCTCACGGGCATGCCCCGCGACGGAGCCCACCACCAGGTCTCGACCATCGACTCGGTGGCGGCGCCTCGCGTCTCGATCCGGCGGCGGAGGATGACGGTCGCGATCGGCTCGCCGTCGATCCGCACGACCTTGCGGCCGAGGATCGCGCCGCGCGCAAGGAAACCGGCGGAGCCGCGGGTGCCGGCCGCACGCCACGTGGGCTTTCCCGATCGGTCGTCCGGCAACCACATCGGTGCCGGTCGCAGGCGGTCGTCACGGTCGGAACGGAGGCCGAGGGCGCCCGCTCGCGAGCGGCGGTCGGCGAGGAACCATCCATTGGAGGCCTTGTCCAGACCCCAGCTCTCGATACGCCCGTCGGAGAGGCGCAGTTCCATCTCGAAGCCCTTCTCGGTGTGACGCACGATCATCGGCGCACGGTCCGGGAGCTTGCGTGTGATGCCGACGCCGAGCGCTTCCGGGCGCTCGGTTCCGTCCTGCTCCCAGGTCCAGACTCCCGCGAACGGACGTCGTCCGTCGATCGGACCCGCGGCTGACGCGCCGATCCCGATGTCGGCGCGGGCATCGGAGAAGGACGCGCCGTCCGCCGCCCGGAGCTCCTGCCACGTCCAGATCAGGCCCCCGGCAACGACGAGCAGCACGAGGAGACCGACGACGCGGAAAGGCAGCGTGAGCAGGCGGACAAGCCCCATGATCCGATGGTGACAGAGGCCCCGGGGATTCCCGTCGGCGGCGCAACAGGAATTTCACCCAAAACGCGGCGCTCGGGCTAGCGTCCGAGGCATGATCTCCCGACTGCGAGGGCTCCGGCGTGCCCGCTGTTGCTGCGCCTCGTGTGCGGCGAGCGCCCGCCCCCCGAGCCGACGGCTTCGGCGCCGGGCGATCATCCGCCCACTCGCGCTGACCGGACTCCTGATGGCGCTGCTCGGAACGGCGAGCGCCGTCGTTCCCCAGGGGGGCGAGACGCGGGGGGCCATCGCCGACTGGACCGGCTTCGATCTGGGCAACGCGGCGGCGGCCGCGGCTCGACCGCAGGCCACCGAGTGGCCGGCGGCGGCCGCGGTCGCCTGGCGACCGAGCACGGCGCGTGGCAGCGCCAACGCGGGACGTCTCGACGGGGGCGTCCGGCTACCGGCCCGTGGTCAGGGCTATTACACCTACGATCCCCGCTTCCCGGACCGTCGCCCGAACGACGATGCGCGACGCTGGGGCACGGACGCGCTCATCCGCGAGCTGGTGGGGCTCGGAGCCTGGTGGGCGCGAACCCATCCCCGCCAGCCGCGCCTCGGTTTCGGTGACCTGTCGGCGCGCTCCGGCGGATCACTCGACCTCCACCACTCCCACGAGAACGGGTTGGACGTCGACATCCGCCTGCCGCGGAAGGACGGCCGCGAGGGCCGGGCCAACCCGGGCAACTACGACCGGGAGCGGACTCAGGAGCTGGTTGACCGCCTCGTCGCGCGTGGCGCCGAGCTGATCCTGATCGGGCCGAGCCTGGACCTCGTCGGCCCCCGGGGCGTGGTCGTGCGCTGGCCCGCCCACGACGACCACCTTCATGTCCGCCTGCCCGATCCGGACGGACGCGGGAACTAGGGGCCGAGGTGGACGGTACGGCCGTCTTCCCCGATGAACGGGTTGAGCGCCCGGAGCATGAGCGATGAGGGCTTCGGGCTCTGTGAGATCACGATGGCGACTCCCTCGCCTCCGTCGCCGGCGCCGTCCGCGGTGATGAGCACGGCTCCACTGGGCGGCCCGGTGATCGACTCGGCAGCCACAATGACCACGCCGCCGCCCCCACCGCTGGCACCCAGATCATCGCCCCCGACCCACCTGCAGGTCGCGGGTGCCGATCGTCCCGTTGCGGATGTCGCGCCCGGTCAGCGATCCGTCGAGCAAGTCGGCGGAGGTCAGCGAGCCGTTCTTGACGTCGCGACCGGTGATGAGGGCATCAGCGCTGGCGGCGCCGACGCCGATGAGGGCGGGGACTCCCGCGGCGACCGGGCGGCGTGCATCACGGACTGCATGAGACCTCGGGCGGATCGTTTGGCGGCTCCTCGCCGACATCGGTCAGAGCTCGACACGGCTTGATCTCGGGGGTGGATGCTCTGGCATGGTGGCGGTGACCACGACGCCGGACGACGACCATGAACCCGCCAGCGCCCGTCCCCCCGGACGAACCGCCGGACGAACCGCCGGATCCCGGGAGGGCCGGGGGCACCTACACGGTCGGTGCGGCGGTCGCCGTGGCCATCGCCACCATCCTCGGGGCCGTCATCGCAGCCCATCCCGCTCCGCTGGCCGGCGAGCTGGCATTCGTGCGCGCGCTCCAGGATCTGCCGGAGCCGGTGCCGAGTCTGGCTGAGTTCGTCCGCTTCACGACCGGTTCGGAGGGCGCACTGCTCGTCGCCGCCCCGGCGATCGCGTGGCTGGTCTGGCGCGGCCGACGCCGTGATTACCTCGCCGTCGCGGTGGTGCTCGGCACGATTCTGGTCGTCCAGCCGGTGACCAAGGAGATCGTCGACCGTCCCCGGCCGGACGCCAGCCAGGTGGATGTGCGGGCCGGCCATGAGAGCCGCAGCTATCCATCGGGCCATTCGCTCAGCACGACGACCGTATGGGGGGCAGCCGCGGGTCTGCTCTGGCTCGCCCGGCGCCGACGGCTCGCCGCCATCGCGACAGTGCCGATCGTGCTCACGGGGTTCGCCAGCAGCGTCCAGGGCGTTCACTGGCCGTCGGACGCGATCGGGGGAACGCTGGTCGGATTCGCGGCGGCTGTCGTCGTCGTGCAACTCGTGGACGGCTCACGCCCCCGGCCGCGCGCCGATTGAGCCCGGGGCAACCGTCCCCGCCGGCCTGTGGCATCGTTCACCCCCCGGCCCGCAACCAGAAGGCACCGATGGATCTTCGCCCACTGCTCGCTCCCAACGACTCCAAGATCGTCGTGATCCTGCTCGATGGCCTCGGTGGTTTCGCCGACGCCGACGGGGGAACCGAACTCGAGAGAGCGACGACGCCGAACCTCGACGCGCTCGCCGCCGAGGGGAGCTGTGGACGGGCCGAGGTCGTCGGGGCGGGGATCACCCCGGGCTCAGGCCCCGGCCACCTGGCGCTGTTCGGCTACGACCCCACCGAGTTCGCGCTTGGGCGGGGGGCCCTGTCGGCGGCCGGCCTGGATGTGGAGCTGCGCGCCGGGGATGTCGCCGCCCGCGGCAACCTCTGCACACTGAGCTCCGACGGGACGATCAAGGACCGTCGGGCCGGCCGGATCGCCTCGGCGAAGGCCCGTCCCCTCGTCGAGCGCCTGCAGGCCGAGGTCGCGCTCGACGGCGTTGAGGTCGTCCTCGCCCACGAGAAGGAGCACCGCGTGCTCGTGATGCTGCGTGGCGAGGGTCTCGACCCGCGCGTCGGTGACACCGACCCCCAGGCAACCGGGGTGCCACCCCATCCGTTCACACCTCATGATCCGGCCGCGCAGCGCACCGCCGATCTGCTGACCGAGTTCGACCGCCAGGCCCGGGAGATCCTCCGCGACGCGGACGCCAATGCGGTCCTGATGCGGGGCTTCGACACACTCGAGCCGATGCCGTCGTTCGCCGAGCGCTACGGGCTGAACGCCACCTCGATCGCCATCTACCCCATGTACCGGGGCATCTCACGCATCCTCGGGATGGACGTCGAGCGTCAGGCGGCGGACCCCGCCGAGCAGATGGAGATCCTGCGGGAGTGCTGGGACGCGCACGACTACTTCTTCATCCACCACAAGGCGACCGACGCCGCCGGGGAGGACGGAGACCGCGAGGCGAAGATCGCCGCGATCGAGGAGATCGACGCCATCATCCCGGCCATCCGCGAGCTGGGGCCCGATGTGGTCATGGTGACCGGCGACCACGCGACGCCGCCCCAGATGCGCGCGCACTCCTGGCACCCGGTCCCGGTCCTGGTGTGGGGCGGCAATACCGGTCGCGACCGAGTGACCCGCTTCGGGGAGGAGCCGTGCAGCGACGGCATGCTCGGACTGCGGAGGATGAGCGAGATGATGCCCCTGCTCCTCGCGGCCGCCGGACGGCTCAACAAGTACGGCGCCTGACCGACCGGGGGGCCCGGTCCCGTCCGTCCGGTGAGCGATAACTAGCTTCCCTAACCCCGGTGGGCTGCGTCATGTTGGGCGCCGCGTAGCGGGTCCCTCCGGGGGGTCGCCGGCGCAGAGGCCCGCGACGACCGCCCGTCGCGGGCCTCTCTGACTCGGGCAGTCGGGCGGAGACCAGGGAGAGACGATCGTGGCCGGGAACCGACGCGTGCGGGGCAGGCATCTCACGGGAGGGCTCGCGCTCGCGGCACTCCTCGGACCGGCGGCCATGACGGGCGTCGCTGCACCCGGCGCGGACATCTCGGTGACGAGCTCCGGCGCCAGTCCGATCATCGCGACGGCCTCCGTCTGCTGTACAGACATGAGCTTCGTCGTGAGCAACGTGTCCGACGGCGGCGAGCAGATCACATCCGTCGGCATCGATCTCGCCGGCGCAGCGCTCCCGGATCTCGTGTTCGATCCCGACGACGGCACCCCGGCCGGCGATGACGTGACGTTCGGCTTCGCCCTCGGCGCGGCGCCGGCGGGCGGGACGGCGACGGCGGCGTTCCCGGCCGCCTCGGCGGCGGACAACGGCTTCCGGCAGCTCACGATCGCGACCACCGGCTTCTCCGCGCCGGGGGAACTGCGCTTCGGGGTGGACGTCGATCCGACCTCGGCGCGGGGACGTGTCGGCGCCGGGGGGGCCGAGTCGTCGGCCGGGGCGATCGCCGGAGCGGAGCTGCACGGCGCCCGCGTGACGGTCGCGTTCTCTGACGGCTCGACGCTCGGCTCGGAGCTGGTGGGCAACCTCGACACGACGGCGGCGGAGGCGCAGGTGCGCTCCGGGGCGCTCGTCGAGCCGAGTCTGACCCTGGCCGACGGCCAGACTGGACCGGGCGCGGTCTCGGGCACGACCCAGGAGATCACGATCACCGGGCCCCCGGGCTCTCAGGGACGGCTGGCGATCTTCGAAGGCGCGCTCGACCTCGGCGGCGGAGCGGGATTCGACATCGACCCCTTCGAGGTGAACACCCTGCGCGCGCGGACCGTCGTGTCGTTCACCCTGAACGCCCAGGGTACGACCACCGAGGCCGTGAGCCTCGGAGACGTCGGCGGCGAGAACGGCGGCATCAACCTCATCAGCGCGTGGCTGCGTGATGGTCTGCGCTCCGGCCCGGTGGCGGGCCCGATCGTCCTCCAGCTCGATCCGACGGGTCCACCCACACTGGGTGGTGCGCCCCCCGGGATGCCCGGCACCCCGGGAACCCCGGCGGCCCCCGTACCGGGGATCGAGAACTGCTCGGGATTCGTCCTGACCCGAGCGAACTCGACCTCTCCGGGCACCGTCCGGCTGTCCGCCCGTCAGCTGCTGATCAACCAGCGAATCGGCCAGACCGCGATCCGGCGCCTCAACGCCGTCGAGACATGGCTCAACGAGGGCATCTACGGCAGCGACATCTGCGGCGGCTCGCTGATCGACGCCGCGGTGGGCGGGAGCCTGGTCGCCGATGGCGCGCCACTCTGGGTTTCGCGCGCCGAGCCACGCAAGCCCCGGGTCGCGCCGCGCGGGTCGACCGGCGGGAGCGTGACGCTCACCACCCGGCAGCTGAGGATCAACCAGCGCATATACCGAGCTGCCCTTCTGCGCGCGGCCGCGCTCGAGAAGCGCATCCGCAACCTGACCGGCGGCGACGTCGTGGACGGGAGCATCGACCTCGGCCGCTTCAGCGCTGACGTGACCGTGGCGCCGGGCGTCGCGGCGGCCGACACGCCCGCCTCACGCACTCAGGTCGCCCCGCTCACCACGACCGGCCGGGAGTTCCGCCTCTCCGCGGGCCAGTTGCGTACGAACCAGCGCATCGCCCAGCGTGCCGTGCGCGACGCGAACGTCCTGCTGGGCAAGCTCCGGCGCGGCCTGCTGGGCGTCAACTTCGTCCCCGGGTCGATCACCGCCCGCGACCTGACGGTTCCGGACTTCCGCGCCCCGTCGCCCTAGCCCGGCCGGGGGGATGGCCCCTCCCCGGTCGGCGGTGGCGAAACGCCGCTCACCGTCCAGACTCCTCGGGGTAGCCCCCCGCCATGGACGGTCCTGGGAGATCTCTTGAGCCGAATGCCCCGCCGGCGCGCGCTGCGCCCGGCCCACCTCATGCCGCTTGTCGCCATCGGCGCCGCGCTGATGTCCACCCACGCGGCGGCCGCCCCCGCTGCCCATGTCGAGATCGAGGCGAGTGAGCCGAACATCCTCGAATCGTCATCGTTCCAGGGCGGGACGTACCGGCTGCGCAACGACGGCAGCGAGGGGATCACCGGGCTGCGCATCGACCTCGGGGCCGGCCCAGCGATGTTCCCGGACCTGATCTTCGACCCGACGGGGCTCGCGGGGAACGAACTCGGCCTTCCGTTCACCGTCAACTCCGGACCGTCCGATCTCAATGCGACGGCGACGTATCTCGACGGCACCGATGCCGAGGGCTATCGCGTCCTCGACGTGGCCATGCCGGCGCCCGGGCTCGCGCCCGGCAAGGAGATGACGTTCTCGATCGACGTCGACCCGACCGTCGTCAAGGAGTCCTTTGCCGGTCCCCACGGCAAGATCTCCGGCGCCGAGCACCACGGCGCAACGATCACCGTCTCCTACGTCTCCTCCCCCGCCCAGTCCAACGACGCCGTCAAGGTGACAGGAAGCGACATCGGCAGCACGGCGGATTTCCCCGCGGTGACGGACCTCGCCCCCGTGGTCTCGGCGGTCGACGTCGGCGCGCCCGCCGTGGTCAGCTCACCCACCCAGGGCATCAAGGTCGAGGGCCCCGCGGGAGCAACGGGATTCATCCTCGTCGCCGAAGGGCACCTGTACCTCGCCGGGCTTGCCGGGTTCGACGTCGACCCCTTCGAGGCGAACGTCCTGGTCGGCCACAGCCAGTACGCCTTCACGATCGGAGCCGACGGAACAGCTGTCGTCCCCGTCAGCCTCACCCGCCGCGACCTCGCGACGGTCCCGGGCGCCCCCGCCGGCGGCGTCTCCGAGGACATCGGTCTCAACTACATCACCGCCTGGCTCACTGCTCCCGCGGGCGGGAGCGGACCGGTGTCGGACCCGATCGTGCTTCAGTGGGACGGAACGCCGCCGCCTCCCGACCCAGAGCCCGAGCCCGAGCCGGCGCCCGTCCCCGATCCCCCCGCGGAGCCGGTCCTGATCGCCGTGCCCGACGGGCCGCTGGGGCTGGACAACTGCCGGCCGGCCAAGCCGGAGGCCAACCGGGACTCCGCCGGCGGGTCGATCGCGCTCAGCGTGTCACAGCTGCGGATCAACCAACGCATCGGCCAGGCGGCGATCCGCCGGCTGAACGCCGTTCAGAAGTGGCTCGATGACGGCATCGTCGGGAGCGACCTCTGCGGCGGCACGCTGGGCCCGCGCGAGCTGGCACGCGATCTGACGCAGATCCCGGGTGAGGCGACAGCGCCGACCGGAGCCTCCCCGCGCCCCCTCGAGGTCGCCCCCTCGAGCGGATCCGGAGCGATCATGCTCAGGTCCGCCCAGCTCCGTATCAACCAGCGCATCTACCGAGCGGCCTTGCTGAGGGCCCGCGCCCTCGACCAGCGTCTCCGAGGTGGGCTCACCGGCGGCGATGTCGTCGACGCCAGCGTGGAGCCGGCCCGGCTGGCCATGCCCGTGACGGCCGGCCCTTCGGTCGCGAGCCCCGCCCCCTCGACGACCGAGCGGGTGGCGCTCGGCGCGGCGCGCGGGCGCATCACGCTCTCGGCGGCCCAGCTGCGAATCAATCAACGCATCGGCCAACGCGCCGTGCGCGAGGCGAACAGCCTGGTGAGCCGGATCGAGCGTGGACTGGTCGGCGCCAACTTCGCCGCCGACTCCATTACCTCTGCGGACGTGGGCCTCGGGGACTGAGGCGAAGGATCGTGGCGCGGTGCGGGGCAACCCGTCGGCACGCCATCGGGACGGGGGCGCCCTGAACGGACGGACCTCCCCGTCTGCGGGTTAACGCTCGCAGGGCTGCGGGCTTTAGTGACAGTCAAGGACATGTACGACCAAGGAAGGCCGAACCCCATGAGCAGCGACCGACGCCATTCCCGTGCCCAGAACGAGCGGCGGATCAGCCGCCGTATCGGTTGGCTCGCACCGCTGGCCGCCGGTGCCGTACTCGCCGGCGCCGCAACGGCCTCCGCGGCGCCCCAGGCGCACGTCGAGGCCGGAGCGTTCGACACGGACGTCCTGAGTTCGTCGGTCTTCGGCGCACAGTCCTTTCGGCTCCGTAACGACGGCGATGTGGACATCGTCGGCATGAGCATCGACCTCGGCGACACCTCGCTCTTCCCGGACATCGTCTTCGATCCCGACGACGGGACGCCCGCCGGCGACAGCGCGACCAAGAGCTTCACGGTCGATGTCTTCGAGGACCCGATGGTCGTCTCCGATCCCCTCGACAACGTCGTCCTCACGCCGAACCCGACCGCCGAGCTCAACAGCCCCAACGGCCTGGGCTTCTCCGGCCTCAGCGTGAAGTTCGATGACGCTCAGGCCCTGCCCCCCGGCGGCGAGTTGAAGTTCTCGCTCGACGTCGACCCGACGTCGATCCAGGGCACGAACGCGGGCACCGATCCCACGACCACGAACTCGGCCTACCCCGCCGGCGCCGTGTCCGGAGCGGAGCTTCACGGCGCGAAGATCACCATCGAGTACGAGGGTGGCGCCACCCAGATGGCCGACCTGACGCGGAGCGATGACTTCACGTCCACGACGGATCTTCCATCGGAAACCGCGCCGGTTCCGACCCTCGCGCTGGCGAGCGGTGTGACCGCGCCCGTGGCCACTCCCGAGGCGCTCCAGAGCATCCTCGTGACCGGCCCCGCGGGCAGCGCGGGCGTCGTGCTCGTGGCCGAGGGCAACCTCTACCTCGGTGACGGCCTCCCGGGTGTCGACATCGACCCCTTCGAGGCGAACACCGCCGTCGGGTACACCGAGTACCCCTTCACTTTCGGCGCCGACGGGACGGCGATCGTCGAGGTCATGCTGACCAACACCTCGGTCACCGACCTCAACCCCGCTCTCTTCGCGCCGAAGACCACCGGCCTGAACTACATCACCGTCTTCGCTCCGGGCGCGGGTGACCAGAACGGCCCGGTCTCCGATCCGCTCGTGGTCCAGCTCGACCCGAGCGCGCCGGTGGTGGTGCCGCCGACGACTCCGCCGGTGACCCCGCCGCCGCCCGTCGGACTGATCAACGTCGGCCCGGGTCCGCTCGGCCTGGACAACTGCGCACCGGTCAGCGCTCCGGCCACCGGAACCGGCGGGACGGGCACGATCGTGCTCAGCGCCGGCCAGCTGCGCACCAACCAGCGCATCGGTCAGGCCGCCATCCGGCGTCTGAACGCGATCCAGAAGTGGCTCGATGACGGCATTGCCGGGAACGATCTCTGCGGCGGGACCCTCGGTCCGCGCGAGCTGGGCGCCGGTCTGGCCCAGGCTCCGGGAGCGGCTCCGATTCCGTCGAAGGCCGACCCGCGGGCGCTCCAGATCGCCAAGGCGTCCGGCAGCGGGACGATCACGCTGACCCCGGGCCAGCTCCGCATCAACCAGCGGATCTACCGGGCGGCGCTGCTCCGGGCGCGGGCCCTCGACAAGCGCCTCTCTGGGCGGCTGACCGGCGGCGACCTCGCCGACGGCACGCTGGAGCGCGGGCGCTTCGCGGTCCCGCTCACGCGCACCGTCACCGCGACGACCGCCCCAGCGGCCTCGGAGACGGACGCGGTCAGCCTCAGCGACAAGGGAACCCCGATCGTCCTGAGCGCCGGTCAGCTGAAGACCAACCAGCGGATCGCCCAGCAGGCCGTCCGCGAGGCGAACGCCCTGCGGGCGACGATCCAGCGCGGACTCGTCGGCACGAACTTCGCCGAGAGCTCCGTCACGACCGCCGATGTCAGATAGAGCAGGCTCACGCCCGCCGGGCACCCGCAGCACGGACCCCGACGGGCGTCACGCTCATTCGTGCGGTTCACCGCCCCGGTTCTGACCGGAGGTGGGGTGTGCACCGGACCCCGGCGTGATGGGGTGCCCCGAATGTCTCATCACTACCCGATCGGCTCCATGATCCGTCTTCGTCGCATCCGTCTCTCCACGCTCGCCCTGCCCGTCGCAGTGGCTGCGACAGCCGCCTTCGCCGGAGGCGCGGCGGCCGCTCCCACCGCGAACGTCGAAGTCGGCGCGCTCGGCACGACGATGATCCAGTCGTCGGCGTTCGGCGCCCAGTCGTACCGGCTGCGCAACGACGGCGACGTGCCGATCATCAAGCTCCGGATCGACCTCGCGGGCGGGCCGGCGATGTTCCCGGACATCGTGTTCGACCCGGCTGGAGGCGCGGGGAACGAGATCGGCAAGCCGTTCACGGTGGACGTGGCCCCGCCCCTGGTCACCGCGACGGCGACCTACGACGGCGGCTCGATCGCACAGGGCTTCAGCGTGCTCGAGGTGGAGATCCTCCCGGGCCTCGGCCCGGGCGAGGAGCTGAAGTTCTCGCTCGACACCGACCCCACGGTCCTGCGTGATTCGATCGCCGGGCCGAACGGGAAGATCTCCGGCGCCGAGCACCACGGCGCGACAGTGGCGGTCACCTACGACGCGACCGGCGGAGCGCTCACGCAGACCGCCGACCTGGTGAAGGATCTCGGCAGCGACATCCAGAGCACGGTGAAGCTTCCGGCGGGGGCCGAGACCGCGCCCCAGGTCGCCATGGCCGGCGGCGGCGCCCCCGCCGTCGTGGGCGATCCGGTCCAGACGGTCACCGTGACGGGCGCCGTGGGGGCCACCGGGATCGTGCTCGTCGCCGAGGGCCATCTGTTTCTCGCGGGCACGAACGGTTTCGACGTCGACCCCTTCGAGGCCAACGTCCTGGTCGGCTACGGGGAGTACCCGTTCACGATCGGCCCCTCCGGATCCGCCGAGGTGCCGGTCGCGCTGACGCGGCGGACCCTCTCCTCCCTGCCCGACGCGCCGGCGGGCGCCGAGTCGGAGAAGACCGGCATCAACTACATCACCGCATGGACCACCGCTCCGGGGGGCGGCACGTCGCCGGTGTCGGCGCCCATCGTCCGTGAGTGGGACGGAACGGTCCCACCGGGCCCGGCGCCCGATCCGCCCGACCCGCTCCCCATTCCGCCCGTGCCGCCCGCGCCCACCGACCTCATCGCGGTGCCCGCCGGCATTCTCGGCCTGGCCAACTGCGGGCCCGTCTCCCCCGCGCGACCCGCCGGCAGTGGCGGAGGCACGATCACACTCAGCGCGGATCAGCTGCGGACCAACCAGCGCATCGGTCAAGCCGCCATCCGGCGCCTGAACGCCATCCAGGCCTGGCTGGACACAGGCATCGAGGCCCGCGACATCTGTGGCGGGACGCTCGGCCCGCGCGAGCTGGGCGCGGGACTCGCACAGGCACCCGGCGCCGCCCCGCTGCCGACCCGCGCCGACCCGCGACCTCTGCGCATCGCCACGGCCTCGGGCAGTGGCACGATCACGCTCACGCCCGGTCAGCTCCGGATCAACCAGCGCATCTACCGCGCGGCGTTGCTGCGAGCCCGGGCGCTCGAGGAGCGCATCTCCGGGCAGCTGACCGGCGGCGACGTGCGCGACGGCTCGCTCGGAAGCGATCGGTTCGCCGTTCCTCTGAGCGTCACCCCGGGCGCCACCGCCGCCGCGGCCTCGGTGACGACGTCGGTCAGCCTTACCGACAAGGGGCGGGCGATCGTTCTCAGCGCGGCTCAGCTGAAGACGAACCAGAGGATCGCCCAGCAGGCGGTCCGGGAGGCGAACGCGCTGCGGGCAAAGCTCGAACGCGGCCTCGTCGGCGTCAACTTCCGCCCGGCCTCCATCGGGGCCGCGGACATCTCCTTCGAGGACTGACCGGCTCCACCCCGATCGCCGGCGGGAGCTCGCCCGGGGCTCGCCGACGACGGCGATCCCGTGAGCTGTCCCCAAACGACGCGGGCCGCCCCGAAGGGCAGCCCGCGCACCTGACGATCAGCCGAGGCCTATTCGCTCGGTTCGACCGGCTCGAGTGCCGACTCGATCTCGGGGCCGAAGGAGTACGTCCCCGACTCGCCCTCGACGAGGCCGAGGAGATCGGTGTCCTCGTTGTCCACCGATGAGAACGGCTCGTCGAGGTCGAACTCCAGCAGCGCCGGGGTCTTGCGGACGGCCTCGATCTCGAGGTCGCGGTACCGCTTGAGCCCGGTGGCGGCCGGGATCAGCTTTCCGATGATCACGTTCTCCTTGAGGCCGCGCAGGCGGTCGATCTTGCCCTCGAGCGCCGCGTCGGTGAGGACCTTGGTGGTCTCCTGGAAAGAGGCCGCCGACAGGAACGACTCGGTGGCGAGCGAGGCCTTGGTGATTCCCAGGATCTGAGGCTCGGGGATCGCCTTGGCCTCGTTCATCTCGCGCTCGATGTCCTCCTCAGAGCCGGTGAACTCACCCTTCTCCTTCTCGGCCAGCAGCTCCTCGCGCCGGGTGATGGTGGCGCGCGCGTTCTCGCGGAAGAGGACGGGCTTGTCGACCATCTGACCGGGCAGGAACTTGGTGGTCCCCGGGTCCTCGATCTTCACCTTCCGCAGCATCTGGCGGACGATGACCTCAATGTGCTTGTCATTGATCTCCACTCCTTGCGAGCGGTAGACCTCCTGGACCCCGTTGACGAGGTACAGCTCGGTCTTGGTGGAGCGCTCGAGCGCGGTGCCCGCCGGCATGTAGCGCCGGCCCGCCGTGATCTCCATGCCCTTCTCGATGGCCGGGAGCGGCTCGTCCTTGGGCAGGAGCAGGTGGCGGTGGGACGATCCGTCCTCGGTCTCCATCTCGATCCGGAGCCAGGTGCCGTCGGGGTGCTGGCGACGTTCCTTGACGACCTTCTTCACCGTGCCGGAGACGCCGAAGGCGACGCCGGACTTGGCGCTGAGGATGTCGTTGGGGAATGCCGAGCCGATGGTCAGGAGATCCCCGGCCTCGACCCACTGGCCATCGGTGACGATGATCTGGGTGCGCTTGGCGACCGGGAAGCTGTGCTCCCGCACCGGCGCGCGTGAGGCCCCGGTACCGGCGTCCTCAGCGGCGATGTACTCGGGCTCGGCGATGACGATCGTGGCCGCGCCGGGGCGCTCCTCGTCGTCGACGATCCGCAACCAGCCGTCCACCGGGGAGACCTCGGCGAGGGCCTTCGGCTTGCGGGCCTCGAACAACTCGACCACGCGCGGCAGACCGTGCGTGATGTCGGCGCCGGCCACACCACCGGTGTGGAAGGTCCGCATCGTGAGCTGGGTTCCGGGCTCCCCGATGGATTGGGCGGCGATGATGCCGACCGCGTCACCGATCTCGGCCGGCCGACCGGTCGCCGGCATGATCCCGTAGCAGGACGAGCACACGCCGATCGCGCTCACGCACTTCAGCGGTGAGCGGATGTCGATGATCGCCCGCCGGGGGGCGCCGTCGTTGTCGCGGCAGGCGGCGACCAGAGCGTCGACCGAGTCGCTGTTGAGCATCACCAGGTCGGTGACGCCGTCGTTCTCGACGTCCGGGTCGGCCAGGTGGGCCGGGTCGACGAGGCGCACGTCATCGCCCAGGTCCTTGAGCGGATCGAACAGGACCTCGCCCGTCGCCGGGTCGATCGCCGGGCCGTAGGCGACGCGGCCGTAGAGGGCCGGGTTGATCTGGCCGTCGCGCCAGACCTCCATCTCGATCCCCTCATCGGTGCCACAGTCGAACTCGCGGACGATGACGTCCTGCGAGACATCGACCAAGCGCCGGGTGAGGTAGCCCGAGTCGGCGGTCTTGAGGGCGGTGTCCGCAAGGCCCTTGCGAGCGCCGTGGGTGGAGATGAAGTACTCGAGGACCGAGAGCCCCTCCATGAAGTTGCTCTTGATCGGGCGCTCGATGGTCTCGCCCTTCGGGTTGTTCATCAGGCCACGCATGCCGGCGAGCTGGCGGATCTGCTTGAACGATCCGCGCGCTCCGGAGTTGGCCATCATGAACACCGGGTTGAGGCGGAAGAGGTGATCCTCCATCGCCTGGGCGACCTGGTCGTTGGCCTGCTCCCAGACCCGCACGACCTCTTCCTTGCGCTCCTCGGCGCTCATCTCGCCGCGGTCGAAGTAGCCTTCGACCTCCTCGACCTCGGCCTCGAAGCCGGCGATGATGGTGTCCTTGCTGGGAGGCGTGATGATGTCGTTCTTGGAGATCGTGATCCCCGAGCGACTGGCGTAGATGAAGCCCAGCCGCTTGAACGAGTCGAGCACCTGCGAGACCGGCGTCGGACCGTAGAGGTTGACGAGCTCCTCGATGTACGCGGAGACCTCGCGCTTGGTGAAGACGGCCTCCGAGCGCGGGATGGGCCGCTCGGCGAGCAGCTCCGCTCCGACCACGTCGGCGAGCCGGTTACTGATCTCGTCGTTGATGATCGCCCGGCCGGGGGTCGTCATGTAGCGCCCCTCGATGCCGTTCTCGCGCATCTCGATGGGGTCCTGGAGGCCGACCACGCGCTCGTCGAGAGCACGCGCCACGTCAGCCGCGCTGTTGAAGACCTGGGGCACGCCCACCTCGAGGACGGAGAACGGATCCTTGATCCACTCGCCGTGTCCCTCGATGAGGGCCTCGGTCCCCTTGGGCAGCGCCCACTTGCGGCTCTCCATGTCGAAGAGCTCGCGCAACTCGACCTGCGCGCCGGGTCCGTCGTCCTTCTTGGAGCGGACGGCGACGGTCGGCGTGTAGGTGAGGTAGTAGAGCCCGAGCACCATGTCCTGTGACGGCACGGCGATCGGCCGGCCGTGGGCCGGGCTGAGGATGTTGTTGGCCGACAGCATCAGGATGCGAGCCTCAGCCTGGGCCTCGACCGAAAGGGGCAGGTGGACCGCCATCTGGTCACCGTCGAAGTCGGCGTTGAACGCCGAGCAGACCAGGGGGTGGATCTGGATGGCCTTGCCCTCGACGAGCACCGGCTCGAAGGCCTGGATGCCGAGGCGGTGCAGGGTCGGCGCGCGGTTGAGCAGCACCGGGTGCTCGGAGATGACCTCCTCGAGCACGTCCCACACCTCGGGGACCATCGAGTCGACGAGCTTCTTGGCCGCCTTGATGTTCTGCACTTGGCGGCGCTCGACGAGCCGGCTCATGATGAACGGCTTGAACAGCTCGAGGGCCATCAGCTTGGGCAGCCCGCACTGGTGCAGGCTCAGCTCCGGGCCGGCCACGATGACCGAACGGCCGGAGTAGTCGACGCGCTTTCCGAGCAGGTTCTGACGGAAGCGACCCTGCTTGCCCTTGAGCATGTCCGACAGCGACTTGAGCGGGCGGTTGCCGGGTCCGGTGACCGCGCGCCCGCGGCGACCGTTGTCGAACAGGGCGTCGACGGCCTCCTGCAGCATGCGCTTCTCGTTGGCCACGATGATCTCGGGGGCGCCGAGGTCGAGCAAGCGCTTGAGGCGGTTGTTGCGGTTGATGACGCGCCGGTAGAGGTCGTTCAGGTCGGACGTCGCGAAGCGGCCACCGTCGAGCTGCACCATCGGCCGCAGTTCGGGCGGGATGACCGGGACGGCCTCGAGGACCATCCACTCGGGGCGGTTGTCGGAGCGCTTGAAGGCGGAGACCACCTTGAGCCGCTTGACCGCGCGGGCCTGACGCTGTCCCTTGGAGGTCTGGATGGTCTCGCGCAGGTGGGCTTCCTCGGCGTCGAGATCCATCGCGGCCAGTAGGTCGCGGATCGCCGAGGCGCCCATCCCGCCCTCGAAGAACTCCCCGAATCCGTGGACGGAGCCGAAGCGCTCCTTGAGCTCGCGGAACAGTTGCTCGTCGGCGATGATCTCGCCGGTCGACAGCGTCTTGAACTTGATCCAGGCGTCTTCGAGGCGGGTGATCGCCTCCTCGGTGTATCGCTCGGTGTCCTCGACGGTGACCGAGGTCTCCTTGCGCAGCTCGCTCTCGGCGTGCGTGCGGTCCTCATCGGTCAGCTCGCGCTTGGCCTCGGGGTCATCGGAGTCGCGGTCGCGCTCGAGGTCGTCGACCCAGAACTGGTCGTCGTCGTCGAAGCCCTTGGGCTTCTTCTTGCCGCCGAGCCAGGCGACCCGGCGCTCCATGCGCTCGTTGTACTCGAGGACGCGCTCTTCCTTGTCGAGCTTGAGCCGCTCGATCTCCTCGTTGACGGCCTCCTGGAGGCGGTCGATCTCGGACTCGCGCTTCTCCTCATCGACGCGGGTGACGATCGACGCGGCGAAGTAGAGGACCTTCTCGAGCTCCTTCGGCGCGATGTCGAGCATGTAGCCGATACGGCTCGGGACGCCCTTGAAGAACCAGATGTGGCTCACCGGGGCGGCGAGGTCGATGTGGGCCATCCGCTCGCGACGCACCTTGGCCCGGGTCACCTCGACGCCGCAGCGCTCGCAGATGATGCCCTTGTAGCGGATGCGCTTGTACTTGCCGCAGGAGCACTCCCAGTCCTTGGTCGGACCGAAGATGCGCTCACAGAAGAGGCCGTCCTTCTCCGGCTTGAGCGTGCGGTAGTTGATCGTCTCGGGCTTGGTGACCTCGCCCCGAGACCAGTGGCGGATCTGCTTCGGGGAAGCGAGTCCGATCGAGATGGAGTCGAAGTTGTTGATGTCGATCATGCGCTGTGCCTCATCCTTGGTACGCCGGCCTTACGGGAGTGCCAGTCCCCGCCGGACCTTGCGGTCCCTACCCTGCGCCGCTGATCGGCGCCCCCGCCCCTGGCAGGGGACGGGAGCGCCGCGGCGGCGGTGTTACTTCGACTTGCCGGAGGACTCGCCGGCGGCGACGGTCTCCGCTTCCGCTTCGGACTCCTCCTCGGGCTCGGCGCCGTTGCCGGCCTCGCGCACCGCTCCGAGTCCGCCGGAGAGATCGATCCCCAGTTCCTCGGCAGCGCGCAGCAGGTCGTCGTCCTCCTCCTGATCGGTGCTCTGCTCGATGCCTGACTCGCCGCGGACGTTGATGTCCAGGCCGAGGCTCTGCATCTCCTTGAGCAGGACCTTGAAGCTCTCCGGGATGGAGGGCTCCTGGATGTTCTCGCCCTTGACGATCGCCTCGTAGGCCTTGACCCGGCCGACGGTGTCGTCGCTCTTGATCGTGAGCATCTCCTGCAGCGTGTAGGCGGCGCCGTACGCCTCGAGTGCCCACACCTCCATCTCACCGAAGCGCTGGCCGCCGAACTGGGCCTTGCCGCCCAGCGGCTGCTGGGTGACCAGGGAGTACGGACCGGTCGAGCGGGCGTGGATCTTGTCGTCGACCAGGTGAAGCAGCTTGAGCATGTACATGTAGCCCACGCTGACCTTGCCGTCGTACGGGGCGCCGGTGCGGCCGTTGTAGAGCTGCATCTTCCCGGAGACCTTGTGGCCCTCCTTGTCGGAGGTGTCGACGTTGAGGTCGATCGGGTTGTCGGAGTGCGCCTCGGCCCACTTGGCGAGGGTCTCGTCGACGTCCTCGGGCGTCGCGCCATCGAACACCGGCGTGGCGACGAAGGTCCGCTCGGGACTCTTGTTCCCGTTGGCCTCCCAGCCGCTCGCGGCGGCCCAGCCCATGTGGGTCTCGAGGATCTGACCGATGTTCATCCGGCTCGGCACGCCGAGCGGGTTCAGGATCATGTCGATCGCCGTCCCGTCCTCGAGGAACGGCATGTCCTCTTCGGGAACGATCTTGGAGATCACACCCTTGTTGCCGTGACGCCCGGCGAGCTTGTCGCCTTCGGCGATCTTGCGCCGCTTGGCGACGTAGACCCGCACGAGCTCGTTGACGCCCGGCGAGAGGTCGTCGTTGTCGTCGCGGCTGAAGGTCTTGACGTCGATGACCTTGCCGCCCTCACCGTGGGGCACCTTGAGCGACGTGTCGCGGACCTCGCCGGCCTTCTCCTTGAAGATGGCGCGGATCAGCTTCTCCTCAGCGGTCAGCTCGGTCTCACCCTTCGGCGTGACCTTTCCGACCAGCAGATCGCCCGAGGCCACCTCGGCGCCGATGCGCACAATTCCGCGCTCGTCGAGATCCGCGAGGGACTCCTCGGAGCGGTTGGGGATGTCGCGGGTGATCTCCTCGGCACCCAGCTTGGTGGTGCGGGCGTCGATCTCGTACTCCTCGATGTGGATCGAGGAGAGCACGTCGTCCTTGACGAGGCGCTCGTTGATGATGATCGCGTCCTCGAAGTTGTAGCCCTCCCATGACATGAAGGCGACGAGGATGTTCTTACCCAGCGCCAGCTCGCCCATGTCGGTGGAGCTGCCGTCCGCGAGGACCTCGTCCTTCTTGACCTTCTCACCGAGGGCGACGATCGGCTTCTGGTGGATCAGGGTGCCCTGGTTGGAGCGCACGAACTTCTGCAGCCCGTAGTGCTCGAGGTCCCCCTTGGGGTCCTCGATCATGATGTGCTCGGCGTCCACCGCGACCACCTCACCGGCGGTCCGCGAGACCACGACGTCGCCGGTGTCGACGGCGGCGCGGTGCTCCATGCCGGTGCCCACCAGCGGGGCCTCGGACTTGAGCAGAGGCACGGCCTGGCGCTGCATGTTCGCGCCCATCAGGGCCCGGTTGGCGTCGTCGTGCTCGAGGAAGGGGATCAACGCGGTCGCGACGGAGACGATCTGCGCCGGCGACACGTCCATGTACTGGACCTCGGACGGGTCGACGCTGACCGGCTCACCCATGCGCCGGCACAGGACCGGACCGATGAGCTTGCTCTTGGAGTCCATCTCGGCCGAGGCCTGGGCGATGGTGGTCTCCTCCTCCTGGGTCGCGTCGAGGCGCACCAGTTCATCGGTGACCTTGCCGTTTTTGACCACGCGGTACGGCGTCTGGATGAAGCCGAACTCATTCACGGTCGCGTAGCTGCCCAGCGAACCGATGAGGCCGATGTTCGGGCCCTCCGGGGTCTCGATCGGGCACATGCGACCGTAGTGGGTCGGGTGCACGTCGCGCACCTCGATGGGCGCGCGCTCACGGGTCAGTCCGCCCGCACCGAGCGCCGACAGGCGGCGACGGTGGGTCAGGCCGGCGAGCGAGTTCGTCTGGTCCATGAACTGCGACAGCTGGGAGGAGCCGAAGAACTCCTTCAGGGCCGCCACCACGGGCCGGATGTTGATGATCGTCTGAGGCGTGATCGTGTCGACGTCCTCCGTGCTCATCCGCTCGCGGACGACGCGTTCCATACGGTAGAAGCCGATCCGGAACGCCTCCTGGATCAGCTCGCCGACCGTGCGCAGACGCCGGTTGCCGAAGTGCTCGTACTCGTCGAGCTCGTGGGCGATCTCGTCGCGCGGATAGAGCGAAGCCTCGGCGGCGTAGTCCTTGAGGTCCTCGGGCAGACCGATCGAGATCGGCAGGCTCACGAGGCGGCGGACCAGCTCGACGAGGTCGTCGGTCATCCCCGAGTGGCGTCCGGTGAAGCGCGGGTTGGTCAGCGCGCGGACGCTGGAGTCGAGCTCCATGTCGAGGCGGGCGTTGAGCTTGTAGCGACCGACCTTGGTCAGGTCGTAGCGCTTGGGGTCGAAGAACAGCGAGTTCACCAGCGAGCGCGAGTTCTCGACGGTGGGCGGCTCGCCCGGGCGCTGCTTCTTGAAGACCTCGATGAGCGCGTGCTGCATGCTCTCGCCGGCCCGCAGATCCAGCTTCTCCTCGAGGAGCGCGACCTCGGCCTCGACCTCCTGCTGTTCCTCGGAGGACTTCTTGTCGAAGTCCTTCATGAGGGCCTGCATCTGCTTGGTGATCTTCTCGATCTCTTTGAGGCTCTTTCGGTCACCGGTGAGCGGCTCGCCCTCGGTGCTGTCCTTCTCGAGGGTCATCTCGATGAACGGGTTGATCCGGGAGTCGTCCTCGGGGTGGCGGAAGAGGTTCGCGATGTCGTCGCGGGTGTACCCGAAGGCGAACAGGAGCGTGGTGATCGGCAGCTTGCGCTTGCGGTCGATCCGGACGTTGACCTGGCCCTTCTTGTCGATCTCCAGCTCCACCCAGGAGCCACGCGAGGGCATGAGGTTCGCGATGAAGACCTGCTTCTCGCGGTCCTTGGGCTCCATCACGTAGGCGCCGGGCGAGCGGACCAACTGGGTCACGACGACGCGCTCGGTGCCGTTGATGATGAAGGTGCCCGAGTCGGTCATGAGCGGCAGATCGCCCATGAAGACCTTCTGCTCGCGGATCTCGCCGGTCTCGCGGTTGATGAACGCGACGTCCAGCGTCAGCGGGGCCGCGTAGACCATGTCCTTCTCGCGGCACTCGCGGATCATGTTGTTGGGCTGAATCAGGTCGAGGTCGTCGCCCGGCTGCCACCCACCCAGGGTGTACCCACCGAACTCGACGGCGAGAGTGCCGGTGAAGTCCTCGATCGGGGAGATGTCCTCGATGGTCTCTTTGAGGCCTTCGGTCAGAAACCACTCATACGAGGCCTTCTGGATGTCGATGAGGTTCGGGACATCGAGTACCCGGTCAAGCCGGGAGAAATCGTGACGGACACGGCGACGCGACGAGGTGCTCAAACTTCAGACCCTCCCTGGGCTGGATACCACTCGGCGACGGCGGGCAAGGGCCAACCGCAACGGAGCTTCATGGCGAGGCGTCCCGGGCGGCGGCGGCCACATCACGCCTGCCCACAGGGCCCTG
The DNA here is from genome assembly GCA_024639225.1 of Actinomycetes bacterium. Classification (GTDB taxonomy): domain Bacteria; phylum Actinomycetota; class Thermoleophilia; order Miltoncostaeales; family Miltoncostaeaceae; genus JAHEIS01. Next base: position 1,184 of record JAHEIS010000021.1, on the reverse strand, counting down.
TGGGCAGGGATAAGTACGGCGACGCGATGGAGGCGGAAGACAGGATGCGGCGGATCCGGGCGACCGAGACGGGCAATTGTAATCATCCGACGTCTCGTTTTCAATAGCGTGATGTCACAGAGTCTGCCGACACCCGAGGATGACACCCCGCCGGACGAGATCCTGGCGGCCCGTCTGCGCAACCTCTTCGCCGCGACCCACGCCCAGTGGTCGGTTCTCGCAGAGCGCCGCCGGATGCGTGCGTTCGGCTTCCGCCCGGCGGTCGAGCCGGGTGTTCTCAAGCGCGAGTGGGAATCGGCGGAGGTCCGGGTGTCCGCGACGCACCTGCGCATCCACGACGGAGAGTCCCTCCGGCTCACCTTCTCGGCGGCGGACCAGACACTGGAGACCAACGACGCGCCCTTTGTCGCGACGGGGCCCGCTCTTGCTCTGGCCGAGACGCTGATGCGCCTCATCCACGAGTATGAGCGCTGGGTCGAGGCCCGCGAGGGACGCAGGCAACGGATCGAGCGTGCGCCCTCGGGCAAGCGGCGCCCGTTCAACGCCCTGGCGGAGGTGCGCCAGCTGCAACGGGCACTCCAGGCGTCGCGCCGCCGCTGAACGCCGGCTCAGATACTGGGCGATTCGGCCCCGCTGGGGACGCGGGCGGCTGGAACGGGAGGGTGGTCGGTACGCGCTGGAGCGACGGCGACGTCGCCGGTCGGCACCATGCCTGTCTCGTGCGCGCGCCACCCGGCCGCCACGAGGGCGAGCACGGCGTGGATGCCGGCGAACAGCGCGAGCCCAGGGGCTCCGTCCGCGGCCGCGAGCAGGCCGACGATGCCGAGCCCTGCGGCGCAGGTCAGGAAGTAGGCCGGAAGACTCACCGCGCGGACCAGACCACGCCCGACGTCCGCCATCATGGGGTCGTCAGTCGCGGCCGGGAGCGAATCCATGGCGCGGGGATATCAGCGATCGCGGTCAGGACCACCGGGCCCTCGGGGCCCCACATCCGCAAATTACGGCCTTCACCGCCGGATCCACGGATGCGGGACCCTGAGCGCGAGCCTCTCGCTAGAACTTCCCGGGGACTTCGCCGCCGGCGACTGCCTGGAGGTCTTCGAGCCAGCCGCCCAGACGGGCGTGGTCCTTGTCATCAGCATCGAGCCCGGACCGGGCCTCTTCGACCTCTTTGATGATGTCGC
>JAHEIS010000111.1:1782-7624 GCA_024639225.1 Actinomycetes bacterium | reverse complement strand
GTTGGGTCAGCAGGGCCATCGCCCAAGCGCGCCACAGCGGCTGGTCGCGACTCTCGGTGGCATCGCGAGCGATCAGGCCCGAGAGAGCAAACCACGCCGCGCCCGCGCCGGGGCTGATGCCCTCGGAAATCCTCTGGGTGACCTCCTTGAGATCGGTCTCGGCGGCCGCAGCCTGCACCCAGTCCTCCATGACCGTCGGCGGGAGATCAGCCGGATCGGTGTGGCGCCAGCCACCCTCTGCGAGTCCGTCGACGATCTCAGCGGCCGAGGCGCCGCTGTTGACGAGCACCGGGCCGGTCTGCTCCTGGGCCGCCAGGAGCTCCGCGGCTTTGGCGAGCTTGCCGCGCTCATCGCTGTTGGCAGCCGGTCCGGCCACCCGGCCGAGCGGCTGATACCACCCGAGCCCGAACACCTCGTGGCTGGTCTGAACGCCCATCTTCTCGCCGGCGGGCAAGAACTCGACGGACACCGCCTCCTTGCCGGGCGCCGGACGCATCACCCGGCCGAGCCGTTGCACGAAGACCCGCTCCGAGGTGGTGGGCGCCAGATGCATCACGACGGCGGCGCGCGTCTCGTCCCATCCTTCCGTAAGCAGATCGGCGTTGCAGAGCACGTCGATCTTCCCCTCGCCGAACTCCACCAGGATGCGGCGCAGCTCACGCTTCGGCGTCTGCCCGGAGACGGCTGCAGATTTGACGTCCCTGGCCGTCAGCTCGTCGGCGAGCGCGTGCGCTTGGGCGACGGTCGCCGTATACGCGACTCCCGCCAGACCGAGCTCGGCGAAGTGACTCTCCCAGACCTCGGCACAAGCCTGGTGCCACTTAGCCCGATCGAGCGCGCGGCCCAGACTGCCCTGATCGAAGTCGCCCCGGGCGATCGTGACGTCGGAGAGGTCGACGGAGCGCTCCACCCGCAATGACCGCAGCGGCGACAGGATGCCGCGATCGATCGCCGATTCCCGGTCCAGCGTTGCCGACACAGGTCCGAAGACCTGCTCTACGTGACCGGTGGTCGTCGAGCCCGTCGCCGTGAAGCCGACGATGACGGCTTTCTCGGGGCGGTCGAGCAATCGGCTGGTCTGTGCGCCGAGGGCCGTATGCGCCTCGTCGCAGATCACCAGGTCGAGGGCCTCCCAGCCCATCTTGGCGGCATGCCGAAGCGTGGCCTGGTAGGTCGTGATCGTGACACCGCGAGTGCCGGCCGCCTCGGGTCCATCGTGCACCGGTACGGACGGGAAGAACCGGGCGAAGGCCGTCGCGGTCTGCTCGGCCAGGTTCCGGCGGGGTACCAGCACCAGCGCCGAACCGCCTACCGCGGCGGCGATCGCACTGAACATGATCGTCTTGCCCGAGCCGGTCGGCGCGTCGACCCAGCTGCGCGTGGCGCCGTTCGAAAGGCGGCCGGAGAGCTGGTCGAGCGCCTCGATCTGGTGATCGCGCAGCACGACGTCCGGCCACGCCGTAGCGGGGTCGTCGAGGGCATCGCGAAGGGCTTGCGCCACGTCGGGACGCGCGGGAATGATCGTCGATGTTGCGTCGAGTGCGTCTGGCATCACTGCGCGCTTCCGTGAGCGCTAACAGACGGTTCGCTCCTGCAAAGAACGGCTGAGAGCACGCCATATCCGATGACATACTCAGGCACCTTTTTCGGTGCGGGGCCAGTCAGGGCAGGAGACGCAGGCGGAATAAGAGTAACACTCCGCCAGGACGCGGCCAACGCGTCGGCGGCCGCCACTACGATCTCGGTTATCCATCGGCTGAATCTGAACCGAGAAACCGGGGAGATCCCGTGGCTCCCGCTGGCCGCCGTGGCCCTGGCCGCGCTGGTGGTGGGATTCGCCGCCGGGTGGCTTCTGCGGGGCGATGGCGGGGAGGCGACGGTCTTGCCCGCGGCGGAGGCGGCACCCCTCGCCGACGAAACGGCCGCCCCGCCGGAGCCCGAGCCGGCACCTGCTCCGGCGACCGCCCGGCCGCGCTCCGAGGTGGCTGTTGCAGTGCTGAACGGCGTCGGTATCGCGGGCCTCGCCGGCGAGGCCGCGGAAGGACTGCGATCGAGCGGCTACCGCATCGTGCAGGTGGACGACGGTCCCGCCCAGGACGGCCCGACGCAGGTGTACTTCGTCGCCGGCCTCAAGCCCGAGGCCGAGCGTCTGCGGCGCGAGCTCGGCATCAGCCCCGCCGTCACGGCCCTACCAGACGGTCCGGTCCGCGACACGGTGCCCGAGGCAGCCCAGCTCGTGGTGCTGCTCGGCGCCGGATAGGAGCAGATGAGCGATACCGGGCCCCGTGTCGGCCTGCGCGTCGCCCAGTACGGCAGCGACTGGGAGAGGCTGCGAGACGGTGCCCTTCACGCGGAGCGTCGCGCGTTCCACACGCTGTGGGTCAATGACCACCTGCGCACGCCCGGCCGCTTGCACAGGCTACCGGCGTTCGACGCCTTCACGACCCTCGCGGCGCTCGCCCCCCTGACGCGGACCGCACGGCTCGGGGTGGCCGTGCTGTCGGCCTCGTACCGCCCCCCTGCGCTTGCCGCCAAAATGGCGACGGGGATCGACGCGATCAGCGGCGGGCGCCTGACTATCGGGCTCGGTACCGGCTCCGATGTCGAGGAGCACCGTGCATACGGAGTTCCCTTTGGCTCCGGGCCGGAGCGCGCCACCCGGCTCGAGGTGAGCTTCACCGTGATGCGCGCGCTCCTCGACACGCCCCGCAGCGCCACTGTCGCGGGGCACCTCATCGACGCCCAGAACCTGCCCGCGCCCACCCAAGCTCCGCCCCCCATCTGGATCGCCGCCAACAAGCGCCGCCTCCTGCGCTTCGCCGGCGAGCGGGCGGACGGCCTTGTGGTCGCGTTCACCGACGTCGGGGGCGTGACCCGCCGCCTCGCCGTCGCCGCCGAGGCGGCGGAGGCCGCGGGGAGACCGCCACTCGCCTGCGCCCTCTACACGTACGTACTCCCGGTGGAGTCTCGCTCCGAGGCGGAACGGTGGCTTCGAGCCGAGGCAGACGCTCTGGAATCGACGCCCGCCCGGGTCATGCGGTGGTTGGCGACCACAGGGCTCGTCGGCACGGCAAGCGGTCTGCGCGAACGCCTTTCCGAGTACGGCAAGGCGGGAGTCACCGACGCGATCCTGGTCCTGCCCAACCAGGTGCCGCCCGAGGCCATCGATGCGCTTGCGGACGCCGTGCTCGCGGGGGAGACCCCGACGGGTGCGCCGAGCGCCGGCCTCTCGCCGCGGGCCAACCTGGCCGACCTGCTGGTCGAGCGGCATCGCCGCGCGGGGCGCGGTGGCGATACGGCGGTCATCCAGGGCGAGCAGAGCTGGAGCTTCGACGCCCTCCACATGGAGGCCGGCCGAAGCGCCCGGGCTCTGGCAGCGCTCGGCGTGCGCCGGGGAGACCGTGTCATCGTCGCGCTGCCCGACGGAATCGACTGGGTGCGGGCCTTCCTCGGCACGATCTGGCTCGGCGCGGTGGCGGTGCCCCTCGATCCGCAGGCATCGGACCAGCGACTCTCCGACGTCGTCGCCGACTGCGAGCCGTCGTTGGTGGTCACCGAGGACGACCGGGCGGTGCGAGGAGAGCTACTCGTCGTATCGCCCGGGCAGCTGTTGGACGCCTTCCCGCGCCCGCCCGCGCCGGTGCACCCGGAGGAGCTCGCCTACCTCATCTATTCCTCGGGTTCAACGGGCCGGCCCAAGGCAGCGATGCACTCCCACGACGATCCCGGCGTGAGCGTCGCCACCTACGCGACCGAGGTCCTGGAGCTGCAGGCGGGGGATCGATGCTTCTCGGTCGCTCGCCTGTTCACCTCCTTCGGCTTCGGCAACGGCTTCTTCCGTCCCCTTGGCCGGGGCGCAGCCGCGGTGCTGATGCCACGAAGACCCACGGTGAGGTCCGTGCTGGCGACGGTCTCGGGCCTCGGGATCACGGTTCTGAGCGGGGTACCCACCTTCTGGTCGCAGCTGGTGACCTTCCTCGAGCGGCATCCGGACCCGGGTGCGCTCGTCGGCGTGCGGCTCGCGGTCTCATCCGGCGACAGCCTGCCCGGGCCCGTCGCGGACGCGTTGGTCGAGGTGACCGGGGTGGCGCTCATCGACGGCCTCGGGTGCTCGGAGTGCTCCAACACGATCATCAGCTGGCGTATCGGCGAGCACTTGCCGGGCACGCTGGGCCGCGCAGTCGACGGCGTCGAGATTCGCCTGGCCGACGACGACGGGCAGCCGGTCCCCCATGGGGCGCCGGGTCGGCTGTGGGTTCGCAGCGACTCGAACACGAGCGGCTACTGGCGGCGAAAGGACCTGACGCGTGAGCTCGTCCACGGAGCGTGGCTGCGCATGGGCGACATGCTCCGCGAGATCGACCCCGGCGTGTACCGCCACATCGGCCGGTCCGACGACCTGTTCAAGGTCGACGCCCAGTGGGTCAGCCCCACCGAGGTGGAGGCCTCACTGCTGTCGCACCCGGCCGTGAGCGAGGCCGCCGTAGTGGGTCGGCCCGACGAGCGCGGCCTGCTACGCCCGTGTGCATACGTGGTTCGCGATCCCGAGGTCCCGGTCGACGACCTCGGCGAGACCCTGCGCCGGCACGTGGCCCATGCGCTCGCTCCGTTCATGGCGCCGACCTGGGTGATGGAGCGCGACGAGCTTCCCCGCCTGCCCTCCGGCAAGCTCGACCGGCGAGCGCTACGAGAGACCCTGGAGGAAGGCGATTAGGGCGTCGTTGACTTGGTCGGGGACCTCCTGCTGCACCCAGTGGCTGACGCCCGGTAGGCGGGTCACCCGGGGCTCGCCGTTGATCTTGCCGATTGACTTCTCCAGCAGGATCTCGCCCATGTAGGCGTCGGCCTCGCCCCAGATGATGTGGGTGGGCACCGTGATGGGCGGAAGGTCCGGCGGGGGCTTCAGCCAGCTGGAGGGCGGGATGTTCGCGCGGTAGTAGTTGAGCGCCGCCGTGAGGGCTCCCTCTTGGCGTAGGGCGTCGATGAAGACCTCCTCGTCTTCCATGGATATCGCGCCCTCCTTCGCGGTTCCGTAGAGGGCGCTGCGGAGGTTCGCGAAGTCGTCGTTGCTCAGCCACGCTTCGGCGACCCCGGCGAACTGGAACAGCAGCATGTACCAGCTCTTCTGCTGCTGCTCGGGAATCTGTCGCGCCTCAGCCGACGCGACCGGGTGCGGGGAGTTGAGGATGGTCAGCGAGCGGACCAGGTCCGGGCGGAGCGCGGCGGTAACCCAGGCGAGGCTCCCGCCCCAATCGTGCCCCACGAGGTGCGCGCTGGTCTGCCCCACGGCATCGATCAGACCCATGACGTCGCCCGCCAGCTTGACGATTGCGTAGTCGTCGACGGCCTTGGGCCGATCGGAGTCGCCGTAGCCGCGCAGGTCGGGAGCGATGGCCTCGAAGCCGGCGGCATCCAACGCGGGCAGCTGATGCCGCCACGAATAGGCCAGCTCGGGGAAGCCGTGCAGCAGGATCACCGCCGGGCCGGAGCCAACGCGGTCGACGGCCAGCCGGATCTCTCCGACCTTGATCCTGTCCCTCGCCACGGCCCGCAGGATAAGGCACCGGCTAGAGACACTGCCCATGCAAGTCCATCGCTCGGACGCCGACGTCTGGGATGCGAGGTCATTGACCTCCTCACAGGTCCCAGAAAGCGCCGCGGGCACCGGCGCCTGGGAACACGATCGGTGACGCCGCGGGCACCGGCTCCCGATCGGCCCCGGGTAGGGCGTTCAACCAACGTCCTACCCCCCCTCTCTCTCTGTTTTTTCTTTTCTTCTCTACGAGGACGCCGCACCCTCGGGGCGAACTCCGGTCGGCTGATCTGGGACGAAGAGAGCGGC
>JAHEIS010000111.1:0-1772 GCA_024639225.1 Actinomycetes bacterium | reverse complement strand
CCCCCCCCCCCCCCCCCCCCTTCTTCTCTTGGAGGACGCCGTGCCCTCGGGGCGAGCCCCGAGGGCGTGACCTGGGACGAGGACAGCGGCGGGCGGCTCATACGCAACGCCTTGATCGCTGCGTCGCTCGCGGCCGCCGGCGCTCGCGCTCGTGGATCGCTTCCACAGGCAGCGCCAAGAGCGCCTCGACCTGCCGGAGGGAGACCCGATAAGCGAACTCGCCGCCATCAGAGAGCAGCTCGAGAGCCTCGAGCAACGGCTCCGGAAGGAGCGGCGCTAGCCCAGCGCCACCACCGCCCCTCCCGAGAACGGCGACCGGTAGCCCACGCTCAGCCGGTCATAGGCGACCTCGGGTACGGAGATGTCCGCCAGGTAGAGAGCGCCGACGGCCGGATGCTCTAGGCCATGTTTTGGCGCGGCAAGCGTGAGCGTCGCACTGGCGTCCACGTGTGGCTCGTGAACCGTCGACGTGCTGAGCTCCAGTCCCGAGGGCACGTCGAGCGACAGGCGAGGGGCGGGCGGCAGAGCGCGGATCATCTCCGCTGCCGTGCCCCGCGGAGCGCCGACGAGCGAGTAGCCGAGCAGCGCATCGACGACCAGATCGACGTGACGCGGCAGCGGTACGCCAACGGCGACCGGCACACCCAATCGCATGAGGATTGCGTGCTGCTCTGCAGGAATCGGGGTGAGACGCGCAGGCTCTGCGCTGAGGCGAACCTCGACCGTCGCGCCTGCGTTGGCAAGGTGTCGCGCGGCGGCCAGGCCTCCCCCTCCATTACCGCCGGTCCCACTCAGAACGACGATCCGCGCGCCGGCCACGTCGCCTCCGAGCAGGTGCCGCGTGAGCACGGCCACCCCACGACCGGCGTTCTCCATCATCTGCACCAGACCGATGCCGAGCTCCTCGATCATGAGGCGATCAACCTCGATCATCTGATCGACCGAGAGCCACGGCACCGCATCCCGGGCCACCGTAGGAAGTGAGTAGCTCACCCTGGCTACACGCGATTCTTCGAGGCGTCCCCGCCACGGATCGGATCCAGCGTGACGATGTCGACCGGCCCCTCGAGCTTGTCCTCACAGGCTGCGATGCACGTGGCGATGTGCGCACTGCCCGCATGGGCATCAAGCGCCTCCCGGGAGCTCCAGCGCTCCACGAACACCAGCTGGCCGGGCCGCTCGCTCACCCGATGCAGTGCGTAGAGCTCGCAGCCATCCTCGGCATGGGTCGGCTCCAGCAGCGCGCTGAACTCCCGCTCCACGTCGCTCTCCATTCCCGGCTTCGGCGACACCGTCGCCAAGATGACTACCTCAGACACTGTCTCCTCCTCGGGCCGGACGGTCGGCAGGAGTGTCTGCCAGGGGCGGCGCCGCACGCAAGCGGCTGTCGCCCGCCGACGCTCAGGTCTGAGCGACGACGACCGCGAGCGCCATCACCCAGACGATCGCAAGGCCGACAAGGGAAGCCATCGATAGCGGCCGCCGGGTCGCCGTGCGCTCGTAGATGAAACCGGGGCGAGAGTTCGCTCCGCGGTGTGGGCGCGGCCTGTGCCGGGCCATGAGGGCCACGACACAGGCGAGGAGGCTGAGCGCCAACACGAGCATCAGCTTCATGCGATCGACGGTAGGCCGAGGTCCGGACGCCCAAGGGGGTTTGCGCCCGCTGGCAGCGGGGAATCCGCCTGGACGGGCTACCAAGGGAGTCCCTCTATCGAGGCAGGTCGATCTCGATGGTCTCGCCGTCATCGGGAATGCGCACGCGATCCGCGCAT
>JAHEIS010000110.1 GCA_024639225.1 Actinomycetes bacterium | reverse complement strand
TCTCCTGGGGATCGACGTCGATGACGGCCCGGATGTCGGCCGTCGTGAACGCCGACCGCCGCGCGCGCAGCGCCTCCAGGAGCGGCTCCCGGGCGGCTTCGGCCCGCGGCGAACGCGCGAGGATCGCGCGACGGTGGCGCCCGCGCAGGCGGTGCAGGCCGGCCGGACCCATCACGTCGATGCCCGCCGCCCGGGCCTCGTCCGCGACCGCCGTCGCGTGCTCGGCGAGCGGAGCGTCCTCCGGTCCGGACAGTACGACCCGCACGAGGTGGCCGAACGGAGGAAAGCCGCGGCGGTCCCGAGCCACCAGCTCGGCGGTCACGAAGTCCGTGACCGCGTGCTCGGCGGCGAGCTGGAGCGCGCGCGCGCCCGGCTCCCAGGCCTGGACGATGACGCGCGCGGGCTCGCCCCGACGCCCAGCGCGGCCGGCCAGCTGAACCACGAGGCCAAAGGTGCGTTCCTCCGCGCGGAAGTCCGGCCGCGCCAGCGGGGCGTCAGCCGCGAGGACTCCGGCCACGGTCACGTCAGGGAGATCGTGCCCCTTGGCCACCATCTGGGTGCCGAGGAGCACCGCCCCACCGGGCTCGGCGAACTCGGCGAGAAGCCGCGTGATGTCACCCCTGCCGCCCGTGGTCGAGGCATCGAGGCGCACGATGCGGGTGGAGGGCAGCAACTCGCGCAACGCGTCCTCGGCGCCCTGGGTCCCGGACCCCTGCCGCATGAGCTGGCTGGAATCGCACTCGGGACAGCGTCGTGGGAGGTCCCGCTCGTGACCACAGTGATGACAACTGAGCCGCTCCGGACCACGGTGGATCACCAGCCCGATGTCGCACCGGGGGCACCCGGCGATCCAACCGCAGCCGGAGCACAGAAGCCCGAGGGCGAACCCGCGCCGGTTCATCAGGACGATCGCCTTCTCGCCGCGATCGGTGGCCGTGCGCAACGCGCGAGCCAGGGGGCGGGAGATCGGCCCCGCGGGCTGGGTCCGCATGTCGACCAGGTCGACGCGCGGCAGGGCGGCGCCGTCAGCGCGTTCGGCGAGCGTGACGCGGGGCAGGGCGTGCCAGCTCTCGGGCCGGGGCGTGGCGCTGCCGTAGACCAGCGCGGCGCCGGCGCGGCTGGCGCGGAACCATGCGACCCGACGGGCGTCGTAGCGCGGGGCGCTGTCCTGCTTGTACGAGGCGTCGTGCTCCTCGTCGACGATGACCAGTCCGAGGTCGACGACAGGAGCGAATACCGCGCTGCGGGCGCCCAGCACGACGTCGACCTCCCCGTCACGGATGCGGGCGTACTCCGCGGCGCGCTCGGCGGGCGCGAGCCCCGAATGCCAGACGGCGATGCCCGTGCCGAGGCGGGCGCGCAGGCGGCCCAGCAGCTGCGGCGTGAGGGCGATTTCCGGGGCGAGCACGAGGCTCGACCTGCCGCGCGAACGCGCCGCGAGGATCGCGCGCAGATAGACCTCGGTCTTGCCCGAACCCGTTACGCCGTGGAGCAGCAGCGCGCCGCCGCCGTCGAGCCGGGCGCTGATCGCCCCGACCGCCGCGTCCTGCTCAGCGGTCAGCAGGGGCGGTTCGTCCGGGGGCGGGGGCTCGCCAAACCAGTCGAGTCCGGAACGGCGCGAACGACCGAGCCTGATCTGCCCGGCCTCGGCCATCCGGCGGAGTGTGGGCATCGTCGTCCGGGCCACCCGACAGAGCTCGGCCGCGGGAAGCTGTCCGCCGGCGGCCGCCAACGCGGCGGAGATCTCCCGTCGACGGGCCGACCCGCCGCCCGCCGCCGTTCGGGCGATCAGGGCGGTGTCCCCGCTGGGCGCCCCCCGGACACGCCAGACGCCGTCGCGACCGACCCGTACCGGTCCGTCCGCCCCGGGCGGCAGCACCAGCCGGAGCGCCGCCGCCGGCGTGCTGGCGTAGTAGGAGGCGACCCAGCTCGCGAGTTCGAGCATGTCCTCACCCAAGGGCACGGCGTCGATCGCGCCGGCGATCGGGGCGAGTCGCCCCGCGTGGGTGGGAGCGTCACGCCCCACCACGACGCCCGGTACCTTCCGGCGACCGAGCGGGATGACCACGAGCGCCCCCGGCGAGATCGCCGCGAACTCCTCCGGCACCGCGTAGTCGAGGGGGCGATCGATCGGCCCCAGAAGCGGCTGGATCTGCGCGGCTGGACCCGGTTCCGGCCCGGGCATCAGCGTGGTCTGCCGCGCCCCTCCACGAGTCGGCTCGGGGGTGGGACGGCCGGCGATGTCAGCTCCGGGCGGCGAGGCCGGGTGTGGTGTCCTCCCAGGTGAAGGCGTCGCCGTCGCGCCCGAAGTGCCCGTACGCCGCCGTCTGGGAGTAGACCGGGCGGCGGAGGTTGAGGCTCTCGAGGATCGCGGCCGGGCGCAGATCGAACGTCTCGTTGACCCACGCCTCGATCTCGGCGACCGGCCGGGTCTCGGTGCCGAAGGTCTCAACCAGTATCGACATCGGACGGGCGATCCCGATTGCGTACGCGACCTGGAGCTCGCATCGGCGGGCGAAGCCCGCTGCGACGACGTTCTTCGCCACCCAGCGCGCCGCGTACGCGGCCGACCGATCCACTTTGGACGGATCCTTGCCGCTGAAGGCGCCGCCGCCGTGGCGGGCCATGCCGCCATAGGTGTCGACGATGATCTTGCGGCCTGTCAGCCCGGCGTCCCCCATCGGCCCGCCGACGACGAACTTGCCGGTCGGGTTGATGAAGAGGTCGATGTCGTCGGACCAGAATCCGTACTCGTCGAGGACCGGCCGGATCACCTCGGTCGTGATGTCGGCGTGGATCTGCTCCTGGGTGACGTCGGCGGCGTGCTGGGTCGAGATGACGACGTTCTGGACGCCCTGCGGGGCCCCGTCGGCGTAGCGCACGCTGACCTGGGACTTCCCGTCGGGTCGCAGGTAGCCGAGGCCGTCGCGCCGGGATGCCGCCAGCTGCCCGGTGAGGCGATGCGCGAGAGTGATCGGCAGGGGCATCAGCTGCGGGGTCTCGTCAGTGGCGTAGCCGAACATGAGCCCCTGATCGCCCGCGCCCTGGACATCGAAGGGGTCACCCTCGGCACCCTCGGCCCGGACCTCGTGCGCGGAGTCCACGCCCTGGGCGATATCGGGGCTCTGGCGGTCCAGCGCCACCGAGATCCCGCAGGTCTCCGCGTCGAACCCCATGGCTGAATCGGTGTAGCCGATGCGGGCGATGGTGTCGCGGACCACCCGCGGGATGTCGATGGTGGATCTCGTGGTGATCTCGCCTGCGACGATGACCTGCCCGGTGGTGATCAGTGTCTCGCAGGCGACCCGGCTCATGGGATCATCGGCGAGCGCGGCGTCGAGAACCCCGTCGGAGACCTGATCGGCGATTTTGTCCGGGTGACCCTCGGTCACCGACTCCGAGGTGAACAGGTATCCGGCCATAGGCCCTGGCACATCCTTCCCGCAGGTTCGAGCGCGGGCGAGGATAGCAACGCCCGCCCGTGCGCCCGGGTGGGCGCACGGGCGGAGAGTCGGGTCAGCCGTTCTCCGGCACGTGGACGAAGACCTCGCTCGTCGGCGTGTCTCCGGCGGTGCTCCAGCCGACGACCCAGTCGATCGGCTCCATGTTCGCCTTCAGCTCAGCGGCATCCGGGTCGTCGAAAGCCCCGGCGGCGTCGAGCAGGGGGATCGCCTGGTCGACGTCGAGCCAGAAGAGACCCGTGACGGAGTCGGGCACCATCTCGCTGGCGGCGGTGAAGTCCGCCGATCCGGCGAGGGTGTCACCGGGCGAGATGATGCTCCGTACCGAGTCCGGCTGGGTGCCAACGACCGCGAGGTCGCCACTCACACCGTAGGTCAGGGCGAAATTCGGATCCAGCGGCCACTGCCAGCCGCTGACCCCGCTGCCCAGATCCACGGGCGCGAACTCCGGGAGCTCCTGTCCGGTGCCCAGTCCCGCCAGAGCGGCACCTTGGGTCCGGGCCTTGTCGAGCGAGTCCTGGGCGCGCGCCCCGTCTTCGACCTTGAGCAGCAGCGATCCGGCGATCGGCGCGGCGTCGCTCTTGGTCAGCACGACGGCGTGCTCGCCGGTCGTGAGGTGGCGCAGGTCGTCGACGGTCAGGCCGACGGCGCCGAGGCCGGACTCGACGATGGTGAGCTGGTCGGCCAGCTGGTCACCGTCGGGGCCGGAGGTCGCCGCCTCCACCGTCTGGGCGACGGCGACCGCCAAGTCGGCGAAGCCGATGTAGGCGACCGCATCGGCGGGGGTGCTCTCGGTGAGGCTCGGGGTGAACTCCGAACCCTCGACGCCGAGACCCTCGGTCCCGAGCGTCGCGATGCTCGCCCGGAAGCCGTCGTCCTCGGCGATCAGGGAGCCCGCGGCGTGAGCGTTGGTCAGGTCCTCGGCGTCGAGGCCGGAGATCGCCAGCTGCGCCTGAAGCTCTTCGATGTCGGCACCCTGAGAGATCAGGCCACCGATGTCGAGCCACATCCGGCCGAGCGTGTCCGTGGGCAGGCGGCCCAGACCGTCCGAGAACTTCTCGACGCCGGCGAGCTGCCCATCGGCGTCTCCGCGCTGTCGGTCGAGAGCGGCGGTGAGGACCTCGCGCTCATCGGCGATGAGGAGCACCTCTCCGTCGATCGCCGCATAGCTCGGGCGGTCGTCGCCGGAGTCGGAATCGGTGTAGATCATGAGGCCCTGGTGCTCGCCGTCCTCGGTGACACCGTCATCCCTGGTGATGACGTCCCGGACCCTCTCGGTCGAGCCCTCCTCCAGCTGGATGGCCCCGACGAAGTCGCCCTCGGCGTCCGACTTCAGGACCTGATCGGTGTCGCCCGCGAGAACGGCGCCCCGATCGGCGCTCGGGTCGAGATTGTTGGCGGCGATGGCGGCCCGTCCACCGAGAAGGGGTCGGACCTCGGTCGCGTAATCGATGTCGTCCTCGGCGAGCGACTCCTCGAGCTTCTCGAGCGCGTCTCCCCAGGCGGGAAAGCGCTGAAGGACGGAGAAGGCCTGCTGCCACTCGGGGTTGTCGAAGTCGGTCGTGGCGTCGAGATAGACGCTGGAGTCGGGGGCGAAGTACTGGGCGAGGTCAGCCTGCTCGGCGACCTTGCCGTCCCCCGCGCCTCCGCAGCCGGCAAGCACGGCCGCCGCGCCCGCGGCGGCAACCACGGCACCGGCGCGGGCCCGCGTGTACCTGAGTGACTGCGGGAGCTTCATGTGATCCTCCAAGATGGTGCCGTGGTGTCTACGGCATCGACACTAGATGAGTAGCCGCTGAACGAAATGGGGAATGACCCCCACGGTGGTCTCCGGTGACCAAATCTGTACGCCCTCCGGCACAACCGTGCGCGCGACAGGGCGGATCACGGCGCGCGTGGCGCCATCCCACTCCTCTTATTCGGCCGAAGGAGCCCGGGCCATGAGGCCGGCGAGAGCCTCCTCCACGCTCATCTCCCCGGAGACGACGGCCGCGACGGCCGCGGAGATCGGCAACTCGACGCCCGCGGCGTCGGCCGTGGCGAGGAGATTCTCGACCGTGACGAGCCCTTCGGCGACCTGGCCCAGCCGATCTTCGATCTCGGCGGGTGGGACGCCGGATGCGATCAGCTCACCGGCGCGCCGGTTGCGGCTAAGGGGGCTCGTGCACGTCGCGATCAGATCACCCATTCCGGCGAGCCCGCCGAAGGTCGCCTCGCGCGCGCCCAGGACCACGCCGAGGCGGGTCATCTCCGCCAGCCCGCGGGTCACGAGGGCGGCCTTCGCGTTGTCGCCGCTGCCGAGGCCGTCACCCATACCCGCGGCGAGCGCGATGACGTTCTTCGCGGCCGCCGCGATCTCGAGCCCGACGAGATCATCGTTGCGGTAGAGGCGCAGGTTGGTGCCCGCGGTGAGGTCCTGGAGCCGATGGACCAGCCGGTCGTCGCCGCCGGCCACGACGGCCGTCGGCTGACCCGCGGCCACCTCCTCGGCATGGCTGGGTCCGGTGACCACGACCAGTGGCGCATCCCCGATCGCGCCCGCGATCGCGACGGAGAGTCGGTCGCCGGAGACCGGATCCAGGCCCTTGCTGAGCGAGACGATCCCGGCGCCCGGCGGGAGGTCATCCCGGAGATCGGCGCACACGCCGACGACGGCTCGGCTCGGAACGGCGACGACGACCATCTCGGCATCCGCGACGGCCGAGCGATCGGCGGCGGCGATCTCGACCCCGTCCAGCGCCACGTCGGGCAGATAGCGTGAGTTCATCCCCGTAGCGCGGATCTCATCCGCGCGTTCGGCGTCGCGGGCGACGAGCCGGACGGCGTGCCCGGCACGACCCAGGACCGTGGCGAACGCGGTGCCCCATGATCCCGCGCCGACCACGACGACGGGGCCGTTCATGAGCGCCCCCTCACCTGGATGATCACCGGAACGCCCTCGAGGTCGAACTCCCGGCGGATGCGGTTCTCGATCCAGAAGCCGTAGTCACGGGTCATCAGACCCCGGTCGTTGACGTCCAGCCGGAGGATCGGCGGGGATTCGGCGATCTGCGTCAGAAAGCGTAGCGACAACCGCGTGTTGCCTTTGCGCGGGCCCGGCCGCTCCCGGGCCAGCTCCCGCAACAAGTCGTTGAGGCGGGACGTCGGGACACGCGTCCGCGCCCGCTCGGCGAGCCGGAGCGCGGCGGGAATGATCCGGTGCAGCCCCTCGCCAGTCACCGTCGAGCAGATCTCGATCGGCGGCCGCTGCCGAGTCTTGCGGGAAACCAGACCGCGCAGGTCGTCGAGGTCGGGCTGGGCGAGATCCCACTTGTT
This sequence comes from Actinomycetes bacterium, assembly GCA_024639225.1. Classification (GTDB taxonomy): domain Bacteria; phylum Actinomycetota; class Thermoleophilia; order Miltoncostaeales; family Miltoncostaeaceae; genus JAHEIS01. The sequence continues at coordinate 929 of JAHEIS010000110.1, read as the reverse complement.
GATCACCAGGAGCGTGCAGCACCGGGCGATCGCGGCCTGCTCACAGACGGCCAGGTCGCCGTCGGTCACGCCCTCGACGGCGTCGCAGACCACGATCGCCACGGCGCTGCGCTCGGCGGCGTCGACCGTCCGAAGCATTGAGTAGCGCTCGACGTCGTTGCGCGCCTTGCCACGCCGACGCAGCCCGGCGGTGTCGATGAGAACGAGGGGCGTTCCGTCGATGGAGATCGTCGTGTCGATGGCGTCGCGCGTTGTCCCGGGCTCACCGTGAACCACGACACGTTCCTCACCCAGCAGCGCGTTGAGCAGCGAGCTCTTGCCAACGTTGGGTCGCCCGATGATGGACACCGCGGTCGCTTCGGGGCCGTCGTCGACCTCAGGGTCGTCGCTCGACGGCGGGAGCGCGGCGATCACGGCGTCGAGGAGATCGCCCGTACCGCGCCCGTGCTGGGCTGAGACCGGAAAGACGTCACCGAGGCCGAGCGAGAGCAGGTTGTATGCGCCGGCGTCGCGGGCCGGCGAGTCGCACTTGTTGGCGACGATCATCACGGGGATCTCCGTCCCCCGGAGCGAGTCGATGATCTCCATGTCTCCCCCGGTCGGAGCCACGGTCACATCGACCACGAGGAGAACGAGGTCCGCCTCGGCGAGCGCGCCGCGCGCCAATGAGTACACCTGCGTCCCGATCTCGTCGTCATCGGCGGGATCCATGCCCCCGGTATCCAGCAGCTGGAAGGTCCGCCCTGACCACTCGGCTCCCGCCTGGCGGCGATCGCGCGTGATCCCGGGCGTGCTGTCGACAACGGCGTCGCGGCGGCCGGTGATCCGGTTGAAGAGGGTCGACTTGCCGACGTTCGGGGAGCCGACGATCGCGACCACCGGCTGTCCGGGCACGACGGAACTGCCCTGCGCGAACGACCGGGCCCCAC
>JAHEIS010000020.1 GCA_024639225.1 Actinomycetes bacterium | reverse complement strand
GCTGCGCGGGTAGAACGGCGTGGCCTCGCTCTGCGGGGTTTCGATCACCTTGCCGAACATCTCGCTCGACGACGCCTGGTAGAAGCGGATGCTGGTGTCCACCCGCCGGATCGCCTCGAGCAGGCGGGTCACGCCCACGGCGGTGAAGTCGGCCGTCAGCACCGGCTGGGTCCATGATGTCGGCACGAAGGACTGGGCCGCGAGGTTGTAGACCTCCGACGGCTGTGCGGCCTCGAGGGCGCCGGTCAGCGACGACTGATCGAGCAGGTCCGCCTGGACGAAGTGCAGGTCCTCGCGGAGGTGCTCGAGGCGGTCGTAGGTCTCGGTGGATGACCGGCGGACCATCCCCCAGACCTCGTACCCCTTGCCGAGCAGCAGCTCAGCGAGATACGAGCCGTCCTGTCCGGTGATTCCCGTGATGAGTGCCCGCTTGCTCATGGCCGTTCCTTGGTCGCGTGGCGCCGGCTGTCGGCCAGCGTGTCCTCGAGGGTCTGCTCCAGCGGGTACCGCGGGATCCAGCCCAGGTCGTCTCGCAGTGGGCCGGGATCGCCGAATAGATCGGGTTGCTCGCCGTCGCGGCGTAGTGTCGCATCGGACGAGATGCTGACCGGGATCTCCGCGTGTGTGGCCAGTCCCTCCAGCAGCTCGCGGACCGCCACCGAGCGGCCGCTGCAGGGCAGGTACGCCCGTGCGGGGTCGCCATCGGAGGCGATCAGCCGGTACGCCCGGGCGACGTCCCGGACGTCGGTGAAGTCCCGGCGGGTGTCGACGTTGCCGACCCGGACCTCGACGGCCTCCGCGCCTTCGGCCTCCGCGCGCGCGATCTGCCCCGCCACAGTGGGCAGGACGAAGCGGTCGTCCTGCCCCGGGCCGATGTGGTTGAAGGCGCGGACGCGGATGGCCCGCACGCCGTAGTTGTCGCGGTACTGCTCCGCGGCGATGTCGACCGCGGCCTTGCTCGCGCCGTAGGGTGATGCGGGCCGGAAGGGCGTCGACTCCCGGGCCGGCAGCTCATCGAGCGGGACGCGGCCGTAAACCTCACTGCTGGTGATCATCAGCGTCCGCGCCGGGCTCTCGGAAACACGCAGGGCATCAAGCATGGCGAGCGAACCATTCATGTTGAGGTCCCAGGTGCCGATGGGGTCAGCAAACGACCGTCCGACCGAGGAATATCCCGCGAGATGGTAGATCACATCGGGCCCAACCCGTGCCAGCAGAGCCGCGACCGCGTCGCGGTCAGTCACATCGCCCGGGTGAGCCCTGACCTCGTCGGGACGGGCAAGCGCGGTCCCCGGAAAGACGAGGGCGTGGAGCTCATCCCCGTTCGCGAGGCAGTGGTCGATCAGGTGACCCCCGGCGAAGCCGGTCGCACCGGTGATGAGCGCGCGCACGGCGGGCAGCGTACTGATCAGCCCCCCCGCAACGACTTTCGGGGGGGTCGAGATTCTTAGCGCCTCCCCACACGTCGGCTTTCGCGGTTGCCGGACGGGCAGGTACCGTGGGCGCGTGTTCGTCCCCCGCGTGACGCTCTGGCGGCAGCTGCTCGTCGTCAGTGGTCTCCTCCTTGTGCTCTCTGCGCCCGCCGCCGCGAGCCCCGACGCCGTGATCCTGGACTACGGCGACAATGGCCGTGTCGACGCGGACCACTCGCTTGCTGATCTGCGCTCCGCGTTGGACGTCTGGCAGGAGAACCCCCAGTACGGTGCCTTCGCCGACGAGGTCACCGCGGCCATCGACCGACACCTCCTGGGCGTCGCCGCAAGCGCCCCGGCTGAGCCGCCCGCCCCGGTTCCGGGGCCCGACGATCCGCCGCGCGCCCAGCCCGCGCCCCCGGCGGTCCCCGGCGACGCTCCCGTCGAGCCGGCGGCCCCTCCCGCGCCCGGCCAGGTGGGTGATCTCGAAGGCGAGATCGTGCCCGCGGTCGCACTCGACACGCTGCCCAGCCCGCCGGTGGCCAGCGCTGACCCAGGACGCCCTCTCGCGCTGATGGCCTTCGCCGCCATCGCGCTCGCTCTGGTGCTCGCCGGTCTCGGGGCCGCGGCGTACCGTCGCGTCCGCCCCTGACCCTGCTCGCGGAGGCCCGACATCCGTCAGGATGTCGAGATGCCTGACCAACACTTCTCCGGCGCCGCGGACTACATCGCGACGCCCGATCTCCTCGCCGCAGTCAACACCGCGGTCTCCCTCGAGCGCCCGCTCCTGATCCGGGGCGAGCCCGGCACCGGCAAGACGCGTCTGGCCGAGGCCGTGGCGGGGGCCATGGATCTCCCGCTGATCGTGTGGGGAGTGAAGTCGACCACCAAGGCGCAGGACGGGCTCTACGTCTACGACACGGTCCAGCGCCTCTACGACAGCCAGTTCGGCGAGGGTGACCCCGGAGACGTCGCCCGCTATATCTCACTCGGACCGGTCGGTCAGGCCTTCCGCAGCTCCGGGCGCACCGTTCTGCTCATTGATGAAGTTGACAAGGCGGATCTCGAGTTCCCCAATGATCTGCTCTGGGAGCTCGATCGGATGAGCTTCCTCATCAAGGAGACGGGGGAGACGGTCACCGCCGAGCATCGCCCGATCGTCGTCATCACCTCGAACGCTGAGAAGGAGCTCCCCGACGCCTTCCTGCGCCGCTGCGTGTTCCACTACATCGCGTTCCCCGAGCCCGAGCAGATGCGTGAGATCGTCGACGTCCACCACCCCGATGTGCCCCGCCTCCTGCGCGAATCGGCTCTCGAGGCCTTTTACATGCTCCGCGGCATGGAAGGGCTCCGCAAGAAGCCATCCACCAGCGAGCTGGTGGACTGGGTGCAAGCGCTGTCGATCGGCGGCATACCGACCGCGGAGATCGCGCGCGACTTCCCGTTTCTGGGCGCTGTGCTCAAGACGCCCCAGGATCTGGACATCGCGCGTCGGCACATCGCTCTCCGCGCCCGGCGAGCCGCCCGCCACGGCTAGTCCGGTGCTGCGACTCGCCCTGGTGCTGGCCGTGGCACTGCTCGCGGCCGGGTGTGGCGGCTCCTCTGACGGCCCCGCGCCCGCCGGCGAGGCGACGACCCCGGAAGCCGAAGCCCCGGCGGCGTCACCCGCCCGCATTCTGGTCGTGACCGAGACGACGGGCTTCCGCCACGGATCGATCCCGGCGGCCCGCACAGCACTGGAGGCGATCGACGCCCGCGCGGCTGACTACGAGCTCGATTTCTCGACCCTGGCGGGGTTGCCGGAAGCGCTGTCATCGGTCGATGCCGTGGCCTTCGTCCTCACCAGCGGCGAGCTCCCCGCCACACCCGAGGCCCGCGATGCCCTGATCGCGTTCGTCGAGGAGGGTGGCGGCTTTCTCGGCGTGCACTCGGCGGCGGACACCTTCTACGAGTTCCCCCGGTACGAGGGCCTGATCGGCAGCTGGCTCCGCGATCATCCCTACACGGACGGAACGCTCCGCCGGGTCGTGGCCGACCATCCGGCCACCAAGGGGCTGCCGCCGGAGATGCCCGTCAGCGAGGAGCTGTATCGCTTCCGTGATGACCCGCGCTCGCGTGGGATGGTGCCGTTGCTCGAGCTGAGCGGGGTCTCGGACGCGCCCGCGGGCGAGTACCTGCCCTCGGCATGGTGCGGGCGTGCCGGATCGGGTCGGACGATCTACACCGCCCTCGGCCACCTCGACGCCACGTGGCAGGCCGACTGGTTCCGGGATCACATCAACGGGGCGCTCGCCTGGGCGGCCGGGACGCGCCCGTCCGAGGCGTGCGGCTGATGTTCGACGGCTTCCTCCATGAACTGCGCGGGCAGGGTGTCCCGGTCGCCACCGACGAGTGGCTCGGGCTGCAGGATGCCCTCGGGCGCGACATCGCCGGGTCGAGCCTGGCGGGCTTCTACCTCACCGCACGCTCGCTGCTGGTCAAGTCCGAGCGGTTCTATGACGCGTACGACCGGGCGTTCGAGTCCTACTTCACCGGTCTGCGCCCCGCCGACGATACGATCGACGACGCGGTCTGGGAGTGGCTCGCCGGCCCGAGCGGTCCGCGCCTGACGTCCGAGCAGCGGGAACGCCTCGACGCCATGCTGGAACGGACCGACCCGGACGAACTCCGGCGCCGGTTCGAGGAGCGGCTGGCCAACCAGGACGCCGCCCACCGGGGTGGCGACCGCCACATCGGCACCGAGGGCACGTCGCCCTTCGGCCACTCCGGCGTACATCCCGGCGGCATCCGCGTCGGCGGCGAGGGGCGGAACCGCAGCGCCTCCCAGGTCGCCGGCGAGCGCCGCTGGCGCGAGTACGCCTCGGACGAGATCCTCGGTGTTCGTGAGTTCGGCCTCGCGCTGCGCCGGCTGCGCCGGCTCTCGACCGCCGTTGAGGGCCCGGAGACGGAGCTGGACGTCGACGGGACGATCGCCGCGACCGCCGACGCCGGCGGGCGCCTCGATGTGGTCATGCGCCGGCCGCGCCGCAACAGCGTCCGCGTGCTGCTGTTGCTCGACATCGGTGGGTCGATGGACGACCACGCCGCGCTGGTGAGCCGGCTCTTCTCCGCCGTCCACCAGGCCCACCACTTCCGCGATCTGGTCGTGCGCTTCTTCCACAACTGCGTGTACGACAATGTCTACCTCGACGCCGACATGAGCCCCCGATCCGCCGAGTCGACGGCCGGTCTTCTGAACCGGCTCGATCCGGCATACCGACTCATCGTCGTCGGGGACGCGTGCATGGCCCCGTCCGAGCTGACCGAGGTCTGGGGCGCGATCGACTACCACCAGCGCAACGCCGAGGCGGGCCACGTTTGGCTGACCCGCCTCGCCCACCGGTTCCCGCGGTCCGTTTGGCTGAACCCGGTGCCCCGCTCATGGTGGGACACCGTCCACGGCGCCCCGACGCTCGGCGCCGTGCGGACGATCTTCCCCATGCACGAGCTGAGCCTCGACGGCCTCAGCGAGGCCGTCGAGGCGCTCATGGCTCCCGCCGGGTAGGGACCCGGTCGCGGGGCCGCTAGGATGCCGCGCGCACCGTCCCCGTCCGCGGAAAGCCATGTCCAACTCTGAGCACAGCATCACCATCCGGACCGTCCTGCCCGCCGCGACCGGCACGTTCGCCGCGGTCGTCGAGGCGATCGCCGACGCCGGCGGTGCCGTCGACGGCGCGGACCTGGTCGTCTCCGGCCAGGACGAGGTCACCCGCGACTTCACGGTCTCGGTGAGCGGCGACGATGCGGCGGCCGGCGTCGTCGCGGCCATCGAGAAGCTCGACGGGGTGAGCGTCGAATCCGTGAAGGATCGCGTGGTGCTCCTGCACGAGGGCGGCAAGATCGGCATGCGCAATCGCGTGCCGGTGTCCAGCCGCGACGACCTGGCGATGGCGTACACGCCCGGCGTCGCGCGCGTGTGCATGGCCATCCACGATGCGCCGGAGAAGGTCTGGGACTACACCATCAAGGCCAACAGCGTGATGGTGGTCAGCGACGGCAGCTCCGTCGTCGGTGAGGGCGATCTTGGCGCGGAGGCCGCGCTGCCGGCCGTCGAGGCCAAGGCCCTCTTCCTTCGGCGCCTCGCGGGGATCGACGCGTTCCCGCTGCCGATCGCCGAGCGGGACATCACCAAGCTCGCCGACATCATCGAACGGCTCTCCTCCGTGTTCGCCGGCATCCACCTCACCGACATCGCCGGATCGCGATCTTTCGAATTGCTCCGCGAGTTCCGCTCACGCAAGCTCGGTATTCCGATCCTCGACGACGACCGGGAAGGCACCGCCGCGGCGATCCTCGCAGCCCTGAGCAATGGCCTGCGGTGCTCGGGCAAGACCATCGAGGACAGCACCATCGTCATCTCGGGCCTCGGAGCCGGGGGCCTGTCGACGGCCCGCATCCTGGTCGCCGCCGGCGCAGGCACGGTGCTCGCCGCAGACTCCGAGGGCGCGGTCCACACCGGGCGTTCCGACCTGAGCGAGGACGCCGCCTGGGTGGCGGAGAACACGAATCCCGAGGGCCGGACCGACGACGTCCGTGGCCTTCTGGTTGGTGCCGACGCCTTCGTCGGTCTCTCGGCCCCTGGCATCGTCTCCGCCGCCGACATCCGCACGATGGCGGCGGACCCGGTCGTGCTCGCCATGGGCTGGCCGGAGCCGGAGATCTCAATTACCGAGGCCGCCGACGTGGCGGCGGTCTACGGCAGCAGGCGGCCGGAGGATCCGAACCAGATCACGTCCTCGCTCGCCTACCCGGGTGTCTGGAAGGGCGTCCTGAGTTGCCGCGCCCAGCGGATCGACCAGCAGATGGTGCTCGCCGCCTCGCGTGCGATCGCCTCATCCTGCGGAACGGCGATGTGCAGCGACTACGTTGTGCCCGCAGTCCTCAGTGACGAGCTCGTCGACCGCGTGGCCGACGCCGTCCGCACCACGGCCGAGCAGACGGGTTCAGCCCGTGCGGCGGTTTCCGGCTAACCCTCAGCGCAGTAGGATCCGCGCCAGTCGGCGCGGGGCAAAGGGGAACAGCAGCGCGGTCAGCGCCACGAGCACGAGGACGTGACCGCCGGTGGCGAACCCGACCTCACCGAGCGTCAGGTCGCGGGTCGCCTCGACGAAGTGTGACAGGGGGAGCATCCATCCGACGACCTGCGCCCAGCCGGGGAGCTCGTCGAACGGGAAGAAGACTCCGCCGAACAGGAACATCGGCGTCAGAATCGCCGTGAAGAAGATGTTGAAGTGCTCGATGTTGGAGACGAGCGCGGTGTACGCCATGCCGAGCGTGGCAAAGCACAATCCACCGACCGCGAACAGCGGGATCGCGGCCAGCGCCCAGACCGAGTGGACCAGCCCGAACGGCAGCATCACGATCAGGAAGACCAGCCCGTAGATCGTCCCTCGTGTCGCGGCCCAGAGGTACTCGCCCACGACCACGTCGCCCACCGACAGCGGCGTGGTGACGACCGCGCCGAACACCCTGCGCACATGGATACGGACGAAAGCGTTGTACGTCGTCTCGAGGATGGCGCCGAACATGACCGTCGAGGCGGCGACGCCCGGCGCGATGAAGTCGACGTAGTCGATGCCACGGACCGATGCGAGATACGCACCGAGGCCGAAGCCCATGACCAGCAGGTAGGCGAGACCCTCGATGAAGCGGGGTACGAGGCTGATCAGCAGGGTCTTGCGGGCCACTGTCGCGTTGCGGTGCCACATCCGCGCCGCGCCTCGTGGGGAGAAACGGTAGCCCGCGGCGAATCCGATCACGTGTCCGGCAGCGCCTCGACGGCCTGCTGGAACTCCTCAGCCATTCCCGGGTGCCCATGCTTGATGGCCTGCTCGATGCCCGCGAGGTACGCGTCCGCCGCCGCGTCGACGTCGCCGGTGCGGGCGAGCGCGTCGCCGAGCTTGCCCCAGGCGTTGCCCTCGTCTTCGGCGAGGTCGAGGTAGGCCCGCAGGTGCTCGATGGCCTCGGTGTCATCGCCGCGCTTGAGTAGCTCGTTCGCGAGGGAGAAGCGCGCGCGGGGCTCGTCGGGCGCGTCGGTGCACAGCCGACGGAACCACTGGAGACGGTCCGTCTCGGGTGTGTCCGCCATCAGGGCCGGCTTCCCGGAGACCGGATGCCGCTGGGCCAGGAGATCACCACCGGCTCAGGGTAGCGCTCGGGCGCGGAACTGATGTCTATGCTCGCCCGGTGCGGCTCCTCATCGACGTTCTCCATCCGGCGCATGTCCACTTCTTCCGCCACATCCGCACGGAGATGCGCGCCCGCGGCCACGAGGTCCTCGTCACTGCCCGCGACAAGGACATGACCCTCGCCCTGCTCGACGAGCTGCGGATCCCCCATATCGTGCTCAGCGCCCAGGGCCGCGGAGGCCTCGGACTGGCGACTGAGCTGGTGGCCCGTACCGCGAAGCTCGCCCGCCTCGCACGCAAGTTCCGTCCTGACGCCATGGCCGGGATCATGGGACCGTCCATCGCCCCCGTCGCGCGGCTCCGGCGGATCCCGTCCTTCGTGTTCTACGACACGGAAACGGCGACCGCCACGAATCCGTGGGTGTTCCGGCTCGCCAGCCACGTCTGCACGCCGGTGGGCTTCGAGTGCGCGGTTCCGGCGAACTATCGACGCTATCCCGCGACTCAGGAGTTCGCATATCTCCACCCCGACCGTTTCACGCCGGACCGGGCGCGGCTGGAACCCTTCGGCGTCACCCCCGACGAGGACTACTACGTCGCGCGGTTCGTCTCCTGGGAGGCCAGCCATGACCGCGGCCACAGCGGACTCTCGGCCGAGGGCATCATGCGGGCGCTCGGGCGCCTCGCCGAACACGGTCGCGTGCTGGTCTCCGCGGAAGGAGACGTTCCGCCCGGCCTCGGCGAGGCCGTCCTCGGCCCGCCCGGCGACATCCACCACCTGCTCGCCTTCTCGAAGGGCCTCCTCGGCGACTCGGGAACGATGTCTCTCGAGGCCGCGGCGCTCGGCCGACCCGCACTGTTCGTTTCGACCGCGGATCTGAGCGTGATCAACTGGGTCGGGACCACCTTCGGCCTCATCGACCGGATCGCGCCGCGCTCGGCCGGGCCGGACCTGCTGGCGGCGATCGACCGCCTGGCCTCCGACGAGAAGGCGGCGGAGGCGGCGGCCGGCCACGCGCGTCTGCTCGGCGACGGCGTGGACGTGACGCGATGGTCGGTTGCCACGATCGAGGATGCCGTGGCGAGCCGACCGGGTGAGGCGACCGCGCCATGAGAGTTCTCTTCGTCGGCAGTAGCTCGAACGCGGTCATCGAACCGCTCGCCGGCTGTCTACGCGCGGCGGATCCCGACATCCACATCACAACCGCCGGCCTCACCGAGCCTCCGAACTACGCGCGAGCGCAGCCACGAGAGGGTTCGGCGATCAGTGAAGTCGTGCGGGAGCTCGATCCGCGCGTGGTCTTTGCCCAGCGGCGTGGAGGCATGACCGCCACCTCGCCGTCTGGCTCGGCCCCGGCGTCGAGCGCGGGACGCGCCCAGCACCTGGCCAAGGCCCTCTATTCGCGCTTCGGCTCCGTGCTGACCCCCTATGTCCGTCGCTCCCTGCGAGGTGTCCTCGAGGGGTCCTATGACCTCATTCACCTCCACTCGCTGTTCCGGACTCCGGTCCACGAAGCTCTCTGTGGCCACCGGGGCACACCTCTGGTTGTCAGCTGCTGGGGAAGTGACGTCTTTCGGACATCGGAGATGCGGCTGCTCGCGCTCCAGCAGCGGGTGCTGCGACGAGCGGATGCGATAACCGCCAGCGGGCCGGAGTTTCGCGAAGTCGTGCTCTCCAAGTACGGGCGCGACCTCGGCGATCGAATCCACAGCACGTTCTTCGCGCCCGGTCTCGAGACCGTGCTGGGGCGTGACGCAGCCGCCGGGCGCCGGCTGTTCTGCGACCGCCATGGGCTGCCGGGCGACCGCAAGATCCTCTGTGTCGGTCACAGCGGCTTTCCCGAGGGCCAGCACGTTGACCTCATCCGCGGGCTCGAGGTGCTCGCGCCCGCGCACCGGGAGGGGCTGCAGCTTGTCGTTCCCATGACATACGGCTGTGGCGATGACTATCGTCGGGCGGTCGCCACCGCCGCCGAGTCCGCCGGTTTCCCGGCGACCATCGTCAGCGAATACATGACCGATGACCAGATGGCCGAGATGCGCTGCGCCTCTGACATCCTGCTCTACGCCCCCACCTCGGATGCCTTCTCCGCATCGGTCTCCCAGGCCCTCGCCGTCGGGACGGTGTGCGTCGTCGGCTCCTGGCTTCCCTACAAGACCCGTCATCGCGCCGGGTTCCGTTTCTGGGAGATCGACCACCCCTCCGACTCTGGCGTCGTCCTCGCCCCTCTGCTGGAGCGCTGGGAGGAGTCTCTGTCGGAATGCGCGGTAAACCGCGGGCTGTCGGTCGACTTCTTCGACCCTGAGCGACTCGGCCGCGGCTGGCTGGACGCGTACGAGGCTGCCATCGACCGTTTCGCGACCGTTGGCGCGGACGCCGGGGTGACCGCATGACCGGTGGCAACTCCCTGATGGCGACCGTCCTCGGACGAGAGTCGTCCTTCCTCGCGACCGATATCGCCAGCGCGGAGCACGAGATACGAGCGGGGGTGGAGGGGCGGCGGGTGCTCGTGGTCGGGGGAGCCGGATCGATCGGCCGCGCATTCGCTCTTGCGGTCCTGGAGTACGAGCCCGCCGCTCTACATCTGCTCGACATCAGCGAGAACGGCCTGGTCGAGATCGTGCGTCAGCTGAGGGCTTCACGGGTGGCGCTTCCCGATGACTTCCGGACCTTTGCCATCGACTTCACCGGGCCCGAGATGCATGCCCTGGTCGCTGACATCGACTACGACTACGTGCTGAACTTCTCGGCGCTCAAGCACGTTCGCTCCGAACGCGACGAGTTCACGCTGATGCGTCTGCTGAAGGTCAACGTCCTGGGTCTCCACGATCTGGCATGCCGGTTGATCGATGGCAACACCCCCCGGCGTCTGTTCAGCGTCTCCTCGGACAAGGCGGTCCGGCCGGCAAGCCTCATGGGGGCCTCCAAGGCGATGATGGAGCGGGTGCTCCTCCATCACGCGGACGAGGTGCCGGTGAGCAGCGCGCGCTTCGCGAACGTCGCGTTCTCCGACGGCAGTCTTCTCGAGGGCTTCGGGCATCGGCTCCGCAAGCGGCAGCCGCTCAGCGCGCCCTCCGACGTACGGCGCTACTTCATCTCCCCCGAGGAAGCCGCCCAACTCTGCCTGCTCGGCTGCTTCTCATGCGCGAACCGGGAGATCGTCTTTCCGCGATTCGCGCCCGAGAGCATGATGACGTTCGCCGACATTGCACGTACGTTCCTTGCCCACCACGGGCTGGACACGATCGAGTGCGCCTCTGAGGATGAGGCCCGTGCCCGTGCGGCCGAGCTCGATGCCGCCTCCCGTGCCTGGCCCTGCTACTTCTCCGAATCCGACACGAGTGGAGAGAAGCTGTTCGAGGAGTTCACCCACCCGGACGAGCAGTGTGACCACGAGCGCTTCGAGACGGTTGGAGTGGTCAGCCACCCGATCCATGCCGATCCGGAGCGCTTTCGCGCCGCGATCGCTGATCTCGAGTCGGCGCGCTCGCGCGGCCGCTGGACCCAGGAGGACCTGCGCCGGGTCGTCGCCGAGGTCGTACCCGAGATGCGACACGTGGCTGCAGGCAAGAACCTCGACGAGAAGATGTAGTCGGGTGGCGCCCCCCGGGACCGAATGAGCACCGCGGACAGCACGAGCCGCGACCTGCGACTGGTCGAGGAGACGATCCGTTTCGTTCGACGGACCTTCGGTACTGACGACCCCGTCCCATTGCACGTGCCCCGCTTCTCGCCACACGAGAAGCAACGGGTGAACGAGGCTCTCGATTCCACGTTCGTCAGCACGGTCGGTGAGTTCGTCGGACGAGTCGAGGACCAGCTGACCGCGACGACCGCCAGCCCGTTCGCGGTTGCCACCTCCAGCGGTACCTCCGCCCTGCACGCCGCCCTCCGGGTTCTCGGCGTCGAGCCCGGTGACGAGGTGATCACCCAGCCGCTCTCGTTCGTCGCCACCGCGAACGCCATCGCGTACCAGCACGCCCACCCCGTCTTCCTGGACGTCGACCGGGAAACCCTGGGTCTGTCCGTCGCGGCCCTGCGGGAGTTCCTCTCCCGCCAGGTCGAGCCTGGTCCGGGCGGGCCTGTCAACACGGCGACTGGCCGTCGCGTCGCTGCCTGCATTCCGATGCACACGTTTGGCTTTCCGGCCGACATCGACGCGATCACCGCTGCCTGCCGGGAGTACGCCGTGCCGATCGTCGAGGACGCGGCCGAGTCGCTCGGGTCCTTCGTCGGCTCCCGGCACACGGGCACGATCGGTGACCTCGGGGCGCTCAGCTTCAACGGGAACAAGGTGATCACCGCGGGTGCGGGAGGGGCGATCCTCGCCGCCGACGGCGCGCTTGCCGAGCGGGCGCGCCACCTGACGACAACGGCCAAGCGGCCGCACCCGTGGGAGTCGGATCACGATGACGTGGGCTACAACTACCGCATGCCCAATCTCAACGCGGCGCTGCTGTCGGCCCAGCTGGACCGCCTCCCTGCCTTCCTGGATGCCAAGCGCACCCTCGCGGTCGCGTATCGGGCCTTCTTCCAGGAGCGGGACCTGACGTTCATCTGGGAGCGTCCCGGAACCAGGGCCAACTTCTGGCTGATGACCCTGCGTCTCAGGGATCGTGCCCAGCGTGATCAGTTCCTCACGACCTCCAACGCCCGCGGAGTCATGATGCGCCCCGCGTGGCGACTGCTGTCCGAACTGCCGATGTACCGCGACTGCATCTCTGATGGCACCCCGAACGCCCGCTGGCTCGCGGATCGGCTCGTGAACATTCCGAGCAGCGCCATCGACCTGGACCCCGCGGCGTGACGCGCCTCGTCATCGCCGGTGCCTCCGGACACGCGCGCGTCGTGGCCGACGTCGTGCGCTCGCGGGACGACCGCCGGGTTGTTGGCTTCCTCGCCCCGGATCTCCCGCCCGGCGCGTCGGTGGACGGTGACCCGGTCCTCGGCGATGACGATGAGCTCGCGGAGATCGCCCGCGCGGGTGGCGCCGACGGTTGGGTCTGCGGCATGGGGGACAACGCGCGACGCCGTGGTGTCACGGAGCGTCTCGGCAGCCTCGCGCCGGAGCTTCCCAACCCGGCAGTCGTGCACGCATCGGCGACGATCGCGCCGGGGGTCGTTCTCGGCGCGGGAACCGTCGTCATGGCCGGGGTGGTCATCAACGTGGGAACGTCGATCGGCCGGGGGTGTGTCGTCAACACCTCGGCGTCCGTCGACCACGACGGGGAGATCTCGGACTTCGCCAACCTCAGTCCGGGAGTGGTTCTCGGTGGAGGGTGCCGGGTCGGGTCGGGGAGCTTCGTCGGTCTGGGGGCGAAGGTGATCCACAACGTCACCATCGGCCGCGACACCGTGGTCGGAGCAGGCGCGCTCGTCACGCGCGATCTGCCCGACAACGTGGTCGCCTACGGCATCCCCGCCCGGGTCGTCCGTGATCGCACATCAACCGATCCCTACCTCTAGGCGAACGCTGTGGACCAACGCAAGAAGGCGCGCCTCGACGAACTGTCGATCGACAGTTCGTCATCTCTGATCGACGCATTGCGGCGAATGGATGAGACCGATCGGAAGCTCCTCGTCGTGACACGTGACGACGAGTACGCCGGGATCATCAGCGCGGGAGACATACAGCGGGGCATCATCGAGAACCACGCGCTCGACACCGCGATCGATCAGCTCATGGGCGCGCGGGAGCTCCGAGTCGCCCGCGTCGGCGACTCCTTCGAGGCGATCCGGCAGATGATGCTCCGCCATCGGACGGAGTTCATGCCGGTGCTGGATGCACAGGATCGCCTCGTCGACATCCACTTCTGGGACGAGGTGTTCGGCACGCGGGAGATGGCTCGCGGCCGGATCGAGCTCCCGGTGGCGATCATGGCCGGGGGGAAGGGCACGCGGCTCAAACCCTTCAGCAACATTCTCCCGAAGGCGCTCTTCCCCGTGGGGGACAAGACGATTCTCGAGGAGATCATCCAGCGCTTCCGCGATCAGGGCTGCGAGGATTTCTGGCTCTCGGTGAACCACAAAGCCGACTTCATCCAGATCTATGTCGAGCAGCTGGAGGACCCGCCCCGCTCGGTCCGCTACCTGCATGAGGACGCCCCCCTCGGGACCGCCGGCAGTCTCGCGCAGTTGCAGGGGGAGATCGCGACGACGCTGATCGTGTCCAACTGCGACATCCTCGTGGATGCCGACTACGGCGAGATCGTCGACTACCACCGCGAGGAGGGGAACGACATCACCCTCGTCGGGGCGCTCAAGGAGATCCGCATCCCCTACGGCACCCTCGAGACCGGTGACGGCGGCCGGCTCACGGCCTTCCGCGAGAAGCCCAACCTCAACTACCTCATCAACACCGGCCTCTACCTCCTCGAGCCCGGCGTCCTCGAGCGCATCACTCCCGGTGCACCGTACGACATGACCCAACTGGTCGACGCGGTGCGAGGAGAAGGTGGGCGCGTGGGCGTCTTTCCCGTGAGTGAGAAGAGCTGGCTCGACATCGGCGAGTGGCAGGAGTACGAGCGCACCATCCGGCTCGTCAGCCCGTGACAACGCACGGTCGGTTGCCGCAACGATGAGCCGATTCCGGGCGTGGATCTCTCCGATCGCCATGGTCGGTTCGCTGGCCTTCGTCGCGTGGATCCTGATCCGCGACAAGGATGCGCTCGCCGCGATCGGCGACGTGAGCCTCGTGAGCCTCGGCATCTTCGTCCTCGTCCAGATCGCCTACCTCGTACTCCAGTCGTACCGGCAGTGGATCGTCCTGACGCGGTGCGGGGGGGAGCACGTCGGGGTTGGGTCGTGGCTACGGATCTTCCTTGTGGGCCGGCTGCTGAACCTGGTCTTCTCACAGGCGGGGAACGTCTATCGCGGGGTTCAGCTCAAGTCCGCCCACGGCGTCAACTACACCGACTACGTCACCCTCTTCTTCGCGTTCGCCTGGCTCAGCAACGTCCTTAATCTGATCCTCGCGGCAATCGTCGTGACGATTCTCGGGTCGGACACCGATCTCGGCACCGTCGGCGGTCCCGTGGCACTCCTGGTACTCGCGGCTCTGCTGATCGCCGCCCCGTTCGTGATCCGGGAACTGGTCGCACGTTCACCCGGGCTCGGTCGCCGGGGCGAGTGGCTCCGTGGAAGGGTCCTCCGACTGCTGAACGGCTCGGGCAGGCTTCTACGAAACCGGCGTTTCCTCGCGGAGTTCATCGCCAGCGGGATCGTCGCTCTCGCGCTGGCTTCGGCACTCCTGTACTCGATCACGCGCTCTCTCGGCGTGGATGCCGGTATCGGCGACATCGTCCTGCTCTTCGCCCTGCTGCAGCCCTTCACCCTCCTCAGCATCACCCCTGGAAACCTCGGCATCCAAGAGTCGCTCTTCGGGGCGGTCTTCGGCGCCGCGGGTCTTGGAGCCGGACCCGGAGTCGTGGCCTCCGCGATCGTCCGGGTGACGGGCTACGTCGCCCTCGCCCTGCTGGCCGTGGCGGTCGGAGCGCGAGATCTCCGCGGCGCACTCGCGCGCCGCGGCTCCGGTCGCGATCCGGGGGACTCGATCGGGGCCGGGGGCGGCTCGTGACCGTCGGTCGGCTGGCCGAGACGGAGCCTGAGTCCACGGGCGCAGGAGGTACCGGGGGATCCGTACCCGCGTGGATGGAGGAGGCGTTCCGCCCGACCGACCTCCCGGCGCTTGCCGACCGCGCCCTCGCCGGAGCGCTTGCCGGCCTCGCCGGCGCAGTCTTCGCCGCCCTCGCTCTCGGCCTCGTCGATCTCTACTCGCCCCTCGCATCGCTCGCCGCGGGCCTCGCGGCCGCGGGTCTCGCCGCCTGGCGCTGGAGAGCGCTGCCCGTGGGTCTCGCGACGATGCGAGGACCGTGGGTCCTCGTGATGCTCGGCGCGACGATGTGCGTCGTTGCGCTGCACGTCGCCCACCACGGTCAGCATCTCGTCATCGACCGCGACCCGGGAATCTACGCGACGAGCGGGCTGTGGATGGCCGACAACGACTCTCAGATCATCGACACGGAAATCGAGGTCTTCGGGAACACCGACGGCCTGAACCCGACGACCCTCGGACACGCAGGTGGAGCAGGGGGCCGCACCCTCGAATCGCAGTTCCCCCACGGCTTTCCCGCCGTGCTGGCGCTCTTCGGGGGACTGTTCGGCGACGGGGCGGTCTTCATCGCGAACCCGGTGCTGGTCGGCCTCGCGATGCTCGCGATCTTCGCCGTCGCGGCGCGCTTCGTCGGGCCCCTCGGTGGCATTGCCGCCGGTCTGGCGGTCGGGCTGAATCCGGTCGAGGCCTTCTTCGGTCGGGACACGTTCTCGGAGATCCTTGCCCAGATCTTCCTGTGGGGAGGGTTGTGGCTCGTCATCCGCTCATGGGGCACACGGGCGTACCTGCCGCCAGTGCTGGCCGGGATCGTCTTCGGCGCGGCGATGACCGCCCGCCTCGACGCCGCCGCGGCGATTCCGGCGCTCCTCGCGGCCCTGGGCCTCGGACTGCTCATCGACCGACATCGCGCCGTCGCCGTGCGCCCGTCGATCATCGGCGCCGCGCTCGTGACAATCGGCGTGACCGCCGCGTCGTCGGTGGCTGTACTCGAGGCCCGGATTGCGAGCACCTTCTACTACGTCGCGCTGGAGGAACGGCTGCTCAAGCTCGCGGCCGCGTCGATCGGGCTCATTCTCGTCGGTGCCGTCGTCATCGCGCTCTGGCCATGGCTGAGCCGCCGCTTGGGCCGCCTGTCGTCATTGTCGCGGATTGCCGCCGCCGCTGCCGCGGTGGGCTTCGTGGGCCTCGGGGCATTCGCATGGTTCGTGCGTCCGCACGTCCAGACGACGCTTTACCCGGACACGAACTTCCCGGCGCGCGGCCTCATCGAGTTCCTCCAGAGGCGGGCGGGTTCATCCCAGATCAACGGCCGACGGTCCTACGGCGAGGAGACCGTCCTCTGGCTCGAGTGGTACCTCGGTCCGCTCGCCCTCGCCGCCGGGATCCTCGGCATCGGCCTCGCGCTCTGGCTCGCCCTCACCGGACGTCGCACCCGCGACCTCGCGTTCGTGCTCCTGCCGGTCCTGGCCTTCCTCTATCTCTACATACCCAACCCGCGGATCACGCCGGACCTGATCTGGGCGATGCGCCGCTTCCTGCCGATCGTGATCCCCGGGCTCCTGATCGCCGCCGTCGGCCTCGGCGCCGCGCTCGCCCTGGCGCGGACCGGTCGCTGGCAGCGCCTGACGGCGCCCCTCGGCGTCCTGCTCGTCCTTGCCGTGCCGACATGGCAGGGAATCGACGTCGCCGACGAGCGGATCCGAGAACACCACGGCGTGCTGGGTGACCTCCAGCGCGGATGTCAGGCGTTCGATGACGACACGGCGCTGGTGATCGCTCAACCGACCGGATCTCTCAACTCCTACGCCGAGAACATCCAGCTGCACTTCGCGCCGGCATTGAGATCGGTGTGCGACTTGCCGACGATCGTCGCCCGCGAGCCGCTCACTCCGGCTCGTCTGCGGGAGCTGTCCGACGATCTCGCCCGCAGCAGCCGGAGCCTCGTCGTCCTCGGCGCCACCCGCGGCTTCGTCGGGCCCGAGGGCAGCCAGATCGCGGGTACGCGGTTGATCATGGAGTCCTCCTACCGGCGACTGCGCTGGCAGGTCGAGAGCAGGCCGTCGATCGCCGACGGGCGCACGGTCCGGATCTGGGCGACCCGGCTGCCCGAGGGCGTCGGCTTCGTCGCCGGGTTCGGGCGGGGGTTCCATGCCCCGGAGTCCGAGTCCGGCATGGTCCGCCGCTGGTCACGGGTGGGCGACCCGCGCCTACAGATCCTCCTGTCCCGCTCCGGCCGCACCGTCGTCGAGCTGAAGCTCGCGTCGTTCTCGCAACCACGTCGAGTGCGCGTCCTGCTCGACGGCGAGCAGGTCGGAGCCGTCACCGTGGCCGCCGATGAGATTCGTCGCTACGTCGTGACGTTCGAGGCGGCGGAGGGTTTGCACACGCTCACGCTCGACTCCGACGTCGGCCCGCAGACGGTGAGCGAGGTGCTCGGGGTCCCCGACCCGCGGTCGGTCGCGCTTCAGCTCGAGGAGCCGGTCGACATCCTCACCGCGCCCTGAGGGGCGCTGCTCAGTCGCCCAGCAGCCGGAGCAGGTAGTCGCCGTACCCGCTGGCCCGCAGCGGCCCGGCGAGCTCCCGCAGAGCGTCGTCGTCGATCCACCCGCTGCGCCACGCGATCTCCTCGAGCGCGGCGATCTTCATGCCCTGGCGCGTTTCGAGGACCCGGACGAACTCCGAGGCCTCCACCATCGAGTCGAACGTGCCCGTGTCGAGCCAGGCGAAGCCACGCCCGAAGCGGGCGACGTGGAGGTCACCCGCTTCGAGGTACGCCGCGTTGACCTCAGTGATCTCGAGCTCGCCCCGCGCCGAGGGCACGATCGACCGCGCGATGTCGGTCACGCGGGCGTCGTAGATGTACAGCCCGGTCACGGCCCAGTTGGATGCGGGTCGCATGGGCTTCTCCTCGATGGACGACGCGCGCCCGTCATCGTCGAACGCGACGACGCCGTAGCGCTCGGGGTCCGATACCTCCTGGGCGAATACGGTCGCTCCTGATTCGCGATCTACGGCGGCGCGGAGCATTGCGGGAAGGCCGCCGCCGTAGAACAGATTGTCCCCCAGGATGAGGGCGCAGGCCTCGCCGGCGATGAACTCCTCGCCGATGCGAAACGCCTCGGCGATTCCGTTGGGCGCCGACTGCGTCGCGAAGCTCAGCGAGATCCCCCACTGTGAGCCGTCCCCCAGCAGGCGGCCGAAGGCGGGCGCGTCCTCCTCGGTCGTGATGACGAGGATGTCGCGGATCCCGGCGAGCATCAGCGTGCTGAGCGGGTAGTAGATCATTGGCTTGTCGTAGACCGGCAGCAGCTGCTTGGAGACGGCGCGCGTCAACGGGTGGAGCCGCGAGCCCGCGCCCCCGGCCAGGACGATCCCCTTCATCGGTCCGCCCCCAGCGGAAGTGCGGCGGCGTTCAGTTCGGCGGACACGTCCGCCAAGGCATCGCGCCACGGGCGCAGCTGCAGACCGAAGTCACGGGCGAGCCGGGCGGAGGACAGGCGGGAGTCGGCGGGCCGCCGCGCCGCGGTTGGATACTCGGCGCTCGACAGGCGCTCGACCACGGCATTACCCGGCGGTGACATGGCGTCGACCGACTCCCGCGCCAGGTCCCACCAGGTCGCATCGTCCGGTGCCGCCGCGTGGTAGAGGCCGCGCGGTTCGCGTTCGCGGTCCAGCAGGCCGACGATGGTGCGGGCGAGGTCGGCGGCGGCCGTCGGGCAGCCGCGCTGGTCCGCGACGACCCGGATGCGATCCCGCTCGCCGGCCAGGCGCCGGATGGTGCGCACGAAGTTCGTTCCGTGGGCCGAGTACAACCAGGAGGTCCGGAGGACGAGGCTCCGCGCTGCGCCGAGCGCCCGGCCTTCGCCGGCGAGCTTGGTGCGTCCGTAGACGCTCACCGGGCGGGGTTCGTCGTCCTCGTCGTACGGACGTCCCGCGGAACCGTCGAAAACGAAGTCCGTGGAGACATGGACCAGCAGGGCGCCAGCCTCCCCGGCAGCATCGGCGAGGACGCCCACAGCGGTGTCGTTGATGCGCGTCGCTTCGGCCTCGTGAGTCTCGGCCGCGTCGACGGCGGTGTAGGCGGCGGTGTTCACGACGATCGCCGGTTCGTACGCCTCCACGGCCCGCATCACGCTGTCGCGATCGGTGATGTCGAGGGAGGATTCGGGGGGCGCGACCGGCCGCAGGGAGGCCGGCCAGGCGACGCGCGCCAACTCCGTGCCGAGCTGGCCGGCGGCTCCGGTGATCAGGACCGGGCCCTTCACCGGCCACTCCCCAGACGATCGCCCCGGTAGCGCTTCTCCCGGATCGGCTCCCACCAGTCACGGTTGGCCGCGTACCAGGCGACCGTCCGCCGGAGGCCGGCCTCAAACGTCACGCTCGGCGACCACCCAAGGGCCGCCTCCGTGCGGGAATAGTCCACCGAGTAGCGCAGGTCATGCCCCGGTCGGTCATCGACGAAGGTGATCAGGCCGCGCAGCTCGTCCGCCGATCCACCGCCGAACTCTGCGACCTCGTCGCAGATCTGCTCGACGACGGCGATGTTGGCCATCTCCGCGCCTCCTCCGAACAGATACGTCTCGCCCGGCGCGCCGCCTTCGGCCGCGCGGACGAGGCCGTCGACGTGGTCTCCGACCCACAGCCAGTCGCGAACGTTCTCGCCCGCACCGTAGACCGGCAGCTTCTCCCCGGCGAGGGCCTTGATGATCATGAGGGGGATCAGCTTCTCCGGGAACTGGTACTCGCCGTAGTTGTTGGAGCAGTTGGTGACGATCACCGGCAGGCCGTAGGTCGCGCTCCACGCCCGGGCGAGGTGGTCCGCCGCCGCCTTGCTCGCGGAGTAGGGAGACCGCGGCCGGTAGGGGCTCCGCTCGGTGAAACTGGGATCTTCGGGCCCGAGCGACCCGAACACCTCATCGGTGGAGACGTGGACGAAGCGCACCGGTTCGCCTGCCCGCGCCTCGCTCCGGGCGAGCGCCGCGTTCAGGAGCACGAAGGTCCCCACCACGTTCGTGCTGATGAACTCCGCCGGCCCGTCGATCGAACGGTCGACGTGGGACTCCGCCGCGAGATGGATGACAGCATCGGGATCGAAGTCGCGGAAGGCCTCGCCCACCGCGTCGGCGTCGCAGATGTCGATCCGGGCCTCGCGGTAGCGTGGATCGGAGCTCGCCTCGCCGACCGACCGAGGGTCTCCGGCGTAGGTCACCTTGTCGACGTTCAGGACCTCGTGGTCGGTCGCGGCGATGAGATGGCGCACGACCGCCGACCCGATGAACCCGAAACCGCCCGTCACCATGATCCTCATCGTCCGATGTCCCCGGCCGCGGCCAGGTCGTCCCATCCCGCGCCGCGGGCGTCCTTGTCCGACATCGTCGCCGGATCCGCAATCGGGGGCCAGTCGATGCCCAGCCGCGGCTCGTCCCAGCGCAGTGTCCGCTCGCAGTCCGGGCTGTAGTAGTCGGTCACCTTGTACTGGATCACCGTGTCGGCGGTCAGCGTGCAGAACCCGTGCGCGAACCCCGCGGGCAGCCAGAGCAGCTGCCCCTCATCGGCGTCGAGGGTGATGCTCAGGTGGTCGCCCAGGGTAGGCGAGCCGGGGCGTAGGTCGACAGCGACGTCGAGCGCCGATCCGCTCACCGCGCGGATGAGCTTGCCCTGGGCGTGCGGGCCCACCTGGAAGTGGAGCCCGCGGACCGTCCCCGGGGCCCTCGACAGCGACTCGTTGTCCTGCACGAAGTCGGCGCGGATCCCCGCCCTCGCCTCGCGCTCGGCGTTGAACGTCTCGCGAAACCATCCGCGGCCATCGTCGAAGCGACGGGGCGCCAGGACGAGCGGGCCATCGATGTCGGGGATGTCACGTCGAATCGGCTTGATCAGGGGCAGGTGTCGCGGGAGCGCCCTGCCGGGAACCGGTGGCCGACTGAAACGTCAGGCCGCGGTGGCGGGCAGCGTTAGGGTACTCGCCGTGCCCGGATCGCAGGAGCCCGATGTCTCGATCGTGATCGTGTCCTGGCGCTGCCCGGACCTCCTCCGGGACTGCCTGGACTCGCTGGCACGCCAGGATGCAACTGCCGAGATCATTGTCATCGACAACGACTCGGGCGATGAGACGGTCCCCATGCTGCGGGAGCACTACCCCCACGTCCGGCTCGTCGCCAGCGAGGAGAATCTCGGCTTCGGCCGTGCGAACAACCTCGGCTTCTCGATGGCCGCCGGACGGAACGTCCTGGCGCTGAACCCCGACACCGTGATCCCCCCCGGAGCGCTCGACGCCTGTCTCGCCCATCTGGAATCGGACCCCACCATCGGCGTGCTCTCGCCCAAGCTGGTCGACCGCGAAGGTCGACTCGACCGGCGGAGCAAGCGCGGCTTTCCCACGTTCTGGTCGTCGATCTGTTACTTCACCGGCCTCGATCGCGTTCTGACGGGCCGCCGCTCGCGTGAGTACACGGCCGGTTGGCTCGGTGAGGACGAGGTGGGAGAGGTCGTCAGCGTGAGCGGCGCGTTCATGCTCATGCCGGCGCGGGTCCTCCGGGAGGTCGGCGGCTTCGACGAGCAGTTCTTCATGTATGCCGAGGACATGGACCTGGCGATCCGCGTCGCCGACGCCGGATATCGCGTGCTCTACTGGCCGCGGGTCAGCGTGGTCCACGTCGGCGCCGGCTCGAATGTCGCCGGGCGGCGTCCGCCCGCCGCCGACGCGGCATACTTCCGCACGATGGCGCCGTTCATCCGCAAGCACCGTCCCGGAGTGCGTGGGCGCATCTTCGCCGGCACGGTCGGGGTGATCGCCGAGTCGATGTTCGCGGCCTCGCGCCTGGCGGCGCTGCTGGGCCGTCGCGGGGAGTCGGCCGCGTGAGCGAGCTCGTCTCCATCGTCGTGCCCGTGTTCAACGAGGAGGAGAATCTCGAGGAGCTCCATCGTCGGGTGGCCGCGGTCTTCGCCGATGCCGACCACGCGATCGAGTTCGTGTTCGTCGATGACGGCTCGCACGATCGCTCGGTCGAGATCATCCGCGACCTCGCGCGGCAGGACCCCCGGGTCCACGGGGTCCTCCTGTCGCGGAACTTCGGCCACGAGGCGGCGATCGAGGCCGGAATGCGCGACGCCCGTGGGGATGCCGCGATCGTGATGGACGCCGATCTGCAGGACAGTCCTGAGGCGCTGCCGGAGCTCGTCGTCCGCTGGCGGGAGGGCACCGACGTCGCCTACGTCGTCCGGAAGGACCGCAAGGAGGGCGTAATCCAGCGCGCCGCCTTCTCCGCCTTCTATCGGCTGGCCCACCGCACGATGAGCATCGACCTGCCCCGGGACGCCGGCCCGTTCTGTCTGGTCAGCCGTCCGGCACTCGATGCCATCAACGCCATGGGTGAGCGCGGCCGCTATTTCCCCGGACTGCGGGCGTTCGCCGGGTTCCGCCAGGAGGCCGTCGAGGTCGAGCGCAAGGCGCGCCATGCGGGAGCGACGAAGTACTCGTTCATCGGCCGGAGCATGGGCGCGTTCAACGCGATCTTCTCCTTCTCGAAGATTCCCTTGCGCCTCGCGAGTCTCGCCGGATTCATCTCGGCCGGTCTGGCCCTGCTCGGGGCGGCATGGGTGGTCATCGGCGGACTGACATCCGACCAGAACGCGCCCGGCTGGGTGTCGCTGATGGCGGTCGTCCTTCTGCTGTCCGGTGTCCAGCTCGTGACGATCGGCATCGTCGGCGAGTACCTGGGCAAGGTCTACGACGAGGTCAGGAACCGCCCGACCTTCATCGTGCGGGAGCACGTCGGCGGGTCGGAGTTCGATGGCGATGACTCCGGCCGGGATGGAACCCCGGGGCGAACCGAGACCCGCGGGGGCCGCTGAGCGCTCAAGGGCTCTCGACCCTCCAGTCGGAGACCTCGAGAGAGACTAGGCGCGGATCCTGCCGGGACAACAGTCGTGGGCGCCGTCCGAGGAGGGCCACCGACAGATCGTTCCGGCCGCGTTCGAGGCTCGCCGTGAACTCGACGTCACCCGTCGCCGTCGGAGAGAGGGTGCGTACTCCCCGGTCCCCCGGCAGCGCGATCTCGATCTGCCGCCCGCTCCCGGGGTCGGCGTCCCGCAGGCCGAAGCTGATCCGGTGGGGGCCGCTCTGCTTCGTCCAGATCGTGACCTCGGCGCGGTCGTTGAGCCAGCGCCATTCTCGGTCGTCGCGCGTGCGCGCGGGCACCCACCACGTGCGGCGGCGGAAGATCGCGATGCCGGCGTCCGCGTCGGCCACTGGCCGCCAGATGGCGCTGCCGTCGTCGAAGGCCCGGACGAGTGCGTAGCCGGGAGGGGGAGGATCGGGGGCGGGGGGAGACTTCCCCGCGACCCCGTACACCTGGGGGCTCATGGTCACGTAGTCCACGCCCAAGGTCGCGAGGCGCCGCGCCGATTCGGGCTCGCGGGGATCGTGGTCGCTGTCGGTGACATCGGTGCCGATGCCGGTCCCGGTGGCGTCGCCGTTGACGATCGGCCGGCCATGGATCAGCTGCCCATACATGTGAAACCGCTCGGCGCGTTCGCTCCTGTGGCCCGGGAAGTTGTAGATGAGATCGTCCGCTGCGGTGTTGTCCCGCAGCCAAATCCACATCGGGACCTGATCCGGTGTCCGGCTCGTCACCATCAGCGGCGGCGCCGAGCGGACCGGAAGTCCTCCGCCCGGCGGCAACTCGGCGAGGGTGATCCCGCAGGCAACGGCGACGATCGCGACCTGCACGACGGGGCGCCGACCGCGTAGCAGCGCGGCGAGTCCGATCGCCGCCAGGCAGATCGTCATCGCGCTCACCGCCACGCCGAAACGGGCGAACACGCGCAGGAATGGCAGCGCGTCGAAGACGATTCCCGATGGAGTCGGGATGCTCACCCCCGCCCAGGTGGTGGGCGTGGCGAGGCTCACCCAGATCAGCGCGACGATCACGACCGGACCGGTGATCAGCGCGGCGCGGACGAAGCCGGTCGTCGTGTTGAGCCGGCGGAATCCCCAGACCAGCCCAACGATGGCCAGCAGGATCGTGAGGTAGCCCAGGAAGTTGACCCGCTCACCGCCCGGCGCCGCCAGCTCCGGCACCGAGCGCGTGATCGCGTCAAAGAGCTGATGATCCGCGTCGGGAAGAACGTAGTCCGTGATGCGCGCGCCGAAGACCGCCAGCTCGTCGCGATCGCGGCCGAGGGTCGCCTCGACAGCGTCCCGCGAGGAGCGCAGGAGCGCCCAGAGCGGCAGTACGACGAGCACGATCACCGCGCTGCCGAGCTCGGCAGCGCGGACGCCGGCGTCCCTCATCCCATCAGAGCGCAGCCGACGCAGGAGCCCTATGAGGCCGACGATGGCGACGACGATCAACGCCATGGTTCCGTAGTACGGGTTGCTCAGCCAGCAGAAGGCGAGCGCCAGGGCGACCACGACGGCGCGGCGTGCGCTCGGGGCGTCATACCACCACCACGCCGCGAGCAGGAGCACCGGGACGCAGGCGAGCGAGGCCAAGGGGTAGTGCGTGACCATTCGCAGGATCGCGTTCGGGAAGATGCTCCACGCGACCATCGCCCAGACCGCGGGACCGACGCCGAGCCCCATCACGCGGATCAGGAGATACATGGCGGCGGCGCTCATCGCCGAGAGCAGCAGAACGGCCAGATTCAGAGCCGGCACGGGACCCGTGATGGATCCGAGGATCCAGGCCGGCCCGTAGAACGTGAGCTGGAGCAGGTAGACGGCGGCGGGAATCGTACGGCCGAACGGCTGGCTGATGTGGTCCTGAGAGTCGACGCCCCAGAGGTCGAAGCCGTGCTCCTGGAGCGACCAGACGTCCCAGGTGTACCCCGCACGGTCGTCGCCGGCGATGCTCGTGCCCGGGGCGTTGTCGCCGAGCTGGGTGACCAGCGGCCAGGTGATGGCGAGGGCGAGACCGATGGCGCCCAGGAGGACGGCGGTCGCTTCGACCGCCCGTGGTGAGCGGGCGTGAAGAGCGACCAACCTGTCGAGGAGGCTCATCTGGCGCACTATAGGCCGGGGTCTCGCGCGCGCCGCCGGGTGCCGGTGCGAGCGTAGGTCGAGGCTAGGCTCCTCTCGGTGCCTGAACTGCTCGACGATGTCCGGTGCGCACTCTGCGGCGCGAACGAGGCGTCGCCGGTCCTCCGGGCCGTCGACCATCGCGAGGGCCTGCCGGGGGAGTTCGCCGTCGTCGAATGCGACTCATGCGGCCTGTGCCGGGTCCATCCCTGGCCGGCCAACCCGCTCGACTGGTACCCACGCGACTACCAGCAGCACTCCGCACCGAGCCTGACCTCGCGGGTTGTCGCGGCGCTGAGCCGCCGGGCGCATGCTCCCGGGGCCGGGCGGTTCCGGCGCGCCGCGGTGAGCCGGGTCGTCCCCGACGCCTTCCTGGGCGGGGCGCTCGATCCGGGGAGCCGTCTGTTGGACGTCGGCGCCGGCAACGGAGCCATCGTCGGTGCGCTGCGCGCCGCCGGCGTCGATGCCTGGGGCATCGAGCCGGGCGGCGACGCCGAGGCGCACACCGTCGACGAGGTGCTCGTCGGTGACCTCCGGGACAATCCGCTCGCCGACGAACGCTTCGACGTCGTGCGGCTCTACCACGTGCTCGAGCACATCCCCGATCCGGTCGACGCGCTGGAGCGGGCGGCCGCCCTGCTGCGCCCCGGCGGCCGGATCGTCGTGGGCGTACCCAACTTCGCGTCCGCCGGCCGGCGAGCCTTCGGCGCGTCGTGGGACGGGCTCGAGCTCCCGCGCCACCTCCATCACTTCACCCACCAGACGCTGGAGCGCGTCGCCCGTGCCGCGGACCTCCGTGTCGTCTCATCGCGCACCGTGGCGCTGTTCGGCGTCCTCCCCGGCACCCTCGACGCCCGGGCCAACGGTGGCGCGCGCCAGTCCGGCTGGGGAAACGCGCTGCCGGTCCGCATTGCGGTCTATCCGCTGGAGCTGGCGCTGGCCGGCATCGGCCTCGGCGAGGGCCTGATGCTCGTGCTGCGCCGGTGACGCCGGTGTCCGGGCGTTTCCGGCGACCCGGTGCCGGCGGCGGCCTCGTCTTCGCCGCGCTGGCGATCTGGAGTCTGGCCAACTACGCCTTCTTCTTTCTCGCAGGCCGCGAGCTCGGACCCGCGCAGTTCGGCCTGGTGAGCGCGCTCGTCGCCGTCCCCGTCATCGTCTCGGTCCCCTGCAACGCCCTTCAGTACGG
Organism: Actinomycetes bacterium; assembly: GCA_024639225.1. Taxonomy (GTDB): domain Bacteria; phylum Actinomycetota; class Thermoleophilia; order Miltoncostaeales; family Miltoncostaeaceae; genus JAHEIS01. Next base: position 825 of record JAHEIS010000020.1, on the reverse strand, counting down.
CATCGCCCGGGCCGAGACCGGCGCGGGCGGCGAGGCGGTCTACCCGCGGGCGTTCCGCGCGGCGCTTCGCGGTGGCGCCCTGGTGGCCGCCGTCGGCGGTCTGGCGGTCGCCGCGGCCGAGTGGCTAGATCCGTCCGTGCCCGCGGGCCCCCTGCTGCTGACCGTGGGAGCGGTCGCGGCGCTGCCTCCACTGTTCCTTGCGCTCGGGCGGGCCCAGGGTCGGCGGCGGTTTGCCGACTACGCGCTGGGGTTCGTCGTCTGGGGCCTGTCGCGGCCACTGGCGCTCCTGGTCCTGTTCGCCCTCGGCCTCGGCGTCTCGGGCGCAGTCGGGGCCAGCACGCTGTCGATCGTCCTCGGGGCGGTGGTCGCCGCCGCGCTCGTCGGCGGCCGCGGCCGGGCAATGGCGCCGAGGACCGAGGTGTGGCGGGCCTTTCGTGACTCACTGGCCCCGGTGTCGGTCGGCCTCGCGGCGGTCGCGATCCTCACCAACCTCGACGTCGTCGCGGCCAAGCTCCTGCTGTCGGCCGACGACGCCGGCTATTACGGCGCCGCGTCGGTCCTGGGCAAGGCGGTCGTCCTGCTGCCCCAGACCATCGCGCTGGTCACCCTTCCCGATGTCGCCGATCGGGCCGCCCGCGGCGCCCACGGCGCACGCGGCCTCGGGATGGCGTCGGCGGCGAGCATCATCCTCGGCGGCCTCGCCGCGGTGGTCGCGCTGCCGCTGGCGGATCCCGTGGTCCGCATCGCCTTCGGCTCCGACTTCCTGCCGGCGGCTCCGCTGGTCCCGCTGCTCGTCGTGGCGGGCACGCTCCTCGGTCTCGCGCT
>JAHEIS010000109.1 GCA_024639225.1 Actinomycetes bacterium | reverse complement strand
CCGAGAGGCCTGCGATCCCGTCTCCGATCCGAGGGTTGTGCTGGATGTAGGTCTGCTGGCTGACGTACTCGGTGAGCGCGGCGAACTCTCCGCCTGCGAGCACCCGGTTGAGGAACTCCGCGACGTGGGCCTTGTTCGCCTCGGTCTTGTCGAGATCGGTCGGCTCCGTCGGACCGTCGACCTGGCTGTGGCCCGACACCGTCTCGTCGACCATCGCTTCGATGATGTCCCAGTGCTCGATCATCTTCGCGTCGTCATCCGTGTCGAAGATGTCGGCGGTCACGTAGCGGAACTCCCCGTTGTTGAGCGTCTGCACGGCGTGGAGAAAGACGTAGGGACCGTCCTCGAAGCCGCGCACGATCTCGATGTCGCGCTCCGGGTTCCGCTTGAGGAAGTCATCGAAGAACTCGATGAAGCCCTCCTTGCTGTCCTTCACCGGCGTCGAATGTTGTGTGTAGCGCTCACCGGCATAGGCGTTGATGGCGGCGGCCGGGTCGCCGTCGCGGATGCCCTCCAGATAGAGGCTCTTTGCGTTCTCGAGTCGTTGTCCCACGGTTTCCTCTCGTCGGTGGATGCCTTGTCAGAATCAGCCATGTGACGGCCCGAGAGAAGGTAGTAGCGTGACCTCCGATGGTCAGAAATGGACAGACGGCGATCCGCGCCGTCGACTTCGACAGCCCGAGCTGGCCCGACCTACCCGTGGAGGTGCTTGAGCGCTCCGCCCTCCTGACCGGACACGCCGCGCCCCACCTCGAAGCCCCCGAGCGCGCGAACTTCCACGCCTTCGTGCTCGTCAGGAGAGGGACGGGCACCCACACCGTGGATTTCACCGTGGTTCCCGTCCGGCCGGGACGTCTGATCCGGATCCACCCGGGCCAGGTCCAGCAGTGGGACCTGACATCGGACTACGACGCGTCGATCGTGCTCTCTGAGCCCCACGAGCCGCCGGGGTCCGGCTGGTTCCCGGGGCACCCGATCCACTGCGACCTGGGACGTGACTCACAGCTAACCGCCGAAGCGCTCGTCGCTTCTCTGCGACGTGAGCAGGAACGCTCCGGCGGGCGCACGCAAGTGCGTCCCCTCATGAACGCCCTGTTCTCATCCCTCGCAGCGCTGTTCGACATGGCCGCCAAGGGAGCCGGCGACGGAGCGCTCCCGGAGGCCTACGTAGCCTTCAGACACGCCATCGAGATGGATGTTGGCAGGAGTCGAAGCGCGCGTGACTACATCGCGGATCTCCCCTACTCGGAGCGCACGGTCAATCGCGCCTGCAGGGCGATCACCGGCACGACCGCCAAGGGCGTGCTCGACGAGCGGGTGATGCTGGACGCCAAGCGCCTGCTCGTCCACACGGACGCATCCGCCGCGTCGATCGCCGCACAGCTCGGGTTCAGTGAGGCGACGAACTTCCACAAGTTCTTCGTCCGGCACTCCGGTCGGACCCCCGGGGAGTTCCGGAGCGCACGGGGAGCTCCACGCGTGCTCCACTCGCGCTGACAGGACGTCGGCCCACCCGGGATGGCGTTTGAACTGGGCCGCCGCGAATGGGCAGAGCGGTGGGATCTTCACTCCTGCGCCCCGCGCGTCCTCGACGCCGCGCGTGACGAGCGTGAGCCCGGCGCTGGTGCCCCGGAGCTCGTCGGGCACATCGGTGTGATCGATGATGATCAGGGCATCACCGGACTTCGAGAAGGTCATCTCGGCCTCGGGCTGACCGGCGATCCGCAGGACGTACTGCCCCGTGAAATCGGTGTCCTCGCGCTGGAGCCCAACACGCTCTTTCACGACGATCCCTGGGCGAAGGCCGCCAGCCACGGCATCGACCTCGACATCTCGCCGACCGGACTTCTCGGCGCCTCGCTGCCGAATGCATCAGACGACGTGATCGTGTCGTAACTCATGCTCTGCTCGGTTCCCGACATGGGCGCCGAGCTCACCGAGATCCGGCCGGTCCTGGGTCCGGGTGGGCGCCTGCTGTTCGCCGAACACGTCGCGCCATCACTCGGTCAGCGGGATTCTCCGCCGCCCCTGGGCTGTTATGGCCGAGGAAAGCGACCTCTGCGACCACGCGCTCAAGGCGATGGAACGCACCGGTTTCTCGGAGGCCGAGGCGGCGCTTCGCCACCTCGACCCCGCCCGGGACCCGAGCAGTCTCGGGCACTGGGGAACGGCGTCAAGCTGCGGTGGCCCCGGCGCTGCCTCAGCGAGGGTGCCGTGCCCTGCGGCTAAGCCGCAAAGCAGATGCGGCGGGCTCCGGACACACGGCGCCCGCCGACATCTAGCGTCGGATCGGCTCACACCGAGCATCCGGGAGGCGCGGTCGGCCGCCGGCGACACCTCCCGTTCACCCAGCTAAGGTGGGGACGTCATGAGGAAGAACACGCCGATCCAGACCGTGATGACCACCGAGGTGGCGACGGTCCATCTGGCTCAGCCCTTGAGCGCTGTGGCGGAGCTCCTCCGCGACCGCGGCTTCCGTCATGTCCCGGTCGTCGACGGCCAGCGCCCGGTCGGGATGATCTCCGCGACCGACGTCTTCAAGCTGGTCTACGACCACGACGGTACCGACGAGCGCATGGCCGCCGCCATGATCGACCATGAGCACTCGATCGCCACGACGATGGAGATCGAGTTGCAGACGCTTCGCGAGTCGTCGACGGTCTACGACGCCACGGTCCTGCTCGCCTCGGGCGAGTTCAGTTCGGTCCTGGTCGTCGACGATGCCGGCAAGCTCGCCGGGCTCGTCACGACGGTCGACCTGATCCGGTTCCTCCGCGACCAGTTCTGAAGCCCGCGCGCTCTCCTCGCTACCCCTAGCCGTTCACCGCGGGCAGCTTCTGGGTGATGAGCGGCCGCACCGGCGTGACCGTCGCGGCCGAGACGCGCGCCGCGTTGCCGGCCCGGATCTGGGCGCGATTCCCCACGATCTCCCTGCGAGGGCGGCGGCCATCCACGAGTCGTGGAGCGTGTCGACACGCTCCGGCGCGGGATGCCGGAGGTCCTGGCCTGCCTAAGCAGCTGGTTCCGGAGTTCGGCCCGTGGACCGCATCCGAGAGGGGCAACGTCGGCGCCGCGCCGGCTGCCGTCGCGTAGATCAGGCCGCGGGTGACCACGCACGACAACGCCCCGGGTTCCCGACGCACAACACACTCCTGGTATCGGCCACACGCGGGGGGCTTGTGCAGTCGGCGCATCAGGAGAGAACTTGAGGCGGTGAGACCGGATCGATCCGGCGGGAACGGCGGGAGGACGCGCCGGTGCGCTAGGCGGTGGCCTCGGAGACGATGTCTGCGTCTTCGGCCGCCCGCCGTCCGACGAGGCGGAGGATCAGTGCGCCGATCAGGGCGGCGGTGATCGAGGCGACGAGGATGCCGAGCTTGGCCTGGTCGACCAGCGCCTGATCGTCGTAGGCGAGGGTCGCGACGAAGATCGACACGGTGAACCCGATGGCGGCGAACGCCGCGGCGCCGATGACGTGCGGCCAGGTGACCATGTCGGGCAGACGCGCGAGGCCGAGTCGGGTCGCGATCCAGGCCCCGAGGGGAATCCCGATGATGTTCCCGCCGATCAGACCGGCGACCACGCCGATGGAGACGGTGCTCTCGGCGGCGGCGCTGAGGGTGTCGCTGCGGATGACGATGCCCGCCGAGGACAGCGCGAACACGGGCAGGATGATGAAGCTGCTCCAGGGGTGCAGCGCGTGCTCGAAGCGCTCGAGCATGGGGACCGACTCGTTTCCCAGCGTGCGCAGCCGTCGCCAGCGCGCAATGTGGCTCCGGGCGCTGACCCGGTGGATCTCCGCGGCGATCTCGCGCGCCTCGGCCCCGGCCGAGCCGGGCTCGCGCCGGGCGAAGACCGGCATCAGCAGGCCCATCGCCACGCCCGCGATCGTGGCGTGAACACCGGACTGGTACGCGGCGATCCAGACCAGCAGGCCGAGGATGGCGTAGGGGACCCAGGCAGTGACGTGGAGTCGGACGGCGGCCACGACCAGAAGCAGCCCGGCCGCGGCGGCGCCGAGCCACAGGAGGCTGATGCCCTCGCTGTAGAACAGCGCGATCACGGTGATCGCACCGATGTCGTCGACGACAGCGACGGCGAGCAGGAATGCGGCGAGCTGCACGGGGATCCACCCCCGCAACAACGAGAGTGCCGCGAGCGCGAAGGCGATATCGGTGGCCATCGGGATCCCCCAGCCCCGCAGCGCCTCGCCGTCGCCGAGGTTGACCGCCGTGAAGATCAAGGCCGGGACGGCCATCCCGCCGATCGCCGCGAAGACGGCGAGGGTTGCCACGCGGCGCTCGGCGAGCTCGCCGATGACCAACTCGCGTTTGATCTCCATGCCCACGACGAAGAAGAAGATCGCCATCAGGCCGTCGACGACCAGCTTGCTGAGGCTGGCGCTCGCCTCGAAGCCGCTGACCGAGATGAAGCTGACCTTGGTGGCCCAGAACTCCTCGTAGCCCGACGGTGAGAGGTTCGCCCACATGAGCGCCAGCACGGTGGCGACGGCAAGAACGACACCGCCGGCAATCTCCGTCTTCAGGAAGTCCTGAAGCGGGCTGAGGAGTCGCTGGGCGGGCCGGGTCCGAGGAGTCGTCGTCAAGGCCCCCAGTCTAGGACCCGAAGCGGACCGGCGGCCGTCTCGACGATCAGCCCCAACCCCCGCCGCGCATGGAAAACGCGCCCGGGATGCTGCATCGTCGTCATGGTGAGCCGCACCGCCCCGACGATTCCGCTTGAACCACCCCCTCGCTCGCTCGCCAGCGACAACGCCGCCGGAGCCCATCCCGCGGTGCTCGAGGCGGTCGTGGCGGCGAACACCGGGCACGCGCTGGCATACGGAGAGGATGCCCATACCGCCCGCTGCGAGGAGCAGTTCTCCGACCTCTTCGGCCGGGACGTCGTCACCCGCCTGACCTTCAACGGAACCGGCGCGAACGTCGCGGCGTTCGCGTCGATGATGGGCGCGCTGCGTGGCCCCCACCACGCGATCGTGTGCAGCAGCTGGGCCCACGCCAACAGCGACGAGGCTGGGGCACCAGAACGGGTACTCAGCACCAAGCTGATCGACATCCCGTCCGACGACGCGAAGTTGACGACCGGCCACCTACTCGAGCTGGCCTCGCTGCAGGGCAGTCCCCACCATGCCCAGCCCGGCATCGTCAGCCTCACCCAGCCCACCGAGCTGGGCACGCTCTACTCGGCGGATGAGGTCGCCGCGCTCTGCGACCGGGCCCACGAGATGGGGCTGCTGGTGCATCTCGATGGCGCGCGGATCGCCAACGCCACGGCGGCTCTCGGCGGCACGCGTGAGGCGCTCCGCAGCTTCACGACCGCCGCGGGGGTCGACGTGCTGAGTTTCGGCGGCACCAAGAACGGGCTCCTGGGAGCCGACGCAGTGGTCTTCCTCAACACGGACGTGGCAATGGGTTCCGAATACGTGCGCAAGCAGGTCACCCAGCTGTCCTCGAAGATGCGCTATCTCGCGGCCCAGTTCACTGCCGTCCTGACCGACGACCTGTGGATCGACCTCGGCGCCAGGGCGAACGCCAGGGCCCGCGAACTCCATGACCGCGTCACGACCATCCCCGGCGTCGATGCCGGGCAACCGCCGGCGGTGAACAGCATCTACCCCCTGCTCGCCCCCGAGATGATCGCGCCGCTCCAGGCGTGGAGCTTCTTCTGGGACTGGGACCCCTCGCGGCACCAGGTCCGCTGGATGACGTCGTGGGACACGACCCCGGAGGACGTCGCCACCTTCGCCGCCGGCGTCGCGGCGGTGGCTGAGGGCTGACCCGACCGCGGGCGCATCCATCCAGCGATGGATTGATCGGGCCAGCCGACGGCGCCCGGCGTCGCAGGTCATCACGCTGGGCGCACGGAGCCAGGACCGCGATCCCCGGTTTCACCCGATCTGAGACTGATCTCGGCCGACGTCGTTGGCGGCTTTCTGGCGGTCCCGCCGTTGGGGAGGACTAGGCTGCGCTCGTACCGCACGCCGCGAGGAGGACACCGTGAGCAAGGTCGCGATGATGGGCACGATCACCTGCCAGGAGGGCAAAGCCGACGATATGGCGGAGGTCCTGACCGCGATGGTGACCGCCGCCCACGATGAGCCCGGGATCGAGGTCTACTCGTACCACCGCAGCGGTGAGAACACATTCGGGTTCTTCGCCCTGATGACGGACGCCGAGTCAGTGAAGAACCATGGTCGGACGGAGGCGATGACGGCCGCGATGGAGGCGTTCATGCCCCTGATGGCCGAGCCGCCGAAGATCTCGACCGGCACCCCCGTCGCCGCCATCGGGCTGGATCTCTAGCCCTGCCAAAGAGGGATCCGGTCGAATGGAGACTGGCGCGCCGATCGTGGTCGTCGGCGAGGCGCTCGTCGATCTGATCCTCGGACCGGACCTGGCCGTGGATGCCCACCTCGGCGGGGGGCCGTTCAACGCCGCCCGAACGATCGCCCGCCTGGGTCAGCCGACGGCCTTCCTCGGACCGCTCTCCCGCGATGCCTTTGGAGACAGCCTGAGGGCCGCGCTCGAAGCCGACGGCGTGGCCGTTGACCCGGCGCTGCTGACGGATCTTCCGACGACGCTGGCGATGGTGGTGCTCGACGACGCCGGCGCCGCGGAGTACCAGTTCCACTCCGCGGGCACCTCGGCGCCGGCGCTGGACGCGAGGATGCGGGAGGTCGCGTTTCCCCTGCATGCCCACAGCGTGCACGTCGGCGGCCTCGGCCTGGTCTTCGAGCCGAGCGCAACCACGATCCTGGAGCTGCTGAATGCGTCCCGCGGAGCGGAACTGGTCTCGCTCGATCCCAATTTCCGCCCCCACGCCATACCGGACCTCGACGAGCATCGGCACGTCGTCCGGACCGCGGCCGAGTACGCCGACATCGTCAAGATCAGCGATCAGGATGCCGAGATCCTGGAGCCCGGTCAGGACCCGGAGGCGACCGCCCGCGGGCTGCTCGCACGGGGCCCGACGCTGGTCGTGCTGACCCGGGGGGCCGAGGGGGCCCTCGTGCTGACGCGGGCCGGCGAGATCAGCGTCCCTGCACCACGGGTCGAGGTCACCGACACGGTGGGCGCCGGCGATGCCTTCTCGGGTGCTCTGTTGGCCGACATCCGCCGCCGCAGACTCGGCCGGGAAGACCTCGCCGACCTCCCGACGATACGCGAGGTTGTCGCGTTCGCCGTACGGGTCGCGGGGATCGTCTGTACCCGCTCGGGGGCCGACCCGCCCTACCTGAGCGAGGTCACGCCGAGTCGGTGAGCCAGGCTACGCCTGGCTGATCTCGAACAGGTGCCCATCGGGGTCGCGGAAGAAACAGCGGGTCCTCGGGGCGGTGGATCGGGGGCGTCAGGAACTCGCCGCCGCGCTCGCGCAGCTCGGCATGGGCCGCGTCGCAGTCCTCGACGCGGATTGTGAAGGCGTGCGCGACATGGTCGGGATCGTCGGGCGGCGCGAAGTGGACGTCCCGCTTGTCCGGTGTCGGACCGCCCTCCTCCACCAGGAGCACCCAGGCATCGAAGATCCTCAGCACGGCGAGGATCCGTAGGTCCGGTTGACCTCCGCACCCAGAACGTCCCGGCACCAGGCAGCGGACGTCGCGGTGTCGCTGACCACAAGGATCGTCGTGATCGCCGAACCGCCACCGGGAAACGCGTCCATGCGGTGAACCTACGCCTCCTCGCGAATCGACGTTGAGTCGCGACTGAATCGTGAACAACCGC
>JAHEIS010000019.1 GCA_024639225.1 Actinomycetes bacterium | reverse complement strand
ACCTCGGTGATATCGCCGCAGACCCCCGGCTGACCGCGCTGTTCGACCTCGATGGCGATGGCATTGCCGACCTGCTGGGCTGTCCCGAGAACTGGGTCTGCGCCGATGAGGTCGACCAGTTGCTTGCCGAGCTCGACGGGCGCCCGATCGAGCAGGTCAAGGGCAACTATGAGACCCACGTCCAGCAGGCGCTGAGACGGGTCGAGGCCCGACGGCCAGTCCTGCTCTATGCCTGGACCCCGACCGCCACGGTCAAGCGACTGGTGCCCGGCGAGGAGGTCCTCTGGCTCGACAGCTCCCCCGCCGGTGCGCCCAACCGGGCGTTCCTCGAGCAAGGTGCCTGCACCACGGCGGGCTGCCGCATGGGCTTCGTCCCGAACGACATCCGGGTCGCAGCGAACTCGGAATTCCTTGCCAACAACCCTGCGGCCGCTGTGCTCTTCGAGGTAGTCGAGATCCCCGCCGAGGACATCCAGGCTCAGAACCTCGCGATGCTCCAGGGCGCCGGCAGCGCCGCTGACCTCTCCAGCCAGGCCGGGGCCTGGCTGGGCGAGAGACGCGGCTTGGCGCTTGACTGGCTGCGCCAAGCGCGCCGTGCGGCGCAGGATCGCTGAGCGCCCTGAGGGGTGGAGCTCGAAAGCGACAGCGGGCCCGGCCTGTCATCGCAGTTGACGGTCGGTGTCCTCCTAGCACCCTCGCCGATAGGGAGGTCGCGCACGTCGGGCTCCGCGTCGCCACCGGCCCCCCTACGGGCCCTGACATACTCCCGACGTGGGCGGTCACTACGAGGCGGCGCGTACCGCTGCCGTTGCCATCGGCAACCGGCTCGGCGCGCACGATGCCCTGGCGGTCCTCGGCTCCGGCTGGACCGACGCGGCCCGCGCGCTCGCGCCCGTCGAGCGGGAGATCCCGATCACGGATCTGCCCGGCTTCCCGGCGCCGGCGGTCGCCGGTCATGGGGTAACGGCCCTCACCCTCGCGCTCGGCGACACCCGGGTCCTGGCGCTGACCGGACGCGCCCATCCCTACGAAGGGCACGACGTCCACACGGTGGTGCATGGAGTCCGCGCGGCGGTCCTCTCCGGATGTCGGCGCGTCGTGCTGACCAACGCCGCGGGCTCGCTCGATCCGGAGCGTCGGCCCGGATCGCCGGTGATCATTCGCGACCACCTGAACCTCAGCGGTCTGAATCCGATGACCGGACCCGCGCCACCCGAGGATCTCCCGGCCCGATTCGTCGATCTCAGCGAGCTCTACGATCCCCGCCTGCGATCAGCCGTGGCCGAGCGCGTCGCCGGCGTGGGAGAGGGCGTCTACGCCGGTCTGCTCGGCGGGAGCTACGAGACGCCGGCCGAGATCACGATGCTCCGTCGCTGGGGCGCCGACCTGGTGGGGATGTCGACGGTGCTCGAGGCCATCGCCGCCCGCCATCTGGGCGCGGAGGTCTTCGGCGCTTCGCTGGTGACCAACATGGCCGCCGGGCTGTCGGCGGACGTTCTCGATCACGAGGACGTTCTCGCGACCGGCCGCGAGGCCACGGATCGCCTGGTGGATCTGCTCCGCGCCGCCCTCACCACCTGATGGCGCTCGACCCCGCCCTGCGGGCCGAGGCCGAGCGGTGGCGGGACGCCGATCCCGATCCCGGAACGCGTCGCGAGCTCGCCGTTCTTCTCGCCGCCGACGACGGGTCCCTCGCCCATCTGTTCGCTGGACGTCTCGCCTTCGGCACCGCGGGTCTGCGAGCGCCACTGGGCCCCGGCCCCCGGCGCATGAACCGGCTCGTCGTCCGTCAGACCGCGGCGGGCATCGCGCGGCATCTCCTCGCCCATGAGCCGGAGGCCCGCGGGCGCGGGGTCGTGGTCGCGCACGATGCCCGGACGCTGTCCGACCTCTTCGCCGATGACTGCGCCGAGGTCCTCTCCGCGCATGGCATCCCCGTGCACCGGCTCCCCGGCCCTTCGCCGACGCCCCTGGCGGTCTTCGTCACGGACCGGCTCGCCGCCGTCGCGGGCATCGTGATCACTGCCAGCCACAACCCCCCCGGCGACAACGGGATCAAGTTCTACGGCTCGGATGCCGCCCAGATCATCCCCCCGGTCGACGGACAGGTCGCGGCCGCGATCGACGAGGTGGTCGCCGACGGCGAGATCCTCCCGGCCGACGGTCCGCCGGCATCCGTCTCGACGACCGATCCCCGACTACGGGATGAGTACCTTGCGGCGTGCTCCGCGCGCGTACCCCACGCGTCGGCACCGCTGCGGATCGCGACCACCGCGATGCACGGGGTCGGTGGGGCGCTGCTGGCGGACCTGCTGGAGCGGTGCGGACACGGTGACGTCCACGTCGTGGCGGCCCAGCAGGAGCCTGACGGCACGTTCCCGACGGTCGAGTTCCCCAACCCCGAGGAGGCGGGGGTCACAGACATGCTCGCGGCCGAGATGAACGAGGTCGGCGCCGGTCTCGGGCTGGCTCTTGATCCCGACGCCGACCGGGTCGCGGTGCTCGTGAGCGTCCGTGGGGAGACCCGCCAGCTGACCGGCGACGAGGTCGGGGCCCTGCTCGGGGACTGGCTCCTCGAGGTCGTCACCTCCGGCGACGATCGGCTCGTCGCCAACAGCGTCGTGTCATCGAGGCTGCTCGGGAGGATCGCCGCGCATCATGGGTGCGCCCACGTCGAGACGCTCACCGGGTTCAAGTGGCTCTGCCGACCGGCTCTCGAGCACCCCGAGCTGCGGCAGGTGCTCGCCTACGAGGAGGCCATCGGCTACGCCGTGGGGGCCGACGTCCGGGACAAGGACGGCATCTCAGCGGCGCTGGCGGTCGCGTCGATGGCGTCGCACCACGCCGCGCGCGGCGTGGGCCTGCTCGACGCTCTGGATGACATCCACCACCGCCATGGCGTCCATCTGACCGGGAACTTCTCGATCCGTGATGACGCCCCGGGTGGGGCGGAGCGCCGGGACGCGGCCATCGGCCGGCTCAAGGCCGAGCCTCCCGACGACCTGGCCGGTGCGGCGGTCCTCGGCATCGAGCTCCCCGCTGACGATGTCGTGCGGATCGATCTCGGGCCCGACCTGCGCGCGGTCGTGCGCCCGAGTGGTACCGAGCCGAAGCTCAAGATCTACTGCGAGGTCGTGGAACCCGTGTCCGACGGCGGGCTGCCCGGCGCCCGCGAGCAGGCAGCCGCGCGCCTACGACGCCTGCGGGACGACCTGCGCGCGCTCCTCAGAGTCGGCTGAGCGGGCCCCGCGTTGCGATCGCCCTGACGTCGGCGCCAACCCGTGCCAAGATCACCGCATGGATCTCGCAACCGGATCGGGAATCCGCCGCCTCGACGGCACGGCCATCGGGGTTCCCGTCCGCGTCGGCGCGGTCGACGGGCATGCCCTCGAGAGCCGGGCGCGCCGCCTTTCGGGGCGCTCGATCAAGCGCGAGAGCAAGCGCGCGGGCCTCGAGCTCGCGATCACCTGCATCGACCTGACGACCCTCGAGGGGAGCGACACGCCCGGCAGGGTCCGCGCTCTCGCCGCTCGCGCGACGCGGCCTGATCCCGAGGACCCGACGGTTCCCCCCGTCGCCGCCCTCTGCGTGTATCCGTCGCTCGTCCCCGTCGCCGCCGAGGCGCTCGCGGGCACCGGCGTCCACATCGCCTCGGTCGCCATGGCCTTTCCCGCGGGCCAGACCGAGTTGGCATCCCGTCTCGCCGAGATCCGGCGGGCGGTCGCCGACGGCGCCGACGAGATCGACATCGTGATCAACCGCGGGGCCTTGCTGGCCGGGGATGTCGCCGCGGTCCACGATGAGATCGCCGCCGCCAAGGAGGCCTGCGGCGAGGCCCATCTCAAGACGATCCTCGAGACGGGCGAGCTCGGCTCCTACGAGATGGTGCGCCTCGCGTCGATGATCGCGCTGGCCGCCGGCAGCGATGTCATCAAGACATCGACGGGCAAGCTCCCACGGGCGGCCACCCCCCCCGTCGCTCTGTGCATGGCGGAGGCCGCACGTGATTTCGCCGAGCAGACCGGCATCGAGCCCGGGCTCAAGCTCGCGGGTGGCATCCGCCGCTCGAAGGACGCTCTCGGCTACCTCGCGATCATCGCCGAGACCCTGGGCACCGACTGGCTCACGCCGGAGCGTTTTCGGATCGGCGCGTCCAGCCTTCTGAACGACATCGTTCTCCAGCTCCGATTCATGCGGACCGGGCGCTACGCCCGTCTCGGCAGCCTCCCCGCCGACTGAGAGCGGATCCCGTGGCCACACGACCATCCGACGGTACGAACCAGAGTCTCGGCGAGGCCTTCGCCGACTACGTCCCCTCGCTCGAGGGCCGCGACATCGTGACCATCCGCGAGCGCTACGGGCTCGTGATCGACGGGCAGGAGCGCGAGGCGGCCGACGGCCGCACGCTCACCACGATCGAACCGGGCTCGGGAGCCCCGCTCGCGGAGGTGGCGCGGGGCGGCGCGGCCGACGTCGACGCGGCGGTCGCCGCCGCCCGCCGCGCGTTCGACGACGGCTGGCGTGGCCTCGCACCCCGCGTCCGGGCCAAGTACATCTTTCGTCTCGCCCGGCTGATCCAGGACCGGGCGCGCGAGTTCGCCGTGCTGGAGTCGATCGACGGCGGCAAGCCCATCCGCGAGTCGCGCGATATCGACATTCCCCTCGCGGCGGCGCACTTCTTCCACCATGCGGGCTGGGCGGACAAGCTCGAGTACGCCATGCCCGGCATGGACGCGCATCCGCTCGGGGTCGCCGGACAGATCATCCCGTGGAACTTCCCGTTGCTGATGGCGGCCTGGAAGCTCGCGCCCGCTCTGGCGTGCGGCAATACGGTCGTCCTCAAGCCGGCCGAGACGACTCCGCTCACCGCTCTCCTTCTGGCCGAGGTGGTCGCCGAGGCGGACCTGCCGCCGGGCGTCATCAACATCGTCACCGGCGACGGTGAGGCCGGGGCCGCACTCGTCAGTCATCCCGGCGTCGACAAGATCGCCTTCACGGGGTCGACCACGGTCGGCAAGGCCATCCGGCGCGAGCTGGCCGGCACCGACATCCGCCTCACGCTCGAACTCGGGGGCAAGGGCGCCCACATCGTCTTCGACGATGCCGCCATCGACCAGGCCGTCGAGGGAATCGTCGACGGCATCTTCTTCAACCAGGGGCACGTGTGCTGCGCCGGATCGCGCCTTCTGGTCCAGGAGGGCGCCGCCGACGAGATCCTGCGCAGGCTCCGACGGCGCATGGACCTGCTGCGCGTCGGCGAGCCGTTGGACAAGAACACCGACGTCGGAGCGATCAACTCCGAGGCCCAACTCGGGCGGATCGGGGCCTTCGTCGACGAGGCGGAGGCGGAGGGGTGTGAGGTGTACCAGCCCCTCGGCGCGCTTCCCGGGCAGGGCTTCTTCTTCCGTCCGACGCTGGTCACCGGACTGGGCGGATCGGAGCGGATCGCCCGCGAGGAGGTCTTCGGCCCGGTGCTGACCGTCCAGACCTTCCGCACCGAGGACGAGGCCGTCGCCAAGGCCAACGCGACCCGCTACGGGCTGTCCGCGGGCATCTGGACCGAGAAGGGTTCGCGCATTCTGTGGGCCGCCGAGCGGCTGCACGCGGGAGTCGTCTGGGCGAACGCCTTCAACCAGCTCGATCCGGTCAGCCCGTTCGGCGGCGTCCGTGAGTCGGGCTTCGGCCGCGAGGGCGGCCGCCAGGGGCTGTCGGAGTACCTCCGCCTCGAGCCGCGCGCATGAGCGAGCGCGTCCGGGTCCGCAAGACCTACAAGCTCTATGTCGGCGGTGCGTTCCCCCGCTCCGAGTCGGGGCGGACGATCGCCGTCACCTCGCCCGGCGGCGACCTTCTCGCCCACGTCGCGCGCGCTTCGCGGAAAGACCTGAGGGAGGCCGTCCGCGCGGCCCGCGGTGCCCACCAGGCCTGGGCCGGGCGGACGGCATACAACCGGGGACAGATCCTCTACCGCCTCGCCGAGGTCGTCGAAGGGCGCGCCGCGCAGTTCGTCGACGAGCTGACGTCGGTCGGGGTCGTGTCCGCTGATGCCCGTCGTGACGTTGAGGCGGCCGTCGACGGCCTGATCTACTGGGCCGGGTTCGCCGACAAGATCGAGATCCTGACCGGTTCGGTGAATCCCGTGGCGGGGTCCTTCCTCAACCTCTCGCAGGCCATCCCGCTCGGCGTCTGCGGCCTGTCCTGCCCGGATGACGGCGGGCTCGCGGGCATCACCGGCCAGATCGGTCCGGCGCTCGCCGCCGCCAACAGCGTCGTGGCGGTCGCGGGGGCGCCGGCGGCCCTCGTGATGAGCACTCTCGGCGAGGCCGCGGCGACGTCGGACGTCCCGGCGGGCGTCCTCAACCTGCTGACCGGCGAGGGTGCGGCGCTGCTTCCATGGCTCGCCGACCACGAGGACGTCGACCTCATCGACGTCACGGGGGCCCCGCCGGATCTCCGCGCGGATCTCGAGGCTCGCGCGGCGGAGAATCTCAAGCGGGTCGTCGCGACGGAGGGCCGCGAGGATCTGAACGCCGCCCGGGCGTTCACGGAGATCAAGACCGTCTGGCACCCGGCCCGCATCTGATGCCCACGCTATGACGTCCACCGGCGTTGGCTACTCGGGCACGCCCCTGGCGCGCAAGCTCGGCATCCGCGAGGGCATGACCGTCGCACGCGTCGGTCCGCCCGAGCACCTGGACGCGTTGCTCGCTCCGCTGCCGGGCGATGTGACATTCCGCGACGGGCTGCGCGGCAGGCCGGACATCGTTCTGCTCTTCGTCACCCGCCGCAGCGCGTTTCGCCGCCGGCTCGCCCCGGCCGGCCGGGCGATCTTTCCCGTAGGCGCCATCTGGGTCTGCTGGCCGAAGCGGTCGTCCGGCGTCAGCACCGACATGACCGAGGACGCGGTCCGTGAGCTGGCGCTTCCCTCCGGGTTGGTCGACAACAAGGTCTGCGCCGTCGATGACACCTGGTCGGGTCTGAGACTCGTCTGGCGCCGGGAGCACCGCGACGGCGAGAAGCCGCCCACCGGCTGAGGCGGGCGGCGAACCCGGCGACCCCTCCTATCATCGGTCCCGTTCGGAGACGACTGACGGGAGGCCGACGTGCCCACGGACAAGAGCCAGACGACGGTCCTGGTGACCGGAGCGTCGTCGGGCATCGGCAAGGAGACCGCGCGCACGCTCCGGGGTGAGGGCTACGTCGTCTACGGCGCGGCCCGGCGCGTGGAGAAGATGACCGACCTCGAGGCGATCGGTGTGACGCCGATCGCGATGGACGTGACCCGCGACGAGGATCTCGTGGCCGCGGTCGAGCAGATCACCGTCGAAACCGGCGGCGTCGATGCCCTGGTCAACAATGCCGGCTTCGCGACGTACGGGGCGATGGAGGACACACCGATCGCCGATGCCCGCTACCAGTTCGAGGTGAATCTGTTCGGACTGGCCCGGTTGACCCAGCTCGTGCTCCCTCACATGCGGGAGCAGGGCCACGGCCGGATCGTGAACATGTCCTCGATGGGCGGCCGGATCTACACCCCGCTCGGATCCTGGTACCACGCCACCAAGCATGCGCTCGAGGGGTGGTCGGACTGCCTGCGGTACGAACTCGCCCCGTTCGGCATCGATGTCGTGATCATCCAGCCCGGGTCGATCGAGACCGAGTTCGGCGACGTCATGGTCCCGCCGCTCCTCGAGCGATCCGGATCGGGCCCGTACGCCGAGATGGCCCAGGAGATGGCCCGGGTGAGCCGCAAGGCCTATGAGTCCGGCGGCGGCTCACCGCCCGCCGCCGTCGCCTCGGCGGTGTCCAACGCGCTGTCGGCGCGCCGGCCGAAGACGCGCTACGCGGTCGGCAAGCTGGCCCGCCCGCTCCTGTTCCTGCGCAAGTGGGCCGGCGATCGGATCTTCGATCGCGTGATCAGCAGGATGGCCTGAGGTCCGCCTGTCAGCCGATGGCGTAGGCGAGCGTCTCGACGACCTGCTCGGGGGTGGTCGCCCGGGCCAGCGCCCCAGCGTCGACCTCTTTCAGGGCATGGGTCAGGTCGTCGTCGTGGAGCGTGATGTACGGCGTGCCGAGGGCGGAGCAGATCCCGGCGTCGTATGCGGCGTTCCACTGGCGGTACGTGCCGCCGAAGCGTACGACGACGACGTCGGCCTTCTCGATGAGGGTCCGGGTCCGGATCGCGTTGACCTTCGCCGACTGGTGATCACGCCAGAAGCCCGACGGGGCATCGCCGAGATGGTCGCCGGCGGCGTCGCTGGCCGGGTGGTCGGTCACCGGCGCCGTGAAGTCCACGGCCAGGCCGCGTTCCGCCGCTCCGGCGATGATGCGCTCGCGCCAGTCGCTGTGGATCTCCCCGGACAGATAGACGTTCCAGCGCATGTCGGTTCCCCTCTCGGTTGTGCGCGGCAGTTCTACTGGTCCGCGAGGCCGATCACCACCGCTGGCGGGCCGCGGCCTAGTCGGTCAGGTTCCTCAGCAGGCCGAAGAGTCGATCGCGGTCGGGCGCCGACTTCGGCATCCGGGTCGGGATGTCCGCCAGCGCGTCATCGAGGACCCCGGACGCGTTGTCGAGCAGCTGCCGTCCGGCCGGCGTCAGGGACGCGAGCGCCCGCCGGGCATCGCGGGCCCCGCGGGCGGTCGTCAGCACGCCTGACTTCTCGAGTGGCCGGAGGGCGCGGGTCGCCCCCGACGGCGTCAGGCCAACCGCCGCGGCCAGATCCACGCGGCTGATCGCGCCCCCGGGCGCGCCGGCGATGGCCGACAGGAGTCGGTACTCCCGGAAGCTGATGCCGTTGATGGTCGACAGCGCCCCGTCGAGACGGTCCTCGAGCCGGTCCCATGCATCGGCGGCGGCGTGAAGGATCTCCCGGTCAGTGCGTGGCATGCAAATACCGTATCAATACGTGATAGATCACGCAATACTCATGAAATGCGCTCGGTGCCCGCGCGATTCCAACGTCGCGGGAAAGCGGCGCGGACGCGGATGGGGCCCGTCCAGGTGGCCGTGGTCGTGGTGCGCCCCGTCTGCGCTCCCGGCGGAGCGGGTAGGAGCGGCGCGGCGGCCACCCCGCCGCCGGCAAGGTGCGCTGTCGGACCTGGGCTCAGATCACCGATCTGCGGCCAACCTCAACGAGGATGGTGGCGTCGACCGCTGGCAGGTGGCGGTCAACGTCGCCCTCACGGTCGAGTAGCGAGGCTTCCGGAGCGCGGCGCCGACCGGGTCGCACACCGGTCTCAGTACTGGCGGCCGTCGGCTCCGAGCGCCGCAAAGCCCGGCTTGATGACGGTGTTGATCAGCTCGAGCCGCTTGTCGAACGGCTCGAACGCACTCTTCATGGCGTTGATCGTCGTCCAGCGCATCACGTCCAGGTCCCAGTCGAAGGCGTCGCTGAGCAGCCGGTACTCGTTGCTCATGCTCGTCCCGCTCATCAAGCGGTTGTCGGTGTTGACCGTGACCCGGAACAGGAGCTCGGCCAGGGCTCCGATCGGGTGCTCGGCGATGGACGGCACCGCGCCGACGTGGGCGTTGGATGACGGGCACATCTCCAGGCACACGCGCCGGTCGCGGACGAACGCGGCGAGCGTACCCAGCTCCGCGTCACCGTCGGGGCCGAAGGAAATGTCGTCGATGATCCGTACGCCGTGGCCCAGCCGCTCAGCGCCGCAGGTCTGCAGCGCCTCGGCGATCGACGGCAGCCCGAAGGCCTCGCCGGCGTGGATCGTGATGTGGAAGTCCGCCCGCATGACGTGGGAGAAGGCGTCGAGGTGGCGGGCGGGCGGGTACCCGGCCTCCGGGCCGGCGATGTCGAAGCCGACCACGCCGCGGTCGCGGAATCGCACGGCGAGCTCGGCGATCTCAACACTGCTTGCCCGCTGACGCATGGCCGACGCCAACACCCGCACGACGATGCCTCGGCCCTCCGAGCCGCGCGCGAACCCGGCGAGCACCGCCTCCACCACCTCCTCGAGGGCCAGTCCCCGGTCGCGGTGCAGCTCGGGTGCGAAGCGGATCTCGGCGTAGACGACGCCGTCGTCGGCGAGGTCTTCGGCACACTCGGCGGCGACGCGCTCGAGAGCCTCGGCCGTCTGCATCACCGCGACCGTATGGGCGAAGGTCTCGAGGTAGAGCAGGAGGTCGTTGCGGTTCGCGCCCCGGCTGATCGTCTGAGCCAGCTCGTCCGGGTCGGTCGTCGGCAGCCCGTCGTAGCCGGTCTCCTCCGCGAGTTCGACGATCGTCGCCGGACGCAGCCCGCCGTCCAGGTGGTCGTGCAGGAGCACCTTCGGCGCCGCGCGGATGATGTCCGGTTCGATGGCGATGCGGGCAGCGTAGTCCATCGCCTCAGGGACCCCGGGCTCGGCACTAGACTGCCCCCATGCCGATCGAGATGGTCGGGCTCGACGCCGACGACACCCTCTGGCACAGCGAGGGCCACTACCGGGCCACCCAGGAGCGCTACTCCGCCCTCCTCGAGCCGTGGATCGGCGCTGCCGAGGTGCCGGCGGCCCTGCTCCAGACGGAGCGCCGCAACCTGGCCCACTTCGGGTACGGGGCCAAGGGCTTCACCCTCTCCATGATCGAGACCGCGATCGAGCTCAGCAAAGGAGAGGTCGACGGCCACCGGATTCACGTGATCATCGAGTTCGGCCGCGAGTTGCTGAACCACCCGGTTGAGCTCCTCGACGGCGTGCCCGAGGCAGTGGAGGCACTGGCGGACGACTTCCGGCTCGCGCTGGTGACCAAGGGAGATCTGTTTCACCAGGAGTCGAAGATCGCCGCCTCCGGTCTGGCCGACGCCTTCGAACGGGTCGAGATCGTCAGCGAGAAGGACGTCCCGACCTACGCGCGCCTGTTGGGCGCGGCCGGCGTCGACCCTCCTCGTTTCTGCATGGTCGGCAACTCCCTGCGTTCCGACATCGCGCCCGTGCTCGCGCTTGGTGGAGCGGGAGTCCACGTGCCGTACGAGGTGACCTGGGCCATGGAGCACGCCGAGGTGGATGACACCCACCCGCGGCTCGACCGCGTGGGCTCGATCCGCGACGTCCCCGCTGCCGTCGCGGCGCTTGCGGAGCGCTGAGCCCGGTGCCGCGCGCTGTCGACTGGGAGGCCCTGCGGTCGGGCGCCCGGGAGATCGCCCGCAGCGCCTATGCGCCCTATTCCGGCCTGTCCGTAGGGGCCTGCGGGCTCGCCGAGGACGGCCGGCATGTGCAGGGGTGCAACGTCGAGAATGCGAGCTACGGCCTGACGCTGTGCGCCGAGTGCGGCCTGGTGAGTGACCTCATCGCCTCGGGCGGCGGCCGGTTGTCCGCGGTGGTGATCGTGGACGGTGAGGGGGCCCTGCTCAGCCCATGTGGCCGGTGCCGTCAGCTGCTGTTCGAGCACGGCGGCGGCGCGCTGCTGGTGGACACCGATGACGGGCCGGTTGCGCTGGAGGCTCTCCTGCCGGGAGCGTTCGGCCCGGCGGACCTGCCCGGCGCATGAGCTCGCACTCCGCTCCGGCGGTCATCCGCGCCAAGCGCGACGGCGAGGAGCTCTCGGACGCGCAGATCGACTGGTTCATCGAGGCCTACACCCTCCGTGAGGTGCCTGACGAGCAGGCCTCCGCGCTGCTCATGGCGATCTTCTTCCGGGGCATGTCTCCCCGGGAGCTGGCCACCTGGACACGGGCGATGGTCGCCTCCGGCGAGCGCCTCGACCTCTCCAACGTGTCCCGGCCAACCGTCGACAAGCACTCGACCGGCGGTGTGGGAGACAAGATCTCCCTCATCCTCTGCCCCCTGGTCGCGGCGTGCGGCGCTGCCGTGCCCCAGCTGTCGGGCCGGGGCCTCGCCCACACCGGCGGCACGCTCGACAAGCTCGAGGCCATCCCGGGTTTTCGCAGCGATCTGACCAATGACGAGTTCCGCGACCAGCTGGCGCGGAGCGGCGCGGCCATCTCGGCGGCGGGGCCGGAGCTCGCCCCGGCCGACGGGCTCTTGTACGCCCTGCGCGATGTGACCGGGACGGTCGAGTCGATCCCCCTGATCGCCAGTTCGATCATGTCCAAGAAGATCGCTG
This sequence comes from Actinomycetes bacterium, assembly GCA_024639225.1. Lineage (GTDB taxonomy): Bacteria > Actinomycetota > Thermoleophilia > Miltoncostaeales > Miltoncostaeaceae > JAHEIS01. Next base: position 15,347 of record JAHEIS010000019.1, on the reverse strand, counting down.
AGGGCACCGAAGCGCTGGTCCTCGACGTCAAGGTCGGCCGCGGGGCGTTCATGCGCGATCTCGAGTCCGCCCGCGAACTCGCGCGCACGATGACCGCGCTGGGGTCCGACCATGGCGTCTCCACGCGCGCCCTGCTCACCCGTATGGACGCCCCGCTCGGGCTCACGGCAGGCAACGCGCTGGAGGTCCGTGAGTCGGTCGAAGTCCTCGCGGGCGGCGGGCCGGCCGACGTCGTTGAGCTGACGTTGGCACTGGCCCGCGAGATGCTCGAGTTGGCCGGCCTCGACGCCGATCCCGCGGACGCCCTCCGCGATGGTCGCGCGATGGACGCCTGGCGCACCATGATCCGCGATCAGAGCGGGGATCCCGATGCCGCCCTGCCCTGGGCACCGCACGTCGAGCCCGTGCGGGCGGCATCCGCCGGCATCGTTGCCGACATCGACGCGCTCGCCGTCGGCAACGCCGCCTGGCGGCTCGGCGCCGGTCGCTCGCGCAAGGGCGACCCGGTGAGCGCAGCCGCCGGCGTCGCGCTCCGCGCGCGGATCGGCGACGAGGTCGCCGAGGGTGACGTCATCGCCGAGTTGCACGCCGACGACCCGGCGCTGATCGAGATCGGTCGGGCCGAGATCGACGGGTCTTTCCGGATCGGGGCGGATGCGCCCGCCCCATCCGCGCCGATCATCGACCGCGTGGGCTGAGCGGATCGCCGGCCGCAGCGGTCGCGCAGGCTGCCCGGCGAAGCCGGGCGCGATCGTCTGAGGCGGTCGGCCGAGCGATGTGACCTGCCTCCCGGGCTCGGCGTCGGCCGGGCCATCAGGCAGATGGGGCAGGCGTGTCCACTCGCGCGGGGCGCCCGGCTACCGCTCGCGTCGGGATCCGCCGTGCCCGTGCCGTCCGTCGCTAACATCGCGCGGTTGGACACCCGAGGAGACATATGAGCCCGCAGGACGCCCGCTTGGATCTGATCGGCATCGGCAATGCGATCGTCGATGTTCTCGGCGAGGTCGGCGACGACTTCATCGAGAACCAGAAGCTGATCAAGGGCTCCATGGAGCTGATCGATGAGGATCGGCGGAACCATCTCTACGGCAAGTTCCCCCCGTCGATCGAGCGCTCGGGTGGATCGGCCGCCAACACGATGGTCGGCGCCGCCACTCTCGGCTCGCGTGCCGGCTACATCGGCAAGATCCGCGACGACCAGGTGGGCGCGATCTTCGCCCATGACATCGGCGCGGCGGGCGTCGCGTTCTCGACGCCCCGGAGCGCTGACGGTCCGGCCTCCGGCCTCTGCCTGATCGCCGTCACCCCCGACGGCGAGCGGACGATGAACACCTACCTCGGGGCCTCGGTCGAGCTGACCCCCGACGACGTCGATGAAGAGGCGGTCGCCGGTTCTTCGGTCCTCTATCTGGAGGGCTACCTCTGGGACCCCCCCTCGGCCAGGGAGGCGATGCGCGAAGCGGTCGCCATCGCCCGCGAGGCGGGGCGGAAGGTCTCGCTGTCGCTTTCGGACAGCTTCTGCGTCGAGCGCCATCGCGAGGAGTTCCAGCAGCTCGTGAGCGACGGCGTGGACATCTTGTTCGCCAATGAGCATGAGGCGATGGCCCTCTACCAGGTGGAGGACCTCGAGGCGACCGTCAGGGCCGCCGCCGCCGAGTGTGAGATCGCCGCGGTCACCCGCGGCCGCCACGGCTCGATCGTCGTGAACGGGGCCGCGCGACACGAGGTCCCGATCGTCGACGTCCCCCGGCGGGTCGACACCACCGGCGCCGGCGACCTCTACGCCGCGGGCTTCCTCCACGGCTACACGGCCGGTCGCCCGCTCGACGACTGCGGGAGGATCGGCAGCCTCGTCGCCGCGGAGGTGATCGGCCACATCGGGGCGCGGCCCGATGCTGATCTTCAGGAAATGGTCGCCGTCGAACTCGGCCGGAGGTAGCCTTCGGGAGCCGAAAGCGAGTCCCCGCGAGGAGTCTGATGAACGTCAACGATGCCATCCGCAAGCGCCGCGCCGTCCGCAACTACACCGACGCGCCGGTGTCGGATGAGGTGTTGGATCGCCTCCTGCGGTTGTCGCTGTCCGCACCGACCGGGTCCGGAGCCCAGGCCTGGGGGATGGTCGTCGTCCGCGATCCCGACAAGCGCCTCGCCCTCGCCGAGCTGATCATCTCCGGTGGCGCGCAGTACTTCATCACGCTGCGTCCCCGCAAGGATGGCGTGAGCGAAGAGGAGCACGCACAGCAGTGCCGGGACTACGCCGACAAGATCCTCGGCTCCTACCGACGCGTCCCGGTCTGGATCGTCGGTACCGTCGTCCCGCGGGGCAACTACCCGGAATCGATGAAGGACGGCGGCCGGGACGACGACCTGATGTCGCTGGCTTTCGCCATGGAGAACCTCTTCCTCGCGGCGCGGGGAGAGGGCCTCGGCACCGTCCCGACCACCGCCTTCCAGCGCTTTGAGATGGACGCCGTGCGCTCCCTGCTCGGTCTGCCGGAGGAGGTCACACCGGAGATCATCAGCCCCCTCGGCCACCCCGAGGCCTTCCCGGAGGGCAAGCCGCCGGCGCTCAAGAACACCTTCCGCAGCTGGAAGACGCTCGTCCACGACGACAGCTGGGGCGCCCTGCGCGAGTCCGCCGAGGGCTGAGCCGGAGCGTCATGGGCCATCGCGGACGGTCGCACCAGCACGCCTGAGCAGTAGCCGGCCCGCCACGATCTGCGCGGTCCCCGGCGGTCGGGGCTCCGAGGGGTCCGATCGAGCGGATCGCCTCGCTCGTGGCGGCCCGGCGTCGTCGGCCTAGGAGGGCGGCTTCCGGTCGATCCAGGAGGGTCGCCGGCCCTCGATCTTCGACCACTGCCTCCGCCACTGTTGCCGGCCGGCGGCGGCGTCGTGCAGGGTCTGGCTGAGGCGGCCGGCGGCGAAGGCGGCGTGCGGGGTGAACTCGGGCGTGTTGTGGTTGAGCCAGTCGTTGGCAACGCTGGCATCGTTGAGGTCGCCGAGGGTGTCCTGGAGGGTGGCGAGAGCCTCGGCGAAGCGGCGAGTCTTCAGCCCGAACGCAGGGGCCACTGCCTCGGTGGCATAGCGGGTTCGTTTGGTGAGGATGCGGACCTTGTGAAGAGCCTTCGGCCGTGGATTGCGACCGAGTTTGTGGACGGCTCGTCGGAGTCGCCACCAGGGTCTGTTGACCAGATCTGGCAGCTGCTGCTTGGCCGGCTCATCGGCCGCGGGGGTGGTCGGGGGGTCGGCGGCGGCGGCGACAAGGTCGTTGAGGAGCTGATCGGTCTCCGGTCGGTCGAGGTGGACGTCGAGCGCGTCCATGGCCTGCTGGCGTTGTCTGCTCAGCAGATCGAGCACCTCGTGGCCGGCATCGTCGTCGATCTCGGGGTGAGCTGCCAGAGTTCTCCGCAGCAGCTGGTGGCGAACATCGGCATCGCGAACCTGGCCGAGGTGATCGGCCAGGTCGCGCAGGCGGGCGCGGAGCCCGGCGGCCCAGGGCCGGTCGATGAGGGGTTTGAAGGTTCGGAGATCGGACCGAAGTCGTCTGGTCGCGACCCGGGCCTTGTGGACGCCCTCCGGGTCCTGGCCGAGACGGGCGACCGGGAGCGTGACGATGAGTTGTTCCACCGATCGGGCGACGGCCCGGCGGATGTCGTCGCGGGCCGATGGCCGCTCCGGCAGTTCGGGGACGACGACGTCGGGGTCGAGTCGGGGCCGTCCGAGAACGATGGCCAGCTTGATACCGCCCCGGTCTGGCTGCGCCCCGGCGTTGGTGAGGGCCTGGACGATGGGGTCGAGCACGGCGGGGTCGGCTTCTGGCGAGAGCTCAACCTCGACTTGGCGGAAGGTCGTCGCGCCGCCGCCCGGCGTTTCGCCCGAGACGAGGTCGTCGGCGATCTCGGCGAGCGACCGGCCGTCGCTGGAGCGCACGGGCAGAATGGTCCGGGTGGTCGTCAGCGTTGCGATTCTGGCCACGGGTTCGCCTCGGGAAAACGACGCCACCAGTCGCAGCGCCCGGGCCGGAGGCCGTCCGGCCCGGCCGCCCAGGTTGACCTCGTCACGGGTGAGCGACTCATCCGCGGTCTCGATCGGCAGCTTGACCGTCCAACCCTGACGCTTGCGATGGCGCAGGGTGCAGCCCCACCTCAGCAGGCGGAGGTCGGCCGTGTCGTAGTAGACGTCGGTGATCGTCGACTGCTTCGGAGCGAGGACCTTGGCGTCGACCTCCTGCAGTCTTCCCTCGAGAGCGGGCAGTTCGAAGTCGTCCTCGACCGACAACTTCGCCTCGTGTTCCTGCAACGTCGAACCGCCCTCGATCGACCTGGCTCTGCTTGACCAACGTAACCGTCCGATGGGTCGGTCGCGAGCATTACCGGGGTCGAGGACCCTCGGCGAGCGGGACCGGATCGCGGTCAGGACCCAGAGGCCGGCTCACTCGGTTGATGATCGCCCCGTTCGTCGGGGCGACGGTCGCCGAGATGGGTACGGAGGAAGTCGACGCTGCGGCGCCTGGCATCGCGGGCCGAAGGCTCGTGGTACTCGGTGCCGGAGACCCAGCCCAGTAGCTCGATCGGCCACGAACCGAATCGTCGCTGTGGTCGTTGAGGAAGCCGTGCCCGGCATCGGGATAGGTCTTCACGTCGTTGGCGACCCCGTTGGCGGTCAGGGCCGAGGCCAGCTTGGGACCCGCACCACGAAGGCTGCGGTCATTGGCCCCGTAGCTGGCAACGACAGGGCACGCCCCCCTGAGGAATCCCTCGGGGTCCTTCGGCAGGCCTCCGTAGTTGACTCCGGCCGCCTGGTATCGGCCGGACGTAGCGAGCAGAACGGCGAATCCTCCGCCCATGCAGAAGCCGACGACGCCGATTGCGCCGCTGCAGGTCGGGTCGTCGACCAGCCGGTTGCGGACCGCCTCGAGGTCGTCGAAAGCGTCACCCGACCCCCTCATCGCATCGCGGATGACCGACAGCACACACCGGGACTTCCGGCCCCAGTAGTAGAGATCCGGACCGGCCGCCAGGAAGCCGCGGCCGGCCAGCCACGCGACCTGATTGCGGAGGTCGGAGCTCATGCCGAGGGCATCGTGGATGACGACGACCCCGGGGAAGGGGCCCTCGCCCTCGGGCCGACCGACGTAGACGGGCATCGAGCCCTTCACCCCGTCGACCTGCTCGATCGAGCCGGTCATCGAAGGCCGCGAAACAGCTTCGAGCCGGGAGCGGTCGAGAGATGGGGAAAAACGGGTGGCATCGGACGAACCGGTGGCATCGGGCCTCAGCGCCCGGTCGGTGGCTCCCACAGCTCGATGCGACGGCCGTCACAGTCCACGGCCCAACCGAAGCGTCCGTACTCGCCGTCTTCCCGCTCGTCGGCCACCTCGACCCCGGCCGCCCGGAGTTGGTCGAGCAGGCTGTCGAGGTCATCGACACGGTAGTTGACCATCGTCGACTGGTCGGGCGACCCGAAGTACTCGGTGTCCGCGGGGAAGGGCGCCCAGATCGTCGTCTCACCGCCGGATGAGCGCATGGTCGCGGAGGGGTGTGTCTCCTCCGGCTCGATGCCGAGGTGCTCGCGGTACCACGCCACCGTCGCGGCCGGATCCGGCGAGCGGAAGAAGACGCCGCCGATCCCTGTCACCCGTGCCATGTCGCCCCCTTCTGTTGGTTTCGGCCAAGCGTCGGTCGCCCCGGGCGCGCCTGTCAACTCCGGCGAATCAACGCGAATCGTCGCGGCGGGCCCGCGCCGAGAGATCGGCACGCAGCGACTCCGTGTCCCAGCCGGCGTCCCGCTCGACGTGACCCTCGTCCTCGAGGTCGGCCTGGAGGGTCTCCTCCAGCAGAGCGAGCCGCGCCCGCGCTTCGCTGATCGGGGCGAGGTGATTGTCATCGGAGAGCTCGGCCATCTCACGCAGGTGGGACTCGTCGTGGTAGCGGAACGTCCGGGCCGAACGGAGAGCCTGATGTCGGCGGAAGCCGAGCATTCCGAGGGCGTCGGTGCCCATGGCGAGCCCCGAGTCCATCGTTTCGCGATAGACGTGCTCGACGCCGACCTTGAGCAGCCGTGTCGCCGCCCGCCGGTCCCGGGCCCGGGCGAGGATGGTGAGGTTCGGGAACTCGGCGCGGATCTTCTCGACGAGTTCGACCTCGGTATCGACGTCGCCCATCGACAGGACGATCAGCTCCGCGTCGCCCGCCCCGGCCGCGTGAAGCAGGTCGACCCGGGTCGCGTCGCCGTAGAAGCTCTTGATGCCGAGCTTGCGCAGGACCTCGATGTGGTTGGGGTTGTTGTCGAGCACCGTCACGCCGACGTTGTTCGCCCGCAGCAGGCGGCCGACGTAGTTCCCGAAGCGACCGAAGCCCGCCATGATCACGCGATTGCTCTCGTCGACCGTGTCCGGCGCGCGCTCCTCTTCGGGTCGGGTGCCGAAGTTCGGCAGGATCAGGTACTCGGCGGCCAGCAGCAGCACCGGCGTGATCGCCATTGAGATCGCCACCGCGCCGATGAGCGGATCGGTGACCGATGACGCGAGCACGCCCTCCTGCTCGGACAGGGAGAAGAGGACGAACGCGAACTCGCCCCCCTGGGCCAGGGAGAAGGCGAAGATCGTCCGCTGATCGAAGCCCATGCCGAAGCGGAAGCCGATCGCCCAGAGCACGGCGATCTTCAGCGCGACGAGCCCCACGACGACCCCGGCCACGACGAACGGCTTGCTCGCGATGACATCGAAGTCCATCTGGGCTCCGACGGAGATGAAGAACAGGCCGAGCAGCAGGCCCTTGAAGGGTTCGATGTCGCCCTCGAGCTCGTGGCGGTACTCGCTCTCGGCGAGGACGACGCCCGCGATGAAGGCCCCGAGAGCGGGGGAGAGGCCCACCTCGGTCATCAGCAGCGCGATGCCGACCACGATCAGGAGGGCGGCCGCGGTGAAGACCTCGCGTACGCCGGCGCTCGCGATGAAGCGAAAGACCGGTCGCAGCAGATACCGACCCCCGACGAGCACGGCGGCGATCGCTCCCAGGACCGCGAGACCCTGGCCCCAGGCGGGCAGCTCGGAAACCAGCGTCTCGTCGGAGTGGCCGTCGGAATCGCCGACACCACTGACGGCCAGCAGTGGCAAGAGCGCGATGATCGGGATGACCGCGATGTCCTGGAAGAGGAGGACGGAGAACCCGTTCTGGCCGGCCTCCGTCTTCATGAGGTCCTTCTCCTGAAAGGTCTGCAGGACGATCGCCGTCGAGGACAGGGCCAGGATGAGGCCCACCGCCAGCGCCGTCTGCCAGGAGAAGCCGAAGACCAGCGTCGCCGCCGCGATCAGGATGGTGGTGACGAGCACCTGGGTGCCGCCCATGCCGAGGATCGGCAGTCGCAGGCGCCAGAGCTTCTCCGGCTGCAGCTCCAGCCCAATGACGAAGAGCATCATCACGACGCCGAACTCGGCGAAGTGGAGGACGTCCTCGCCCTCGGTCGTGACGAAGCCGAAGACGAAGGGCCCGATGATCACCCCGGCGATGAGATAGCCGAGCACCGAACCGAGGCCGAGTCGCTTCGCCAACGGAACGGCGACCACCGCGGCCAGCAGGTAGACGAATGCCTGGACGAACAGGTCAGACATCGGCGGCCTCACCCAGGAGCGACCGCACGACCGGCCCGCAGTTGATGCGCGGCTGGTCCTCGGCCAGGGAAGGGTCGAGCCGGTCGTCCCGGAGCGCCTCGAGAATCGCCCGGTACTCGCGTCCATGGCGAGTGATGTCGTCGGCGTTCATCCGCAGCGAGCCGAAGGCCACGAACGGGGGCAGGTAGTCCATCCCGCAGAGGCGGGCGGTGCGCTCGAAGGGCCGCAGTAGCTCGCGGATCGTGTAGCGGTTGAGACCGTCCTCGGTGTAGGCGCTCTCCGAGCCGCCGGTCGTGATGACCTGCATCATCCGCTTGCCCTGGAGCGCGGTGCCGCCGGTTCCGTACGCCCAGCCGTGCTGAAGGACGAGGTCCTGATACTCCTTGAGGATCGCCGGGCTCGAGTACCAGTAGAACGGGTGCTGGAGGACGATCAAGTCGTGCTCGGTCAGGAGTCGCTGCTGCTCCTCGACGCGGATGTCGAAGGCGGGGTAGAGCTCGTAGAGATCGCAGAACGTGACGCCGGGCATGTCGGCCACGGCCTCGCCCAGCTCCAGGTTGACCCGCGACTTCTCGAGCGCCGGGTGGGCGAACAGTACGAGGACGGAGAGGGCCGGGGCGCTCACCCCGGAGAGGTTAGACGGGAGACCCCCACTCGGGCCGGAGCCGCCGCTCCGCCCGAGTGGTGTCCCCGGCCTGTGGCGCCGTCGCGGGGCTAGTCCTTGTCGTCGGAGTCCTCGGCGTCCGCCTCGGTCCCGACGACCTCGAACGCCTCGTCGAGTTGGACGTCGACCTGGGAGCCGTCGGGCAGCTTGACCTCGACCTCGTAGAGCGACTCCTCGTCGCCGACCTCGGTCTCGGTCACCGTCCCGCCGCCGGTACTCGCCAGCGCCGCCGCAGAGGCCTTCTCGAGCGCCGGACCGGTGATCGGGGTGTCGGTGTCCCCACCGAGCCCCGGCGGCGAGGTGCCTGCCGCGACGGCGGCAAGGCCGCCGAGGCCGAGCACCGCGAGCGCGGCGGCGCCGCTGATACCAAGCTTGCGCTTCGTCATGTTCGCATCTCCTTGCTGGTTGTTCGGACAACGGCAGAGCCGCCGGGATCGCGGGCGTACGGCGCTGCAGGACCCAGTCAAGGCGCGGTGGATAAGAGGGAGGTGAGTGTGGGCGTCGACGTCGGACCTGGGCCCGGTCTCATCTCTGCCTTATGGTCGGGCGGCACCCTCCGGGGATGCGCGTGCGGGGGATGGAACCTGATGCGGATCTTGATCGTCGAGGACGAACCGAAGATGGCCGGGCTACTGCGGCGGGGCGTCGCGGAGGCCGGGGGCGTGGTCGATGTGACCGACTCCGGCGAGGACGCCCTCTGGATGGCCGCCTCGACTCCGTACGACGTGATCGTTCTCGACGTGATGCTGCCGGGAATCGACGGCTTCGAGACGTGCCGGCGACTACGGGACGATGAGATCTGGTCGCCGGTGCTCATGCTCACGGCGCGCGGAGAGGTGGAGGATCGCGTGGCGGGCCTGGACGGCGGAGCCGACGACTACCTCATCAAGCCGTTCGCCATGGCGGAACTGCTGGCCCGGCTGCGGTCGCTGGCCCGGCGCGGCCCCCAGCCCCGGCCGGCCGTGATCGCCGTGGGCGATCTTCGGCTCGATCCCGCCGAGCGGCGCATGTGGCGGGGCGAGCACGAGATCGATCTGTCGGCGACGGAATTCGCCCTGATGGAGGCGTTCATGCGCCGCCCCGGTCAGGTCCTCACCCGCCTGAACCTGCTCGAGGCGGGCTGGGACATGGACTACGACAACCGATCGAACGTGATTGCCGTCTACATCGGATACCTCCGGGCAAAGGTCGACCGCCCGTTCGGCCGATCCGATATCGAGACGGTGCGCGGGGCCGGATACCGACTGCGGCGATACCTCTGATCGCCCACCGACTCCCGATTCGCTGGCGGCTCACGCTCGCCTTCGCCGTGGCGATGCTGGTGCTGCTGACCCTCGCGGGCCTCGGCATGTACATCTCGTTGGCGCGTGGGCTCGACGGCAATATCCGCGCGGCGCTGAACGCACGCGCGGATGACCTGGCGACGGCCGTTGCCGGGGGTGCCCAGCTCGAGAGTGGCCGCCCCGGGAGCCTCCAGCTCGCAGAGCCCGATGAGACCTTCACCCAGGTGATCAGGGCCGACGGGAGCGTCCTCTACCAATCCGGCGCCGCCGCGCCCGGTCCTGTGCTGAGTGCCGAAGACCGAATCCGCGCGGGGCAAGAGCCGGTCGAGCAGGTCGTCGCTGAGATCCCCGGCCTCGAGCACCGTGTCCGTCTCGTCGCGCGGCCGGTTTCGGCCGACGACGACACGGTTGTCGTGGCGGCCGCCTCGCTGGAGGATCGCGACGAAACTCTGCAACTGCTGGCCCAGGCGCTCGCGATCGGGGGGCCGTTGGCCGTCGCGCTCGCCGCGCTCCTCGGCTATCTGCTGGCCGCTGCCGCGCTGTCGCCGGTGGACCGGATGCGGCGGGAAGCCGCTGAGATCTCGGGTGAACGGGCGGGGCTCCGGCTGTCACGGCCCGCCGCCGACGATGAGCTCCGGCGCCTTGCCGACACTCTCAACGACCTCCTGGCGCGCATCGATTCCGGGCGCGAACGCGAACGCGGATTCATCGCCGACGCGAGCCACGAGCTGCGCACGCCGCTCGGGATCCTGAAGGCGGAGATCGAGCTGGCCCTGACCGGGGAGCGCTCGCCCGACGAGCTGCGCGCCGCGCTCCTCTCGGCAGCGGAGGAGACTGACGCACTCACCGATCTCACCTCCGATCTCCTGACACTGGCCCGGGCCGAGGACGGGCGCATCCCGCTTCGGCGCGAGGTGACCGACCTCTCAGCGCTGTTGGCGGAGGTGATCGACACCCAGCGTGATTCCCCCCAGGCGAGGGGTCGGGAGTTCGTGCTCCGCGCGCCGGCGGAGCTTCGAGCCGGCGTCGACCAGCTCAGGGTGCGCCAAGCGGTTCGCAATCTGGTGGGCAACGCCGTCGTCCACGGAGACGGGCGGATCACTGTTTCGGTCCGCCGTCTCGGCGGTGGCATCGAGATCGCGGTCGAGGACGCCGGGGCGGGGATTCCCGCCGAATTCCGCGACTCCGCCTTCGAGCGCTTCTCGCGCGCGAGCACCGCCCGGGGGCGCCCGGGGTCGGGGCTCGGACTGGCGATCGTTCGAGCGGTGGCCGAGGCTCACGGTGGTGAGGCCCGGCTCGGAGAGGGCTCGCGAGTGGAGATCGTGATCCCGGACGCTGACTCATGACAGAGGTCGTGCGATCCTCGCGACATGCTCGCTCTGATCACCTTCTTTCTCGTCGTCGTCGTGTCCCTGATCGTGACGCGGGTGGCGACGTTCGTGCTGACGCTCACGGGCATGTCGCGCGAGACGGCGCGCTTTCAGGCGCGTTCGGCTCTCTCGGGCGTCGGCTTCACGACCTCCGAAGCCGAGCAGGTCGTCACCCATCCGATCCGGCGGCGGGTTGTGATGTTCCTGATGCTCCTCGGCAGCGCGGGGATCGTCACTGCAATCGTCGCGCTGTCGATCTCATTCCTGAGCCAGGAGGCCGGCACCGGCCCGCGCCTGCTGATCCTGCTGATCGGCTCGATCGTGCTCCTGCTGGCCATTCGGAGCCAGAAGCTCGACCGGATGATGACGCGGCTCTTCGGCTTCCTGATCAACCGCTACACCGACCTGGACGTTCTCGACTACGCCGGGCTGCTGCATCTGGCCGACGGCCACGCGGTGCTCGAGGTCGCGCTCCACGACGACGCGTGGCTCTGCGGCGCTCCGCTGGGCGAGCTCCAGCTGATGGCCGAAGGCGTCGTCGTCCTCGGCGTGGTCCACCCGGACGGGGCCTACACGGGCACGCCGCGCGCGACGTCGCGGCTGAGGCCCGGTGACACGGCCGTCGTCTACGGCGTGCACGACGCGATCGTCGCGCTCCGCCGACGCCACGTCGGACCCGAGGGCGATCAGGGCCATCGCGAGGCTGTCCGGGCGCACGAGGATCGTCAGGCGTGAGCCTCAGCGCACCTCGATGTTGGCGTGCATCCCCGCGGCGTAGTGCCCGGGCAGGTTGCAGATGACCGCGTAGCGGCCCGGCTCGAGATCGACGCTCACGGTTCCTCCGCCGCCGGCATGGAAGTGGGTGCCGACGTGGGCGGGGTCGCCGCCGTCTCCGTGGGCCGATCCGATCGGCGTGACCGCACCGTCCTCGGCAGCGCCACCCGCTCCGTCCGGCGGGAGGTCGCTCGAGTCGGCGTCGGTGCGGATGAAGATCACCTCGTGCTCGATGGCGCCCTCGTTCGCGACGGCGAACTCGACGCGACCGGCGGGCACGGTCATGGGTGGGGCCAGGGAGAACTCTCCCGGCGCGCCGAGGGTGATCGTTCCCACAGCGCCGTCAGACCTCTCGGGCGCGTCGTGATCCTTGGTCTCGGCCTCCGCGCCGTGTTCCGCCGCCGCCTCCGGCTCCGCGTGGTCCTCCTTCGGAGCGTTTGGTTCGGCGGCCGACGTGCTCGCATCCGCCTCGGCGGGCGGCGCGTCGTCGCCGGCGGCATCCTGATCATCGGAGCATCCCCCCAGCAGTAGGCCCAGGGCGATCAGGGGGAGAGCGACGACAGAACGGTGGAGCATGTCTAGCCTCAGTTGGCGTGGGTTCTCGTGGTGACGCTGTGGACCGAGCATAGGCGCCATTCCCGTCAACCCCACTGGGGACGGGATCTTTCCCGTTTCGCTTGGTCGGGGCTTTCCGCTTCCATACCCCCGACAACCGCGATTCGGACCACACCTGACCTGTGACCTCGGACTCGAACCCCACCCCGTCGCAACTGAGCTTCCCCCAGCGCGTGCAGGGGTTGCTCGGGCGGATCTCTCGTCGGATCGATCCCCGGCACAAGATGCTGCGCGCCGAGAGTCATGCCTACGACGCGGCGCGGTCGATCGAGACGGCGGGCATCGTCCCGCTCGACGGGCTCTCCATCGACGAGGGCCGGCGGGACAGCGGCTTCATCTACGTCCCGACCGGGCCGCGCATCTTCACGGCGTTCCGGCGCGCCCTGCCGGACGACCTGAGCCGGTACACCTTCATCGACCTGGGATCGGGTAAGGGCCGAACCCTGATCCTCGCGGCCGAGGCAGGCTTTGACCACGCGATCGGCGTCGAGTTCGCATCGGAGCTCACCGCCGTCGCGAACCGGAATCTGCGCGCCTACGATGGGCCTGCCGACACCGGGCGCATCACCTGCGTCGCTGCCGACGCCGGCGCCTACACCCTGCCCCCCGGTCCGTCGGTGATCTACCTCCACAACCCCTTCGCCGAGGACGTCATGGAGCGGGTGCTCGCCAACGTGCGTTCGAGCCTCGATGCCGACCCCCGCGAGATCTGGCTGTGCTACCTGCAGCTCCGCAACGAGGATCCGGGCGACGAGACGCGGAACATCGAGCTGGTCGAGGAGAGTGGTCTGTTCCGGCCCAGCCCCGTTCCGCGCGGAGGTATCCGGGACCGGGTCATCCTCTCGCCCTTCGACCTGCGGGCGTACGTCGCAGGGCCGGCCACCTGACGCGATCGCGCAGTCACGTCGGCGCGCTCGAGACGGCGAACAGCCCTCGGCCGTGCGCCGCGCCGCATCGGCGAGCCCGACCCGGTGGAGCAGGCCGTCGGCCGTGTCGGCCGGGAGCCCGGCCGCCAACGCGATCGAGCGCAGCTGGTTGCGGCCCGAGTGGAGACCGGTTGCCTTCAGGGCGGCGCCCACGCTCTCGGACGGCCGCTCGAGCTCGGCGCATGGCACGCCGCCGATCGCAGTGGTCCCGCTGTCCGGGCCGGAGCCGTTGGGGCCGAGACGGCACGTGATCGATCCGGGCTCCGCGGAGAAGCTGAGTCCGGGCACCGTCGGGACCGTCCCCAAGTCCCTGGCCAGGCCGCTGACCCTGACCCTCGACGTGGTGCGAATCCTCGCGCCCCCCGACCGCGTCACGATCCGCCGAGAATCAGCCGCGCGACGATGGCCACCGCCGAGACAACGAGGGCGGCGGCGATGAAGCGGCGCAGCCATATCTCGGGGAGCAGGCCGGTGAGGCGGGCCCCGAGCAGCCCTCCCGGAGCGGCGCCGATCGCGCCGGCGGCGACGAGGCCTGGATCCACCCCGGACCCGATGAGGTGTCCGATGAGCGCCGCGTAGCCGAGGGCGGCGCCGACGACCTGATTCGTGCCGACGGCCTCAGCTGTCTTCTGTCCGACGATGCGGATCAGCGCCGGTAGTCGCAGCGACCCGAGGATCAGGCCGACGGTTGCGCCGAGCACGCCGATCGCCGCCGCGAGAGCGACGGCCCGCAGGCGACGGCGGCCCAGATGGGGCGGCGGGCGGCCCGTGGGTGGTCGGGCCACGTCGACGGCGCTGTAGAGCAACAGGGCGGCGATCGCGGTGAGAAGAAGCGTCTCGTCGATGCGCCCGGCCGTCCCGCCGCCCACCAGGCCCGCTGCAACAGATGGCGGCACCATCCAGCCGGCAAGCCGCCAGTCGACTCGACGCGCCCGGGCGTGCCCGACGGATGCCGTCGTGGCGGCCACCGCGCTGACGGCGATGTTCGTTCCCGCCCCCGCGGCGGCCGAACCGGTGAACAGGAGCGTCAGGGGCAGGCGTAGGTTGCCGAGCACCAGGCCGGCCAGCCCGCCGACGACGGCGACGCCGAACGTGACGAGGGCATAGAGGACGAACTGGGTCAGAACGGGCCCCCGTGGTCGGCGATGGCCGGGCCCCGAGTATGGCCCAGCCGGCTCTTACGCCGCGATCCTGCGGCCGGCTCAGCTGTGCTCAAGGCCCCGACGGCGACCCGTCGGCCCTGAGGCCGGCGACGGCCGTTCCGGTCCACTCTGACGAGGTGGCCCACCGGGGCACCGCGGTCGGTCGCCGCCCGTGCCGTCCGCTTCAGGCCGAGATTGCCGCGACGCGCGGCGATGATGAGCGGGACGAGCCCCGCTCTCGGGATCCTGACGCCGACCGGGCGGTCCGCCGACGGGACCGACGTTTCTTTCATCGGATCCTCAGTGCCGGCGAGCATCCTCGGCGACCTTCATCAACCGAGCGGTTGACAACGGGCGGTCGGGCTTGGTTCCCTGTTGTCAACCGAGAGATTGAGAACGTTGGCCGAAGCCCTCGATCAGATCTTCACCGCGCTGTCAGACCCGACCCGCCGGGACCTCGTGGCCCGCCTTGCCGTGGCAGACGCGACGGTCGGAGAGCTGGCCGCTCCCTACCCGGTGACCGTGCAAGCCATCTCGAAGCACCTGAGGGTGCTCGAGGGGGCCGGCCTGGTGACCAAGACGGCCGACGCCCAGCGTCGCACCGTCCATCTCGAAGCGGACGTGCTCGACCTCATGACCACGTGGATCGAGCGCTACCGCACCCAGGCCGAGCAGCGCTACCGGCGCCTCGATGCCGTTCTCGCCGACATGGACGCCGAGGCCGGCGCCCGCGACCCCGAGTCCGAGGAGGATTCCCCATGAACACCAGGCCATTCATCCGGCCGGCGACCGTCGAGTCGGATCCAGACCTGCCGATGATCCGGGTCACTCGCGACTTCGCCGCGACGCCGGATCAGGTGATCCGGGCCCACGCCGAGGCCGAGATCGTCGCCCGCTGGATCGGAGCCGTCGGGAGCGCGACCCGCATCGTCGACTGGGATGCCCGCGACGGCGGCTCGTG
>JAHEIS010000018.1 GCA_024639225.1 Actinomycetes bacterium | reverse complement strand
CTGCAGATCGGCCTGCACGCGCCGTCAGCTCCGGATACCGGGATGGGCGCTGTCTCCGTCTTCGAGTCGGCCATCGGGCGCAAGACCGACGTGATCTCCGTCTACCAGTCGTGGGGTAACGCCTGGGGGCGCAACGTGCGCACCGACTGGCTCGCCCGCGCGACCTCCGGCGGCCGCAAGGTCATGATCACCTGGGAGCCGTGGGTGCAGGGCGGCGGAGGCGTCCAGAACAAGTACAACCTCGCGTCGATCGCGCGGGGCGACCACGACGCCTACATGCGGAGTTTCGCCCGCGGCCTGCGGGCCTGGGGCAAGCCGGTCTACCTCCGGCCGATGCACGAGATGAACGGCGACTGGTACCCGTGGGGCGTCTACACCAAGGGCACGGGAAACAATCCCGCGCTCTACAGGCGGGCATGGCAACGGATGCACCGCGTCTTCCAGCAGGAGCGCGCCCGTAACGTGCGCTTCGTCTGGTCGCCGGTGGCCCATGACTGGACCAACCTGAAGCGTTACTACCCCGGCCGCAAGTACGTCCACATCATGGCGCTGGACGGCTACAACTTCGGCCCGGGCGATGCGGCCACCGGCCGTCGCAGCTTCCAGCAGGTGTTCCTCAAGTCCTACCAGCGCCTCGAGAAGCTCGGGCCGCAGCCGATCTGGCTGGCCGAGGTCGCCTCCTCCCCGGACAGTGGCTACAAGGCGGTCTTCGCCCGGCAGATGATCCGGGCCATCAGGGCCGGCTACTACCCGCGCCTCCGCGCCGTGATCTGGTTCAACGGGGTCGGCGAGTTCACGAAGCTCGACTTCCGCCTCCACACGGACCCGGGCGCATCCGCCGCCCTGCGGTCCGAGCTCGCCGCCTACTTCCGGTAGGCGTCAGGAGCGCACCCCGGCTCCGCGGCGCAGGGAGACGCGAGAGAACACGGCGGCGCGAAAGCGTCGCCGTTTCCCCGTCCCGACCGGCGGGGCTCCGCTCTAGGTGCCGACCTTGATGATCCGCGGTGAGGCGAAGCTCGTGCCGCCCTTGTCCTGGCGGGATAGATCGCCACGCGTGCCGCCCTTGAGCCGGAAGTCCACCTCGCCGAGCTCGCCGGGGTACGTGCTGTCGAACCAGACGATGGCCTTCACGTTCGGATGCCGCGCCGGCAGCTCATCGAAGAGGCGGTCCATCCACCGCTGGCGTTCATCGATCGGTCCGGCGGTGGCGACCTCGGAGATCATCACGGGCTTCTCGAACCGGTCGACGGCGGCGTAGACGCGGTCGATCACGTTGTTCGGCTCACGCCAGCTGCTGTTGGGGGTGCGACCCGCCCAGTTGAAGGCGGTGAAGGAGGTCCAGTCGACGTACTTGTCGCCCGGGTAGAAGCGCGAGATCCGGGCCTTGTCCGCCTTGGCGCCGCCGACGTCGTCGGTGTAGTCAATGCGGTTGCCCGCCGCGTCGTTCCAGGACAGTTGGTAGAAGGGGTTCACGGCCCAGATCCAGCTGACGTTGGTGGCGCCCTCCTCGGTGAAGATGCGGTGGATGTGGCGCCAGGCCGGGATGTAGTCGTCGATGCTGTTGCCGTTGACATGGACGGACCACGGGTACCAGTTGCCGTTCATCTCGTGCATCGTCCGGAGGTAGATCGGGCCACGGTAGGCGGCGACGTCGGCCGCCCACGAGCGGATGTACTCGTCGTGGTCACCGCGCGAGATGCTCTTGAGGGTGAAGCGGGGCTGGTCGGAGCTGTGGACCTTTCCCGGAGGCTTGTTCCACGGCTCCCAGGTGATCATCGGGATGGCGCCGGAACGCGCCGCGGCGCTGGCCCAGTCAGCCTGGAACTCGGTCTCACCGCCCTCCCAGTGCTGGTACCAGTGGTAGATCGCCGGCGGGACGTCGTTGCTCCGGCCCCAGCGCAGGGCGGGGAACCGCTCCCAGGCGGGCTGATCCTCGCTATAGGCGCCGATGTACAGGCCGTTGGCGGGCGGCAGGGCCTTGAGTAGACCGGGCTCCTCCTCAACGGGCGGCGCCACGGTCGGCGGCGCGGGGCCGCGCGGAGCGGCGATGGCGCCCGCGGGCTCCCAGCGAACGGGTTCGGGCCCCGTGGTGACAAACAGGGCGACGGCGACGCCCACCGCGACCAGGCTCAGTTGGCGGAGCTGGCCGTAGAGGGGAAACAGGGGTCGGATCGCACCGGCGGGGGTGATCAGCGCCCAGATGACCCAGGCGCTCCAGAAGCCGGCGATCAGCGTGCCGACCGACGGCATCGTGATGGCGAGGCCCACCGCCGCCGCGCAGATGACGACGGCGACCTGCTGGGGCCACGTCATGACGGCCAGCTTCTTGCGCCAGCCGGAGGTCGCACCGGTGACCGTGATCGTCCGCAGACCGAGCAGGGCGCGGGCACACGCCACCACGTAGACGGGCGCGAGGTACATCTGGATCTGGATGGCCTTGAGCGCGTTGCGCAGCCCGGTCCAGAGGATCAACGTGATGATCAGCGGAACGAAGAAAACCGCGGTATGCAGGAAGTAGTCGCGCGCCGAGTCCGGCTGCATCACCGGCGTGCCGAAGATGAGGTAGAGCGCCGGGCCGATGATGAACAACGATTGGGCGAGCACCGCCAGGTAGCCGCCCGTCGTCTGGAAGTAGTGCAGACGACGCATCCATCCGAGCCCCTTCTTGCGCAGGGGGTTGTCGCGGAAAAAGAGGCGCAGGCTGTCGGTCGCCCAGAGCATCCGTTGGCGGACGAAGCCGGCCGCGGTCTCCGGCGTCTCCCCGATCGTGTGGGGGATCGGGTGGTACACGCTGTTCCATCCCGCCGCATGGAGTTCGTATGACGTGTGGAGATCCTCGACCAGGCTCCATTCGGAGAAGCCACCGATGTCGTCCAGCGCCTCGCGCCGGTAGATCACCCCGTTGCCGCAGCTGAAGGCCACGCCGGCGCGATCCTTGGCCGGCTGGACCAGGCCGTAGAACATCGGCTCACGACTGCCGAGGCGATCCGGGTACTTGAGATCGAACTGTTGCGGCGTCGCGACGAACGCGACCGACTCGTCGTGCAGGTAGCCGAGAAGCCAGTGGGCGAAGTCGGAGTCGGCGCGGTGGTCGGCATCGATGCACGCGACGAACTCGCCTTTGGTGCGTGCCAGGGCGTAGTTGAGGTTGCCCGCCTTGCCGCGTGCCCCGCGGGTCCGTGTGAAGCAGACCACGCCGTGGCGCTCGGCCAGCTCCTCGATCTCGCGCCAGTTCTTCTTGCGGGCCATGCGGCCGTCGTTGAGGAGGTACGTCTTGTGGGGGTACTCGATCCGGAGGGCCGCCAGCAGGGTCTGCTCCACGACCTCCACCGGCTCGCCGGCGACCGTGACGAAGACGTCCAGCGTGCCGCGGGGCGGGCCGGGTGGACCGCTGCGCCAGCGCGGACGCACCAGCATGAGCGCGGCGGTGAGCGAGAACATGATGTAGTTGATGAGTTCAGCGCCGTAGAAGGCCCAGCCGAGGACGCCGGTGTCGCCGATCGTCCCGGCGCGCCACCACATGTAGTAGGCGCCCGCCTCGATGGCGAGCAGGCTGAACACCCAGCTCAGGACGATGCGGCGACGCGAGAAACCGGGTGCCGGATCGGCCACGGGGACCCAGTCGCGGCGGAAGAACTCCTCCTCGGACGGACCCGAGCGGCGGGGCGTGCGCACAGACGCGGAGCCGTTTCCGTTTCCGTTGCGGTGAGGTGCGGACGTCGGCGGCGCGCCGTTGCCGTCCGTCACCCGTGTCGGGGCGGGGGACGAAACACGACTGCTCTCGGGGGCGTGCCGGATCCCGTTCCCGTTCCCGTTGCCGTTGATGCGGCGATTCGTCGGGCGTGGGGTCGCCGTGGACGGCAACGCGCCGTTTCCATTCCCGTTCGCGCGCGGCGTGCCGGTGTGGGCGCCGTTGCCGTTGGTGGTGGTGAAACCGCGGGCGCGCAGGGTGCCTGTGTGGACTCCGCCGCCGTTGCTGTTGGCGGACGCCGGGGGCATGGAACCGTTTCCGTTGGCCGCCGGGTCCGGCGCGGCGGTGTGGGGCTCCTCGGGGGGCGCGACGACGATCGGCGGGACCCCACGGGTCTCGACGAGGGTTTCGTCCTCGACGAGGTCGGGGTCGGGTGCGTCGGCGCGCGCGGTGCGGGGCATGGCGGCGCGCGGCGTGGGCTCCTGGACCGGGCCGTCGACCTCGGGGAGGTCGTCGATCTGGTTGAGACGGGTGGCGCTTGCCTCGGGGGCGATCCCCTTGTTGCGGCGTCCGCGGAAGAATCTGCCCATCAGGTCAGCGGACAGCGTCCGGGCGCTCCGGGTTCGCGGCACGCCGACGGGCAGCGCGCGCGCCGCTCATCGCGATCGTGTGGAATCCGGTCCATTCGCGAAACTTTGCTCGTCTCAGATGTCAGAGCCGTTCGGCCCCGTCTCGGGTCTTTCCGCCCCCGGATGAATACCCGTGGGCACCCAGTGTTCAGGGTAAGGGGAAAAGTGTGGACGAGCGGCTAGTTTTACCCGCTCCGAGGGAAGATGTTACAGAGGCGTCCGGCGCCTCTGACGCCGTGATGTCGGAGCTGGTGATCGGTGCCGGGGCACTGGTGAGACGCGCGCGAAGAGGCTCTGGAGGCTCGTCGATTGCGGCCGCAAAGTGCAGACTTTTCCGGCAGGGCTGTCGGAGGCCTGC
Organism: Actinomycetes bacterium; assembly: GCA_024639225.1. Classification (GTDB taxonomy): domain Bacteria; phylum Actinomycetota; class Thermoleophilia; order Miltoncostaeales; family Miltoncostaeaceae; genus JAHEIS01. Next base: position 22,797 of record JAHEIS010000018.1, on the reverse strand, counting down.
CGATTTCCTCTCACGACATCATCACTTTCTTATTACATGGCGCCCGACGATGATCCCTCAGTACGTATGCCAGGTACCGTTCTCGCGATAAATAATCGCGATTCGACCGCCATCCAGTCGCAGTTCGAAGTAGTGGCGTGAGATCGGCGAATCGGTCCACCAGCGATCGTCAACCAGCCAGTCCTCGCGGATCTCGCTGACCGCCCGTCGTCTCCCGTCGATCAGGGCGCATGGACGTCCCTGGTCATCCGTTTCGACTTCCAGCGCACGGGGAGTGTTCAGGTATCGAACGGCACCAGTGCCCATCGTCTCTCCGGTAGTCGTGACAGGGGGGCGATCTCGATCGCGCGCAGGACGGAGCCGTCTCCCGATCCGGCCCGGGTCTGGTGGACGGCATCGCGGATGCGCCGGTGCTTCTCCAGGTCGTGGGTGGCGATCGTGAACTGCTGACCGGCGGCCGGCCCCGAGGCGTCCCCTCGGATCGCCAGCGACTCGACCGGCGCGTCGATCGCTTCGAGATGGGGGAGCGCGGCGTCGTTGAGGACGGTGCTGTCGGTCCCCGGCTCGCGAAGGGTGAGGGTGCGGGTCCAGGAGCGTCCGCCCGCGAGCCGGGCCCGGAGCGTGAGCCCGCGGAGCGAGCGCCCGCGTGCCGCCGCCGTCTCGGCCAGGCGTGCGATGAGCAGGCGCGCCGCGTGCTGCAGGGCCGGTAGATCCGCGATGGGATCCGGAAAATCCATCGCGGTCTCCAGCGGCTCCGGTGGCTGCCGCGGCCGCGGTCGACGCTCATCGCGGCCGGTCGCGACCATCCAGCCCCGCAGGCCGGCAGGACCGAAGCGTGCTGTGAGCGACCGGCGGGGCATCTGCGCCAGGCGGCCGATCGTGCGCACCCCGACAGCTGTCAGGGCGGCGGTTGTCTCCGGGGAGAGGCATCCGCCCGCCTCCACGTCCGGGAGAGGGGAGGCGAGACGCTCGATCGGCAGATGCTCGAGGAACTCGGCATCGCGACCGCCTTCGATGATCAGCGGATCGCGTCCCGGCGCCTCGCGGGCGGCCTGGATCGCCGCCGTCCAGCCGAGCGCCGCGCCGACGCGGCCACCCGCGCCGACCGGCAGAGCTGCGCGGGCTCCGCGCAGTACCCGCTCGAGGCCGCCGTGCATGCGCTCAAGGCCGCGGGACTCGAAGCAGGCGATACCCGGTGCGAGGGGTTCGGCGGCGGCTCCCATCGACTCGAGGCGCTGGAGGATGAACTCTCCGGCGCTCTCCGCTCCGTCGGGATCCGGTGTCACCAGCTCCAGGTCGGGGCAGCGCGCCAGCGCCTCTCCCACACGCAGGCCGGGGCGGACCCCGTGAGCCTCGGCAGTCGGTGTGCACATCCCGACCTGTTGCGGCATGCCGGGCTCCGGGCCGAGCGCGGCGGGTGAGTCAGCCGGCCGACCGGAGCCCAGGAGTGCGATCAGGAGCGGGAAGCGGGGAGCGAGGACGACGACGATCACAACGAACATATGTTCGCATCATCGCAGGCACCTCACAAGGAGCGTGAAACGGTCGCGACGCGCGACCGTTTCACGCCGGGACCTCAGGCTCGGGGTGAGCCCCACTCGTCGTCATGCACCAGGGTGCGCCACGGGCGCCGGATCTTCGCCAGTGCGGGAGGCAGTCCCTCCGGCCACTCGTCCGGATAGCCGAGCGGCGTGATGATCGGGATTTCAACCTCATCCGGAAGGTTGAGCAGCGCCCGGAACTCGTCCTCGGCGTACCAGTGGAAGACCGTCGGGACCGTTCCCAGGCCCATTGCCCGGGCGGCAACAAAGAGGTTCTCCATGGCGAAGGCGATCGAGGTGATGTCGGCGTCGCGCTCCCACTTGGCCTGGTCGGCCGGGAAGACATTGCGCGGCACCATCAGGCCCGCGATCCAGACCGGCACGTCGTGGTAGCTGCCGAGCATTTGCGCGGCGTAGTCCGACGCCCACTGGGCGTGCTCCTCGGGCGTCTTGTCGCCCGCGGGGCGCACGGTCCGGAAGTACTCGGCGCCGCCCTTGATGACGATCTCCGCGAGTGCCGCCCGCTTCTCGGGATCCCGGACGACGACCAGGCTCCAGGCCTGGGCCATGCCGCCGGTCGGCGCAAGAAGCGCCAAGCGCAGTAGCTTGTCGAGGTCCTTGTCGTCGATCGGACGCTCGCTGTAGCGGCGAACGCTCCGCCGTTTTCTGATCGCCTCGAGGGCATCCATCCTGAACTCTCCTGGTCGGGTCCTGAGCCCAGCAGACTAGACGCCGAGGCGTCAAGATCGGCACGCCGACCGGACCTGGCGCCGTGGTCTGAACTAGGCTCGCGCTTCCGGAGCGATTGAGGGGACGTGCGCACCATCGGCGAGAAGCGGGAAGTCGGTCGCACCGAGGCGCATACCCGGGGCACGGAGCAGGCGGAGATCTACGGCCAGGAGGCCGTGGACGCCGCCGCCCGCCTGCGGGAGCGGGCCGGGAAGAGCGGGGGACCCGCAGCACCCGTCGTCGATGAGTTCAACGGAGTCGGCGACACTCCGTGAACCCGTTCCCGAGCGCGGTGACCACCTGAGGGTGTCCCGCCAGCCCGACCCACCTGCGGCCAGCCTCCTCGGCGAGGAGATGGACGAACTCGAGGATCGCTACCTCACCCCACCGAGCGCGGAGTTCCCGCGGCATCGCGAGGACTCGGGCTGGACGCCCCTGGTTGACGGCGTCGCCTATTTCGGCGCTCTGGCGGATGCGATCGATCCGCTCGATGCGGGCGACGTTCTCCTGGTCAGTGCCTTCCACCTCTTGACCGAGATCGACCTGCGCGGCCGGGAGCCCGGCGAGCCCGGCTATCTGCCCGTCGGCGAGGTGTTCGCGCGCGCCGCGGCGCGCGGCGTCGACGTACGGCTGCTCGTCGCGGGCGGAGCGCCCGCGAACCTGCCCAAGAGCGGGATCGGTCCCTTTCGCGAGAATCTCGTGTCCGCCCGCGCGCTCCGGCGCTGGGTGCCCGAGGGTGAACCGGCGGGCACCTGCCCCCTGGACGGCCGCGTCCTGCTCGACTGGAGCGGCCATCCGATCGGCTCCAACCATCAGAAGTTCGTCGTCATCCGCCACCAGGGGGAGCTGACCGCCTTCGTCGGGGGGATCGACATCACGCGGTGGCGCTTCGACCTGAGCCCACACGACCGCCAGAGCGTGAGGGGTAAGCGCTGGGGCTGGCACGACGCCGCGCAGAAGATCACCGGCGCGGCAACGGCGCGGGTGTGGGATGTCTTCCGCACGCGTTGGCGGGAAGCGGCGTCACTCCCGCGTCGGTTCTACTGGCTCCCGCCGGAGCCGCCCGGCCTCTTCAACCCTCCGCCGCTGGTCGACGAGCCCGGCCCCCCGCCGGACGTCGCACCGCGCCCCACCCCGGGCAAGACCCTCCAGGTCGCCCGTTCGTTCGGCCCCTACAAGCGGGGCCGGGGTATCAAGCCAACACCGAGCCCGTGGACGCTCATCCCGAACGACGGGGTCCACGAGGTGTTCCGCGCCCTCTCGGCGGCGATCGACGCCGCCGAGCGCTACGTTTACGTCGAGGACCAGTACTTCCGGGAGTACCCCGCGATGAGGAAGCGCTTCGGTCTCTACCCTCATGTCTGCGCCGCGGCCGAGCGCGGCGTGAAGGTGATCTTCGTGAGCGGCGGCGTTGAGAACAACGCGCGCCGCAGCCCATCGCGGTTGTCGGTCTCCGGGCGTGTCAGGCGGGACATCACCGAAGCGCTCTCCGCCGATGCCGCGGAGAACTTCGCCTTCTTCCGGATCAGCAACCTCACCGTGCACTCGAAGCTCACGCTGATCGATGACCGCTTCGCGTGCATCGGCTCCGCGAACTTCTTCACCCGGTCCATGGCCGGCGTTGACCACGAGCTGAGCGTGGTGCTGGTTGACGCGGGCGACGACGTGCGCGATCTACGCGTGCGGCTCTGGGGTGAGCACCTCAGGATCGACCCGGCCGACGACCTGACGTGGGTGAGCCTCCAGAACCTCGATACGGCCCTTGGCGCGTGGAAGCCCGGCTGGGGCGACGCGATCGATCCGGAGACCGGGGTATCCCCGCTCCTGAGCGCGTCGATGGAACAGGTCCTGCTGCCGGTCAGGACGGACGTCGGCTCGCCCGTCGCCCGTCGGTAGACTCCGCCGATGCCGGATCTCGTTACCAACCTCGTAGATCTGGGCATACGCGCGCTGATCGTGCTCGTGATCCTCCAGGTGATCACCGCCGTCGTGATCAGGAGGTCGTACAAGCAGCGCAAGAAGAGAAGCCGGCAGGGTGGGTATCCGACGATCGAGCTCGCGCCGGTGGCGATCGAAGAGGGCGAGGCTCAGCTCTACATGGAGGGGGTATCGCTGTTCGCCGACATGCAGGAGGCCATCGCCGGTGCCCGCGACACCATCTTCTTCGAGACGTTCATCTGGAAGGACGATGAGACCGGCCAGGCTTTCCGTGACCTCGTCATCGAGAAGGCACGGGAGGGCGTCGAGGTCCACCTGATGTACGACCTCGTCAGCAACGGCGTGCTCGGGGGCTCGCGGCTGACGTTTCCGGACGACATCCCCACGCTGCACGTCCAGCGCTACGTCCCGTTCAAGCGCTGGTTCCATTTCCTGCTGCCGTCGCGCTACAACAGCAGTCACCGTAAGGCGCTGGTGATCGACGGGAAGCTGGGCTACGTCGGCGGGTACAACATCGGCGAGGAATACCGGACCGACTGGCGCGACACCCACATACGCATCGCGGGAGATGGCGCGCTGCGCCTCGCCTACGCCTTCGTTGATCTGTGGAACCAGTACCGGGACGACGCTCTGCCCGAGCTGCAATACCCCCAGCAGGAGTGGTCGAACGTGATCGATGTCTACCGCAACGATCCCCTGCGAAAGATCTATCCGATCCGGAGCGTCTACCTGCGTGCGATCGAGCGCGCCCAGAAGCGGGTGCTCATCACCAATGCCTACTTCGTGCCGGATCCAACCTTCCGCCGGACGCTGATCCAGGCCGCAAAGAGGGGGGTGAGCGTCGAGGTCGTGCTCCCGTGGCGATCGAACCACGCGGTTGTCGATTACGTCGCCCGCCACTGGTTCGAGGAGTACCTCGAGGCCGGCGTGCGACTCTACGGCTACGAGGGCGCGATGATCCATACCAAGACGATGACCATCGACGGCATGTGGTCCACCGTCGGAACGGCCAACCTCGACCGTCTCAGCCTGGGGCTCAACCACGAGATCAACATGGAGATCTTCGACGAACGCTTGGCCACGCAGATGGAGGACGTCTTCGCCTGCGACCTCCAGGCATCGCGCGAGATCGACCTCGGCCGTTGGAAGGCCCGGCCGTTCCGGATGCGCTTCGGGGAGCGGGTGCTCGCTCCGCTCTGGCCAATCGTTTGATGATACCGACAAGCGGGGCGGACGGCAGTCGGCTGCGGCTATCGACCTCCTGCGGACATGGATGACCCCGCCGGCCAAACGTGGAAGGCAACGTGACCGAGAACGCACCGAAGGACGAGAGGGTCGGCATCTTCGGCGCCAGGGAGATGGATCCGACCGCGCGGCTGATCGAGATCGCCTCCGCCATACCGGTGGTGCCCGAGCTCCCACCGGGAACGGCTGTCAGCCTGCGATAGATGGACATCGATAGCCTGATCATCGTTGCGGTCGTGCTGTCGCGGTTTCTCGTACCGCTGCTCATTCCGCGCTTCCCGCTTCCCGCGATCATCGCGTCGCTCGTCATCGACGCCGTCGACGGCACGATCCTTGAAAAGCTCACCGGCAGCGAGCCTGAGGGCTACCAGAGTTACGACAAGGCTCTCGACATCTACTACCTCGCCATCGCGTACGTCTCGACCATGCGCAACTGGCGCTATCTCGGAGCTTTCCAGATCTCGCGTTTCCTCTTCTATTTCCGGATGCTGGGCGTCACCGCGTTCGAGCTGAGCGGCGCCCGCTGGGTGCTCATTGTCTTCCCGAACACCTTCGAGTACTTCTTCATCTGGTACGAGGCGTTGCGGACAAGGTGGAACCCGATCAAGCTCGCGGTCGGGCATGTCATCGGCGCTGCCGTGGTGATCTGGGTGGTGATCAAGCTCCCCCAGGAGTACTGGATCCACATCGCCCAGCTCGATTTCACCGACGTCATGCGTGATTACCCTGTCCTTTGGGCCGTCATCGCCGTCGGTGCGATCGTTCTCCTGTTTCTTGCGCGTCGCTACAGACGCTTCCTCGGACCACCCGATTGGAAGACCACCTTCGCCGTCGACACGCACCTCGATCGCGATCCTCTCCCCGAAACCCGCCCGGTCCAGCCGGTCATCGGCTGGGTGCTCCTCGAGAAGATCCTGCTCGTCAGCCTCCTGTCGATCATCTACGTCACGGTTCTGGACATCGATGCATCGACCGTCGAACTGGTCGTCGCGCTGACGGTGGTGGTATTCGTCAACAGCGCGATCAGCCACCTGCTCACCCGCCGCGGGACGAGCTTTCGCTGGCTCGCGCTCGAGTTCGTGGTGATGGTGATCTTCAACTACGCGGTGCTGCTGCTCTACATCGGGCTGCGGTCGAGCTTCAGCGCCGAGGTCGAGACCGGGGCCACCTTCTTTGTCGTTCTGCTCTTCACGCTGATCCTCACGCTGTACGACCGCTACCGCTACATGGGGACTGCTCTGGAGCACGACCGCGGCCTGGAGCTCGTCCAGCGGCTCAGGCGTTAGACGCGCCCGCGCCATGAGCACGACGTCGCCGGGGAGGGACCCGACGCCACCTGGACCCGCGTGGTGGTGGCGCGCTTTCGACGATGATCGATTCGTCTACGTCGCGCCGGCCGGCGTGCTCGCCGCCTTGGTCGGCGTGCTCGGTGAGTGGTCGACCGACGCGGTCACCGCCTACTCGGGTCTTGAGGGGCCCTTCAACGGCTGGCGGGTGATCGTGTTCTCGCTGTTGGCCTTGGTCGGAGTCCGTCCCCTCATGCGGCGGTCCGGGCCGGGTATCGCTCTCGTGCTGGTCTGTGGCGTCGTCCTGCTCACGACGGCGGCCCACGACGCGAACGCCGCGGGGTTCGATCCCGGGTGGGGGATATGGCTCGCGGTCCTGGGCGCGATTCTTCTAAGCCTCACCGTCCTGCGGGCCGTCTTCATCCGCGCGGAGCGCGGGGAGGGTTTCGCGCTCCGGTTCACGTGGCGCAGAGCCTTCGCCGGCCTCGGGGTTGCCCTGGCGGTCATTGCGTTCGCCACGGTCCGCCACGTCCTGACGATCGAGGAGCGGGCCAGCTGGCCGCCGGGGCCGGACGCGATAACGGCGGCGGGCGCCGCGGTGGCCATCGAGGAGTTCGCCGCGGGAGACCCACAAGCCCGGGACGTCGACCTCCCCTACGCGTGGAGCACCGTCCACACGATCCAGCCCTGGGTCGAAGGTCGGAACTATTTCCCCCGGATCTTCGCGGACGTCGAGGCGGCCGAATCGTCGGTCCACGTCCTGATGTTCGGCTGGACGCCCGGCAATGTAGGCGACCGCATGGCAGATCTGCTCATCGAGAGACTCGCCGCCGGCGTCGAGGTCCGGATCATCGTCGACGGCTGGGGAACCAAGCCCGCCTCAGAGGGCAAGGAGGTGTACGCACGACTCGCGGCGGCCGGAGCCCAGATCGTCGTGAACGACACCCTCCCCGTCGATCGCGATGGCCTCTATCCCGATCGGGCGATCGATTGGACACCGGAGGAGTTCGGCCGCTCCGATCACCGCAAACTCATCGTGGTCGACGGCGACCACATGTGGACCGGAGGCTCCGGCATCGAGAATCACTTCGAGAACGGCGAGTTCCACGACACCATGGTCCGCGTGACCGGCGACATCGTTCGCCAGGCTCAAGCGGCCTTTCTCGCGACGTTCCGGGCTCACGACGGCCCACTGCCGGACGATCTCGCGCCACTCTTCCCAGAGCCGGCGGTTTCGGGCTCCGCACCCGCGGCGCTGCTCCAGACCGTCCCCGGCGGCTGGGTGTCGGCAGCCCAATCGATCCGGGAGACGATCGAGAACGCTGAACGACGCCTCGACATCATGAACCCGTACCTCACCGACAAGGGCATGGTCGAGCGCGTCATCGACGCGGCGGAACGCGGCGTTGAGGTGAGAATCGTCGTCTCGGAGGAATCCAACAACCCGCTGGCGACCGAGGGGCTGCGCCATCGCTATCCCGACCTCTTCGCCGCCGGCGCCGAGGTCTACGAGTACCCCGACGCCGTCGTCCACGCCAAGGTCATCATCGCCGATGACTGGGTGCACTTCGGGTCGGTGAACCTCGACGCCTGGGCGCTCTACCGCAACTTCGAGATCGCGGTCCTCGCCGAAAGCGCGGAGGCCGCCCGTCTCTTCCGCGAGCGGCTGTTCGAACCGGACATCGCGCGGTCGAAGCCCGGCGAGCCTGCCTCGGGTGCGGGGAGCAAGATCATCACCTGGTTCGGCGACAAGATCGCCTACTTCCTGTGATGCGGCGTGCCTTTCCATGGGGGCGGCCTTCACCATGGCTTATGCTCTCATCGGAATGGGCCTGATCATCGCCTTCGCCGGTCATATCGCCGACGCGGTCGTCCAGAGCCACGCTCGCGACCGCGAACTGCCCGAGGAGTGAGGACCGGCCGAACGTGGTTTGCTGAGGTCGTGAGGCTGCTTCTGACCGTGATGGCCATGGCTCTCGTCGCCGCCGGGCCTGTGGCCGCGGCGACCGAGAAGCCCGCTCCGTTCCGCGCGAAGATCACGACCCTCAGCTCCGCTCAGCGTGCCGCGATGACCCCGGCTGCCTGGCGGCCCGGGTGTCCCGTGGGTCTCGGGGATCTCCGCCGTATGGCCGTCTCCCACTGGGATTTCGCCGGTCGTCGTCGCACCGGCGTGATTGTGGTCCACCACGATGCGGCCCGTGCGGTCCGCGCCGCGTTCCGCAGGATGTACCGCTCCCGCGTGGCAATCCGGCGGATGCGCCCGATCGAGGTCTACGGCGGCAGTGACGACCGCAGCGTCGCGGCCGACAACACGTCCGCGTTCAACTGCCGCTTCGTCGGCGGTACGCGGCGCTGGTCCCAGCACGCGTTCGGGCGGGCGATCGACATCAACCCGCGCGAGAACCCGTACGTCATCGGCGACGGGGTGTCCGATCCCGCGAGCCGTCCGTTCATCCGCCGGCGTCCCCACCGCAAGGGCATGGCGACCCCGGGCGGGGCGATGGTCGGCGCCTTCACCCGCCAGGGCTGGGGTTGGGGCGGCCGCTGGCGGGGCGTGAAGGACTATCAACACTTCTCGGCGACTGGCCGATGACCGATCCGCGCTATATCGCGCTGACGACCTACCGGGCCGACGGGTCGGCCGTCGCCACCGCGGTCTGGATCGCGCCACTCGGTGAGCGCTTTGTGATCATCACCCAGTCCGAGAGCCACAAGGCGCGGCGACTACGCTCCGACCCGCGCGTGGTGGTTCAGACGAGCGACTGGCGGGGCCGGGTCGCCGCCGACGCCCCGGCTTGGCACGGCACCGCGCGGTTCCTCGGGGGTGAGGAGGCTCGCGCGGGCCTACAGGCCGTACGGAAGAAGTACGGGATCGCTGCCCGCGCGTGGCCGTTGCTCGGGCGAATCACGAACGTGATCCGACGCCGGCCACAGCGCCCCGGTGCGGTCATCGAACTGACGCCCTCCTAGGGATCCAGCGAGCGGGGGTGACCGAGCGATCCCAGCTCGGCCGTGTCGCGCTGAAAGGCCAGGCCCACCGTCCAGTCGGCGGCCACCCGGGCCTTGCGACGAAATCCCGGGATCTGGGAGAGGTGGTAGGTGCGGGTGACGAACCATGCCGGAAAACCGGAGATGTGCAGGCCCATGAGGCTGGCCACGGCCTTGTTGCGGCCGAGGTCGACGAACATCCCCCGGGTCCGGTAGCGGAAAGTATCGAGCCGGCCGCCGGTGAAGCGCGCGACCACATTGGCCGCCACGACCTTCGCCTGGCGCACCGCGTGCTGAGAGGTTGGCGGGCAGGCGAGGCCCGGACGGGCGGGATCGGGCACGGCAGCGCCGTCGCCGAGCGCCCACACTCCGGGAAGGTCCTTGACGGCGAGGGCCTCGTCGACGCGGGCCCGGCCGCGCTCGTCGACCGGCAGCCCCATCTGGATGACCGCGGGGTGTGAGCGGACGCCTGCGGTCCACACCAGAGTGCGGCAGGGGATCACTTCGCCGCTGGACAGCGTCACTGCGCCGCCGGTGGCGTCGGTCAGGGTCGTGCCCAGGCGGAGCTCGATGCCGCGCTTGGTGAGCTGGCGCATCGCGTACGACGCCAGCCGGGCGCCGACCTCCGGGAAGATGCCCTCCGTCGCCTCGACAAGCATCCAGCGGGTCGGCACCTTGTCGAGCCCCGGGTAGTGGCGGCGCGAGTCGGCGACCAGATCCTCGAGCTCAGCCAGCGCCTCGACCCCGGCATAGCCGCCACCGACGAAGACGAACGTCAGCATCGCGGCGCGCTCGTCGGCGTCACGTGCCGCGTCGGCCAGCTCGAGCTGCTTGAGGACGTGGTTGCGCAGGAAGATCGCCTCGGCCAGAGTCTTGAAGCCAACCGCCGACTCGCTCAGCCCCGGGATCGGCAGGGTCCGGGAGACCGAACCCGGACAGACGACGAGTTGGTCGTACTCGAGATCCGTCTCCTCGCCGGAGTCGGCGACGAAACGCACCCGTCGTCGGTCGGGGTCGTGCCGGGTTGCGTGACCGACCAGTAACCGCGTCCGGGGCAGCGAGGGCCGCAGCGGGATGACCACGTGCCGCGGCTCCAGCGTGCCCCCGGCGGCCTCAGGCAGGAACGGGGTGTAAACAAGGTGGTTCGTGTCGTTGACGAGCGTCACCTCGAGGTCGTGCTCGCGGGCGAGCTTCTCGAGATGGCGCGCGGTATGAAAACCGCCGAAGCCGCCGCCCACGATGAGTACCCGGCGACCGTGCCCTGCGCGGGCCGGAGTCGATGAGGGCATCGGAAGAGTCTAGCTCTCCCCGATCCGGGGCACCGCGCCCATCATCTGCCGCCGAATTCTGAAGGACTCGTTGATCCGTGTCGACCCTCCGGCAGTCGGCTCATCCCGGCTCGCAGCCCGGGTCCCCGGCCGCGCTGAACAGCGTGAACCTGCCCGGACTGCCGGGCGGGTTCAGTCGTCAGCGCCGGGGCGACGGCGTAGCTTTTTGACCTGACCGCGCCGCGCCTTGCCCGCGAGCCGACGCTCCCGGGCCGACCGGCTGGGCCGTGTCCGCTTGCGTCGCGGCGGGGCAGGGGCCAGCGCCTGTCGGACTCGTCGAGCGAGTCGGCTGATCACCGCCGCGCGGTTTCGCTCCCGCTCGCGGTGATCCTCCGCGGCGAACCGCGCCGGGGTCCGGGTGATTCCCAGGCCGCGCGCGAGGCGATCGCGGACGCGCATGGGCAGCCCGGCAAGCGCTTCGGGGCCGAGGGCCAGCTCGACGCGGGTCTCCGCCTTGTCGCGCCGCTGACCGCCCGGGCCCGATGAGCGGCTGAAAGCCCACGTTCCGTGGGCGACGAGGTGGTCCGTCACCTCGTCGGGGGTCATCCGCGTGTTGCGGCGGGCGTCTCGACCTCGTCGGAGGAGCCCGAGTCGGATTCCGCGGCGGCGTTGGCCTCGGCGACCATGGTGGTCGCGGTTTCGCGGTCGATCTCCTCGCCGGGCTTACCGCGGACCTTCTTCCAGATCGTGTACCCGCAGCCCGGGTTCTTCTTGCTCTTGTAGGTCGAGCATCCATAGTTGCTGCGCTTCTCGAGGATCTCGCCCGTGCAGCCCTCGGTCGGGCAGGGGCCGAGTGGCTCCTTGGGCGGGGGCTTGGCGGCGTTGGTCTCGCCCTTGGCGACCATTGCCGTGGCGGCCTCGAGATCGACCTCGACACCCTTGGCCTTCTTCCAGATGACGTAGCCGCAGCCGGGGTCCTTGCGGCTCCAGCTCGTGCAGCCGTAGCCCTTGCCGCGCTCGATGATCTCGCCGCCGCAGCCGTCGCTGGGGCAGGGGCCGAGAATCACGCGCTCCGGCGCGATGTCCTTGCTGGAGCGGCCGGCGGCGATGTGCTCGAGCGCCTCTTCGAGCGTCAGCGTCTGGCCGCCGTTCTGCTTCCAGAGGGTGTAGCCGCAGCCCGGATCGTCCTTGCCCTTGTAGGTGTTGCAGCCCCAGCTTTTGGGGTACTCGACGATCTCGCCCTCGCAGCCCTCGGTGGGACAGGGCGCGATCGGCCGCCGTTCGATCCGGAAGTGCTCCTTCTCCTTGTCGGCGAAGTACTGCACAACCTCACGGGTGAACTGCTCGATCTCAGCGCGGAAGAGCTGGGGGTCCTCTTCGCCGCGTTCGATCTGGTTGAGGCGCTGCTCCCAGCGGCCCGTCAGCTCCGGGCTGGTCAGGTCGTGGTCACCGAGGACCTTGATGATCCCGATGCCGGTGTCGGTTGCCCGCAGCGTGCGCTTCTCACGCTCGACGTAGCCGCGGTCGAGCAGGGTTTCGATGGTGCCCGCGCGGGTCGCCGGGGTTCCGAGTCCGGCGTCCTTCATCGCCTCGGCGGCCTCGTCATCGTCGACCAGCTTGCCCGCCGTCTCCATCGCGCGTAGGAGCGTGCCTTCCGAATAGCGCGCGGGCGGGTTCGTCTGCTTGGCGAGGACCTCGACCCCTGCGCAGAGCACGGTGTCGCCCTCATTGAGGGGCGGAAGCTCGGTCGGGTCGCTGTCGGACTTGACCGGCTCGACCGCCTGCCATCCGGCGTCGATGATCACGCGGCCCGTGCTGCGGAACATGTTCTCGCCGACGCGGGTCATGACCGTCGTGTTCTCGAAGCGCGCGGGCGGGTGGAAGGCGGCGAGGAACCGGCGCGCGACCAGGTCGTAGATGTTGCGCTCGTCCTTGGACAGCGCTGACAGGTCCTGGTCGGCGTTGGTCGGGATGATCGCGTGGTGGTCGCCGACCTTGTCGTCGTTGACGATCCGCCCGAGCGGGAGCTTGTCCAGGCCGACCACATAGCGGGCGCCCTCGGCGTACTCGGGCGCGGCCGCGCCGACCTGGCTCGCCGTGGGCTTGAGCGTGGAGACGAGATCGCCGGACAGGTAGCGCGAGTTCGTCCGCGGATAGGTCAGGACCTTGTGCGACTCGTAGAGGCGCTGGGCGATGTCGAGGGTGCGCTTGGCCGAGTAGCCGAAGCGACCGTTGGCCGCCCGTTGCAGGGAGGTGAGGTCGTAGAGCAAGTCCGGCTGCTTGGTCTGGGGCTTCTTGGTGACCTCGGCGACCACGCCCTCGTTGCCGCGCGATGCGTCGGCGATCGCGACGGCCGGCTCCTCCGCCTTGATCCGCTCGACCGACCCGTCGCGATAGCGGCCGGGGTACTCGGCGCCCGTGCCCGTCTCGAATGCCGCCTCGACCAGCCAGTAGTCCTCGGGCACGAAGGCGTTGATCTCGAGATCGCGCTTGACGATGAGCGCCAGGGTCGGTGTCTGGACTCGCCCCAGCGAGCGCGCCTCGTTGCGGCTGTTGCGCCGGATCCATCCGCCCTTGCTGGTGGCCGCGCGGGTGCCGTTCATCCCGACGAGCCAGTCGGCCTCACTGCGCGCGACCGCCGCAGCCTCGAGTCCGGCGACCTCATCGTCGGAGCGCAGGTTGTCGAAGGCGTCGCGGATGGCGTCCTTGGTGAGCGAGCTGAACCAGGCGCGCCGGATCGGCTTGCCCCTGGCCTTGTCGGGAGCGGTGTAGATGAGCTCCTTGAAGATGAGCTCGCCCTCGCGCCCGGCGTCGCAGGCGTTCACGATCTCGGTGACGTCCTTGCGGGCCATGAGCTTGTGCAGGCCGTTGAGCTTGGTCTTCTGGTTCTTGCGCGGCTCGTACGCGAATTCCTCGGGGATGATCGGCAGGTCCTCAAACACCCACTTCTTGTACTTGGGGTCGTAGGCGTCCGGGTCGGCCTGCTCCACGATGTGCCCGACGGCGAACGCGATGATCGCGTCGTCCGACTCGTAGTGGTCCCCCTTCTTCGTCGCTTTCGCGCCGTACAGGGCCTTCGCCACGTCGGCGGCGACGGAGGGCTTTTCACAGATGATGAGCGTGCGATCCATGGCGTTCGGCGGAGGACAGTAGCACCGGTGCCCCGTCCGTTTCACTCGGCGTCGGCGCCGCCTGTGTAAAGGAATTCGGACCGCCGGGACACACGTCGTGTGCCCGGCGGACCTAAGCGAAGAAGGCCTCGGCCACCGCGAAGCGTTCCGGCGGAACCGCTTTCAGCTCGGCCACGGCGTCGGTCAGCGGGATGTCGCGTACGTCGTCGCCGACCAGGGCGACCATGCGCCCGAAGGTCCCCTTGGCGACCAGGTGGGCGGCGGCCGTCCCGAAGCGGGTCGCGAGCACACGATCCGCGGCGCAGGGTGTCCCTCCCCGCTGGATGTGGCCGAGCACGACGCTCCGCGTGTCGAAGCCGGTCGCCTCTCCGATCCGCGCCGCGAGGTTCTGGCCTACGTCCACATCGGCGAGGTCGACGTGCCCGAACTCGTCGACGGCCTCGCCGGTATCGGCGCCCTCGAGCTCGTACCCCTCGCTGACAACCACGATGGAGAACTCCGAGCCGGCCTCATGCCGTCGCTTGATGGCCGCCACGACATCCGTCACCGGGTGGGGGTGCTCGGGGACCAGGATGAAGTCGGCGCCGCCGGCCAGGCCGGCGTAGGTCGCGATCCAGCCGACGTGGCGGCCCATGACCTCCACGACCATCACCCGATCGTGCGACTCGGCGGTGGAGTGGAGGCGGTCGATGGCGTCCACGGCGACCTGGACCGCGGTGGCGAATCCGAAGGTGTAGTCGGTGCCCGAGAGATCGTTGTCGATCGTCTTCGGCACCCCGATCACGTTGATGCCGAAGTCCTCGTGCAGGCGCCGGGCGACGCCCAGCGTGTCCTCGCCGCCGATGGCGATGAGCGCGTCGAGGCCGAGGTCGGCGAACGCTGCGGCGGCCTCCTCGCCGCCGCCGTCCCGGCTGTAGGGGTTGGTCCGCGAGCTGCGCAGGATCGTGCCACCGCGGTGGAGGATGCCCCGGACCTCATCGGGCCCGAGCGGCATCGTCTCCTTCTCCAGCAGGCCACGCCAGCCGTGGAGCAGCCCGAGGTGTTCGTGTCCGTACCTGCCCGCGCCGACCTTCACGGCGGCGCGGATCACGGCGTTGAGACCGGGGCAGTCGCCGCCACCGGTCAGGAGCCCGACCTTCATGTCGCAGGCCTTTCGGAGAGAGTCGCTGATCTTTCACCGGATTCTATGGAGCCGGGCCCCCGTCCGTCGCCCGGGCCGGGGTGCTCGCGCACAACGTCAGTCGCCGCGCGAGTACTCCTCGGCGATTCTCTGAACCTCGGCGGCGTCCTCCCGCTCCCGCTCGACCGCGGCCGCGATGATCTCGTCGCGGGCCGCCGCGGGGATGACGACCGCGCCGCCGGCGTCGGCGTAGATCCAGTCGCCGGGTATGACCGTGACGGACTCGAGCGAGACCGGCACCCCGGCCGAGAATGGCATGGCCTCGCGACGGTCGGCGAGCGTCGTCTCGCCGCCGCACCACGCCGCGATTCCCAGCTCGTCGACCTCGTCGAAGTCCCGCAGGCGGGCGTCGGTGAGGATGCCCGCCATCCCCAAGCCCTTCAGACGCGAGATCTTCTTGCCGCCCGCGACCGCCGCGTCCGGGCAGCCACCGGAGGAGACCACGAGGACAGCTCCCTCGCCGTCGTCTCTGACCGCGTCGGCGAGGACGGGGGCGAAGTCGTGCACGTCCGGGTCGCGCAGGTCCTCGCGGCGTGGCATGAACTGCATGGTGGCCGCCGGGCCGAACAGGACCCGGTCCGGGACCGGGCTGATCAGGTCAAGGATGTGGAAGCGGTGCGCGAAGCGATCCGCCATGGCGTCGCTGAGCGACGCCGAGGTCACGGCGGCGACGTGCTTGGGGTCGGGTCGGGATGGGGTCATGGCGGGGACGTTCTCACACGCCGCACGCCGCGGCAGCCGGACGGGAACTGTTCGGGAAGCTTGAGAAGGGACCACCGAAGGTCAAGCGCCGAGCCGGGAGTGCCGAAGAGAAGGGCATGACCTCCGGCCTGCCTTGTCCCCGTGTCTCGTCCCTTCCGCTGCGCGCGGCTCTGGTTGCGCTGGTCGCGGCCCTCTCGCTGGCAGCCGTCCC
Organism: Actinomycetes bacterium; assembly: GCA_024639225.1. Classification (GTDB taxonomy): domain Bacteria; phylum Actinomycetota; class Thermoleophilia; order Miltoncostaeales; family Miltoncostaeaceae; genus JAHEIS01. The sequence goes on along the minus strand of JAHEIS010000018.1, from coordinate 6,578 downwards.
GGCCGCGGACGCGGCGCCCAAGAAGAAGCCGAAGATCGGACCGCCGACGGGCAAGGTCTCCTGGCAGGCGGAGCTGTTCGCGCCGGTCGTGGGTCGTCGTGCGCCCCGTCGCACGGCTCGTGTCGCCGCCCGGATCTCGCCGACGACCGCCCTCGGGGGCGACAAGGCTGTGCTCCTGGTCACCGGCTCCAAGCGCGTGAAGCGCAAGCTGTGGGTGCGGGTGCTGCTGGCCAAGCGGCCCAACGGACGCAGCGCGTGGGTCCCGGCCTCGTCGGTGAGGCTGCGCAAGAACCCGTACCGCGTCACGATTGACCTCCAGAAGCGCCGCCTGAGCGTTTTCAAGAAGGGCAAGCGGATCATGCGCAAACGCGTCGTGATCGGCACGAGCACCTTCCCGACGCCCCGCGGCCGTCATGCCGTCGCCTCACGGATTCCCACGAACGCCCGCGGGTCCTACCTCGGCCCCTGGGTACTCCCGCTCACCGCGCACTCGGAAGAGCTGAACTACTTCGCGGGTGGCAACGGCCGCGTCGCGATCCACGGGACCAACAGCCCTGGTCTGCTCGGCGGCGCCTACAGCCATGGTTGCATCCGGATGGCCAACGCCGCCGTCATCAAGCTTTCGCGCGTCGCGCGCCCCGGCACCCCCGTCATCGTTCGCTGACGTCCCGGCCCCCACGAGGGAGCGTCGTCAGCGCAGGGTGATGAAAGACTCGAGCAGCGCCGGCGCCCCATCGGCGGCGTAGACGATCTCGCAGCGTGAGCCCCGTGGGATCACTGCACTCCGGATCGCGGCCTGGCGCCGACGAGTCGCCACCGAGCTCCCGATGTCCCGGCCGTCACAGCGGAGCGTTGTGACGACGCGGCGCGGACCGCGCGGGTTCCGTGCGGCGGTCGAGATCGCCGCTCGACGGGTGCGGTTGACCCGGAACGGCACGATGCGCTCAGCGCCGGGGCGGAGCCACGCGACACCGACGTGGCGGCGCGTGAGTCCGATCGGGTCCTCGAGGTCCATGCGCAGGGCCGCGCGTACCTTCGCCGACGGCCGGCCGAGCCAGAGGACGTCGAACTCGGCCCTGCGGCCGAGGTTGGTCACGGCGTAGTCCTCTGCGAAGATCTCCGCGACCGACCGCTCCCACCCTTGCCGGTAGTTCCACGCGACCTGCCGCTTGCTCAGGCGGGCGCCGATGCGCCGGGCGTTCCACCAGCGCGGCGTCCCGTCGAGACGACCGGCGGTCGTGATGCGGTGCGAATAGGCCTGATCGACGTGGTGGCCGTATTCGTGGACCAGCGTGCTGCGCAGGCGCGCGGCGGGAATCGCCGGGATGAAGATCAGCGGGCGCTGCCGTGGCTCGGCGCCGTAGCAGGCCAGGGCGAGGGGGTGGCACTCGCGGGCGATCGCCGCGCGCGACACGACGCGGACGGTCACGTCGTTGATCTCATCGCCGTGAATCGTGCCGGCGAGGATTCTCGCGTACTTCGCCGGTTGGCCACCCTTGGCGCGGACATCGATCGTGATCGTGTTGCCCTGCCCGTCGGGGAACGTCGACACGGCTCCGGCGGCCGGGGCCGCGGCGATGCCGAGCACGAATGTGAGGAGGAGAGGGCGACGGATCATCGGTTGGGGAGTCGGGCGACCTGACAGGGGCACTATCGGCTCGCTGTCCGCCGCCCATGAGAGTCGACGGCTCCGGTCACGAGGACTCCTCGAGCATGAATAGCGGACGTGCGGTCCGCACGACAGCCCGACGGCCGCCAGGTCGGTCGGATATAACGGCCCCGTGCTCGCCGTCATCTCGCCCGCCAAGTCGCTCGACTACGAGTCGCCGTTGGCGACCGACCGAGCGACCCATCCGGCATTCACCGATCGCTCAGCGATCCTGGTGGAGCGTCTGGCTGAGAGCACTCCGGACGACCTGCGGCAGCTGATGTCGATCTCGGAACCGCTGGCCGAGTTGAACGCCGAGCGATTCCGCCAGTGGAGCCCGGACGTGGAGGCGGAGGCGGCGCGTCCCGCGGTCCTCGCGTTCAGCGGCGACGTGTATCAAGGGCTGGAGGCCGGGAGCTTCGGCACCCGCGACTTCACCCGTGCCCAGAAGTCGCTCCGCATCCTCTCGGGGCTCTACGGAGTTCTTCGGCCGCTCGACCTCATGCAGCCGTACCGCCTGGAGATGAGCACTCGCCTCGACGGGCCCTGGGGCGAGGATCTCTATGACTTCTGGGGCGACCGGATCACCGCGGCTCTGGCGGCCGACCTGGAGGCAAGCCCGGGGGCGGGTGTCCTCGTGAACCTGGCGTCGGCCGAGTACTTCACCGCGGTCCATCCGGATGCGTTTGGCGCACGCGTGATCTCACCGGTGTTCCTCGACCGCAAGGAGGACGGGGAGCCGAAGATCATCAGCTTCTGCGCCAAGAGGGCCCGGGGAGCGATGGCGGGCTGGATGGTCCGTGAGCGGGTCTCGGCGATCAAGGACCTGTCGGAGTTCACCGGCCTCGGTTACGCCTACGACGCCGAGCGATCCGAGCCGGACCGACCGGTCTTCATACGCGCGGCCTCCGGTTAGGGGTGCTCGGCCGGTCTCCTGACAGCGCGGCTCCGGTCAGCGGCGTTTCGACGTCCCCGTTGGCGACCACCGCGTCGCGCGGGAGCCCCGGCGCGAGCCGGCGTGACAGCGGACGATGGAGCTCGTCGGTGATGTCGCCGGACGTGGGCTGGCCGACGACGCGCAGGGCGCGCGCTACCGTCAGCTCCTGGAACAACCCCGTGCACGACGGCGGGGATGACGCGCTGTGAGATCGATTGGGTCGTCGCCAGCGAGCGTCCAGCGCCCGGTTGGCCCGCCGAGAAGCCGATGACGGAGTCCGCGAGCGAGGCCGGCGACGAACTGGCCGCGACGCAGGACATCGGACAGCTCTGCGAGGAAGGCGCCCGCCAAGCCGTCCAGCAGTGGACCGGATGACCGGGATGGTCGGCGCGTGAGGCCCCGCCGCCGTCAGCGATCACGACGACGGGCGCCTCACGGGCAGCGGGTTGCTGTCAGCCCGCGAGGATCTTGGCCTTCTGGGCCTCGAACTCCGCCTCGGTCAGGATTCCCTGATCTTTGAGCGACGCCAACTGCTCCAGCGCTTTGAGCTTGTCGCCCATGTCCATGGCGGGGGCAGCAGCCGGGGGTGTCGGTGCCGGTGCGACGGGCTGCTGCTCCTCCTGCAGCTGGCTGTCTGCCGTCGCGCGTCGCTGTTGTCGCCTCGCCACCCGCCCGGACACGGCGGTGGCGGTGCCCGCAACGACTGCGGTGCGTCCCATCGTTCGGACCATCCGACCTGCGGGTCGTCTCCTGGGCATGCGTCTGCTCCTTCTGTGGTGGTGGGCGGTGTCAGTCGAGGGCCGCGACGGCCTCGAGCGCGGCAAGCACGTCCGGAACGGGGATACGCCCGGTTGTGGCGAGCTGGCCGCCGGATTGGAGGATCGCGGTCGCCAGGGGAGCTGCCCAGGTGTTCTCCCACACCAAGAACAGCGCGGAACTGCCCGGCTCGATGACCTCGCCGGCAGCTTCCACATCCTCCTGCGACAGCAGGTCGGTCACCTCGCCCTCGAACACCGCAATGCCGCCGATCTCGTCCTGATCCATGTCGGAGAGCTCGACGATCGTCAGCAACCCGCTCTCGTCCTTCTTGACGAAGACCAGGTCGAGGATGCGGATGAGGCCACGGTCGACGAGGTCCACGATGTTCGGCGCGATCGCCCCGTTGAACCGGTTCCCCGGGAACTCGAAGATCGCGTAGTCGATCGGGCCGAACTCCCTGATGTCTTCTTCCACAACGCTCTCCTCAACTCGTTCGTTCTGCGCCGGTACGCCGTCGGGCCTGACGATGGACCGGAATCCGATGTGGCTCATGCCGCTGTCGCTGTCCTGCGCTTGACGGGCGGAGGGCCGATGCCGGACATGCTAGCTGTCGGCACAGAGGAACGACCCGCCCTTCACATCCCGGCGCGGGACGCGGAATCGCCGCGCCCGGGCCACGGCCACGACCGACCGCGGCGGGTGAATCTGCTTCGCCCGGGGGTCTACCTCGGCACTGAAGAAGCCGGCGATGCCGGCCGGATGACCCGCGAGTGGGTCTCGGCGATCAAGGGCCGTCCGGGAGTTCACGGGGCTCGGTAGGGCCTACGACGCCGAGCGATCCGAACCGGACCGGCGGGTCTTCTGGTGCGGACCCTCCGGCTCGGGGTGCCCGGACGCCTGGCGGTGCCGGGGCAAGGGGCTGCTGCGCCGGGGGCGAGGGTGGGCTCAGGGACGCACTCGGCGAAGGCGTCCGCGCCGGTGCGCCACGCTTGGCGGGAGTCGGTCGGAGGGGAGAGCAGTTGGGGGAGAAGGATTCGAACCCTCACTCTCGGGACCAGAACCCGATGTCCTGCCATTAGACGATCCCCCAGCGGGTCCGAAATTACCACAGGGTCGGCGTTCTCTCAGGTGGCGCTGGGCGTCGGCACCCCTGCCGGGCCCGGGCCCTCCTCCCAGGCGCCGTAGAGGGCGGCGTAGCGGCCGCGCTGGGCGAGCAGCTCCTCGTGGGTGCCCGTCTCGACGATCCGGCCGCCCGAGAGAACGACGATCCGGTCCGCGCGCTGGATGGTCGAGAGGCGGTGGGCGATGATGATCGACGTGCGGCCGGCGAAGAGTGTTGCCAGTGCCCGCTCGATTCGGGCCTCCGTGCCGATGTCGATAGAGGAGGTCGCCTCGTCGAGGATGATCAGCCGCGGATCGGCGACCAGCGCCCGCGCGAACGACAGCAGCTGCCGCTGGCCTGCGCTCAGCTCACCGGCCCGCTCGCTCAGTTCGGTCTCGAGGCCCTCGGGCATCTGCTCGACCAGCTCCCGGGCGCCGACGACCTCGAGCGCATCCCACAGGTCCGCGTCCGAGGCCGACGGCCGGCCCAGCCGCAGGTTCTCGGACACGCTGCCGGCGAACAGGTAGCCCTCCTGCGGGACCGTTCCCATCTGGCGGCGCAGGGATCGTGAGGTCACCGTGCGCAGATCATGGCCGTCGACGCTGACCACGCCTTCGTCGGGGTCGTAGAGCCGGGTCACCAACTTGGCCAGCGTCGACTTGCCGGCGCCGGTCGCTCCGACGAAAGCGACGGTCTCGCCGGGCGCGATGGACAGGTCGATGTCGTGGAGAACGGGCTCGTCGCCGTAGCCGAACGTGACCCCTCGGAGCTCGACGGCACCCTCGAGCTCGTCGAGCTCGACGGCATCGTCGGCGTCGGTCAAGCGGGCGGGGCGGTCGAGGACCCCGAGGATTTTCTCCAGCGCCGCCATCGCCGCCTGGAAGGTGTTGTAGAGCTGCGACAGCGACTGGATCGGCTCGAAGAACGTCGCGAGGTAGCCGATGAAGGCGATCATCACACCGATGGTCAGGTCACCGTCGTCGACGCGGATGGATCCGGCGTAGAGGACGAAGACCGTCCCGACGGCGGCGAGCATCTCGATGCCCGGGAAGTAGAGCGCCGACAGCCGGATCGTGTCCATGTTCGCGCTGCGGTAGTCGCGGTTGGCGACGGCGAAGTCGTCGGACGCGGCCCGCTGGCGGCCGTGGCTCTGGACCTCGCGAATGCCCGACAGGCGTTCCTGCAGGACGCCGAGAACGTCTGCATTGCGCTCGCGCGTCAGCCGGTAGGCCCGCGTCGAGAAGTGGCGGAAGATCATCGTCACCACGGCGAGCACCGGGAAGATGCAGAACGCGACGAGAGCCAGCTGCCAGTCGTAGTAGAAGAGGATCCCGACGACCCCGAAGAACGTGAGGCCGTTGACGACCAGCGAGCTGAAGCCGTCGGTGACGAGGTTGTCCAGCGCCTCGATATCGCTCGTGAGTCGGGCGACCGTCTGCCCCGCCGGGACGCTCTCGTGATAGCCGAGCTCCAGCTCCACCGCGTGGTCGTAGAGGTCTGACCGCAAATCGAGCAGCAAGCTCTCGCCGACCCAGCGCGACAGATAGGTCTGGAAGTAGCCGCCCGCCCAACCGACGAGGCCGGCGACGAGGATGAGGCTCACAGCGAGGTAGAGGACCGAGGTCTCGCCGGCCTCGATCCCGTCGTCGATGGCGATCTGGGCGAGAAACGGTGTCGCCAGCGACGCGACCGTCACCAGGATCATCATCGCGACCGAGAGTGCGGTCCGGCCGAGGTAGGGGCGGAAGTAGGGCAGCAGGCGACGGAGCTTGCGCCTCGCGGGGACCGTCGAGTTGAGCGCCTCCTCGTCCAGAACCGGCCCGATGACTCGCGATGCCGGCCCTCCGTGGCGCGTGCTCATGAGCTCTGTTCCAGGAGCTCGGGTCCGTGGGCCGCCTCTTCGAGCACCGCCCGGGCGACGGGCAGCGAGGAGATCTCCGCGAGCGTCCCGCGGGCCGCGATCTGACCGCCGTCGATCACGGCGACCTCGTCGGCCAGGGCGATGGTCGAGCGGCGGTGGGCGATGATCAGAGTCGTCCGGCCGCGCATCGCGCTCGCCAGTGCTCGCTGGATCTCGCGCTCGGTCGTGGCGTCCACGGAGGCGGTCGCCTCATCGAGAATCAGGATCCGGG